>CALEFF010000062.1 GCA_937876865.1 uncultured Bacteroidales bacterium | reverse complement strand
ATATTCATACAAAACAACAATGTCGCCAGTTAATAGATTAAACCCAAATGATTCTATTGGAGTATTGCATAATATACACTTAGATTCTATAATCAGCCTCTTGTGTGATAATTATGCAGATGCAAATGCGATACACCCTGATACATTACATCAATTCGTTGAAAATTATTTCTTAAATATCTACGATAGAGATATAATAAAAGAAGTTTTCAAAGACACAGAAAATACATTAAACGATAATCAAAGCATAGATTCAGTTTTGATAGAATTAAAATTCTCAGAAGATGCAAAAGAAATAGTTTTTTCATTACTTAAAACAATAGAAGGAATGGAAAACAAAGGCTATTCTCCTTATTATGAAGTGATTTGTAAAGTAGAAGAAGATATTTTATCAAATCAAAGCTTTACAACAACAGAAGAACAAATTTTATTATCGTTTACATCAGTATTAAGACACTCATTATACTATTGGTATGAACCAATATCATTAGCAAAAAGCACTCCTGATTGGGCGTCAATTGCATTAGCAGACGCAAGAGGAGCAATAAAAGGTGCAAAGGCAGGATTGAGAGTAGGAAGTGCAGTTGGACACCCTGCAGCTGGTACTGCGGTAGGAGCAGTCGCAGGTGCAGCTCTTAAGAGTGCTAAGAAAGCTCACAAAACAAACAAAATAAAAAGATAAAGAACCACAATGTAATAAATTTCTTACAACTAAGCTTACTATTTCAATAATAAACTTAGTTGTAAGTAGATAACTTTAATAACAATGGAAGAAATTAAAGAAATATTAAAAGAGAATCAAAGATTGGCGAAAGAAAATCAAGAAATCTTTCAACGAATTAACAAAAAATCAAAAATATATGAAAGAGTAGAACTCGTATTTTCAATTCTATTCTTTGCCGTTTTAACAATAGGGTTTATATTGGTATAGTTTAATGATTAAAAATAATATGAAATGGAAGAAATAAAAGAAATATTACAAGAAACACAAAAAACATTACAAGGAAATAACGAAGAATTAAAGAAAATCGAGAAAAAAATAATTACAGACAAGAAATCTATTATTTTAGGGAGTTTATCAATGTTGCTTCTTGAAGTACTTTCCTTTGCGTATTTTATGGATTATCTTTAATAACAAACTAAAAAGCAAAGAAAAAACAAAATATCTCTTAGGAATGATTTACCAAACCTAAGAGATATTTTTTTAGTACAATAAGCCTCAGAAAAAAGTCTTTGATTTTTCAAAAAAAATCAAAGAAAAAATTAAAAAAATCAAAGAAAAAAAATAAAAAATCAAAGACTTTTTTTTAGCACGTTAAGTCTATATTCCAAAATAGCAACTAATGAATGCTGAATACTTGGTATTGAGGTTGTTATCTCTTGGAATGCTTGCTTTGAAGTTTGGTGAAATTTTGATGTTATCGTTAATTCGATATTCAAATCCTGCTATCACGCTTGAATTGCCTTGTGTTGTAAGTAGGATTTCTTCCTCTAAGATGTCATACCTTGCATAGAAATCAAAATTCTTATTGATTGAGAAATTGCCAAAGAAACTTGCTCCTTGTTTTTGGTCTTTTAGAATGTTATACTCTGCTCCGAGAGTGATTTTTTCGCTTTTATAGCCTGTGAAGAAAGAGAAATTTGCTTGATTTTCATCGTTTATTCCTCCGTATAGGCGAAAATACAAATTCTTTATTGGATTTATTGTTGCTCCTAAGCCATATTGTAATCCGTTTCCTTGTTGTAGTTTTTTATATCCTTCTCCGTTTGTTATGATTGCATCAATTGAGATAATTTCTCCAAATTTATATGCTGCCGATAGCCCTAAGTCTGCACTGTATCCAAATTTATATTCGTCTTGAAAGGATTTTGCTACGTATCTTTTGCCCCAAAATTTTTCTATTTCATTGAATTGTGTTGTGGAAATCAAGCCTGCGTTAAGCGTAAGATTGTTGTGTTTCCATGAGATTTGAGCATTTTTTATGTAGGCTATGCGTTGATAGTCGTTTACTTGTTTCGACTCGCCTATGTCCATAACTGCTTTTATTGATAAGCCTTTTTTTAGTTCGTATTGATAGCCTAAGTATGCTCTGTTTAATTCAAAGCCTAATTCTTCTTTGTCTTCTCCAAAGTTTGCATAGAAATTGCCAAATACTTGAATGATTGGCTTTCCATTTGTTTGTGTTTGGTTTTCTTGTGCTATCAATACAGAGTTGAAAACAACGCTTGCAATTAGTAATGCAATTATTCTTTTAATTTTCATTTTCAAATATGTTTAAGGCTGTTTGTGTTGTGATTTCAGCTACTTGCTTTAATGGAATTTCTTTTACTTCGGCTACGAATTTTGCTATATCTAATATGTAGGCACTTTCATTGCGTTTTCCTCTGTAAGGAACAGGAGCAAGATATGGCGAATCGGTTTCTAAAACAATGTCTTTTATGTCTATTTGTTTTACGATTTCTGACAGTTTTGAGTTTTTAAACGTAATTACTCCGCCAATTCCTATCTTAAATCCCATTTCGATTAGTAATTTTGCTTGGTTTAAATCCCCTCCAAAGCAATGAAATATGCCTCTATATTGCTTTTTGTTGATTGTTTTTAAGCAACGATATATTTCATCAAAGCTTTTTCGTGCGTGGACAATGAATGGTTTTCTTAATTCCAATGCCCAAGCGATTTGTTGTTCAAATGCAATGATTTGTTGTTCTAAAAAGGTTTTGTCCCAATACAAATCTATTCCGATTTCGCCAACTGCACAAAATTTTTCGGGAGTTTTGAATAAAGTATCTTTTATAATAGATAAGGATTTTTTGAAATTTTCATCTATACTTGTAGGGTGAAGCCCCATCATAGGAATACAACAATCGTATTTTTCGCAAAGAGAAATAAGAGGCTTTATTGTGGTTTCATCAACGTTTGGAATATACATTTTATATATACCATTTTCGTTTGCCATTTTTATTACAAAGTCTAAATCCTCGGCAAAACTTTCTTCATACAAGTGAGTATGTGTGTCAATTAGTTTCATAATTTAATATATAACAAAAAACCTCCTTAAAAAAAGGAGGTTATAGGTTTTATGTTTTTGTCTACAAAGTTTCTTACTTCACAGAAGCAACACGCTTCATACATTTAGATTTAAGATTTGCTGCTTTGTTTTTGTGAATAACTGAACGCTTTGCTAATTTGTCTATTTGAGCAATCAATTTAGGTAATTTAGCACTTGCTTCATTCAAATCCTCAGTCATTCTGAAGTCTTTTAAAGCATTTCTCATTGTTTTAGCGTAATAGCGATTAGCTATTCTTTTTCTTTCGTTTGCACGAATTCTTTTTATTGAACTCTTGTGATTTGCCATTTCCTTTAATCTTTTTCTCTTTCTCTTAATCTTTTGTACCCCGTAGGGGATTCGAACCCCTGATTTCAAGAATGAAAATCTTGCGTCCTAGGCCAACTAGACGAACGGGGCGTCTTGCCTCAATTGACGTTGCAAAATTACAACAAAATTTAATACTACCAAATTTTTCTTAGTATTTTTTTGATTTTTTTTAAAGATTAATCTCTATCTTGTTGAAATTCAAATCCTAATCTTTTTGCAGTAATAAAGCGTTTTGAAGAAGAATTTAATTTCATTTCACCAACGCTTATGGTTTTTACCTCATCAAATGGTGGAACTAATAGGTCAAAATTGTTTGCATATTCCATTGAAGATAGAATTATGCTACTAATTGACTCCTTGTTTATTATAGAAGTATTGAAATTTGAGTATAATAAACCGACCTCTCTTTTTCCTTCAATGAAGTAATGATTCTCTTTGTTGATAAATACCCTTCCTATTAAATACCCTATATCATAATCTCTGTCATAATCAAAAGAATCTGATAGAAAGTTGTAAATATTTATCATTCCGCAAAAAGAACGTTCTTTGTCTTGGGTTATGTATGGTAATTTCATTACTTCATGTTGTCGAGAAAATTCAAATACATTTGTGTGCATTGTAAAAATGAGAATATCTTCTCCAAAACGTATTTCAAACTCTAAATCCGATTTGTTTTGAAAGACAAATTTGGTTTCAGGTGTTTGTTTTTGCATTTGTTTTATTATTTCCTCTGCCGTTTGACTAAATATGAGGAATGCTTCTTTTGTATTATTTACAATAGATGTAAGTAAAGAAGATTTTTTTGCTATTTGATTACATAAACTTAAAGTATCCATAATTTTTTTGATGTTAAAAGTTTAAAAAAAAGCCCTATGAATCTTCTCATAGGGCTTTTTCATTTCTTTCTGTAAGAATTAATCTTCAGGTTGAATTGCTTCCATAGGGCAAACGTCAGCACATGTTCCGCAACTAACGCATTTTTCTGCATCTATTACATAGATATCGCCTTCAGAGATTGCTCCTACTGGGCATTCATCAATACAAGTGCCGCAAGCAGCACAACTGTCGGTAATTTTATAAGCCATTTCTTTTACTATTTAAGGTTTAAAACTTTTGCAAAGATACATCATTCTTTTAAATAACAATAAAAAATTAAGAAAAGTTTTAAATTTTGATATTTTTTTTTGCTTTTGTTGTACCTTTGCCGAAAATAAATAATTGAATAACTATGAAAAGGAATTTTATTTGGATTTTAGGAATTTTCTTCTTGCTTTGTTCTTGTGCAAAAGAAGAAATTGTAGAAAAATATGATAATGGAGAGGCTAAATTAGTCCATTACTATAAAGAAGAAAATGGTAAAAAAATAAAAGTCAAAGAAATACGCTACTATGATAATAAACAAAAAAGATTAGAGGGAGAATTTGATAAAGAAGGAAATAAAATAGGAGAATGGAATTTCTATTTTTCAACAGGAAATAAATTTGCAACAGCTGATTTCACTGACTCGGAAACAGGAAAAGGTTGGATAGTTTACGATAACAAAGGAAAAGAAATAGTATCTTCTCAAGACAAGATTTTATCCTTGCACTTTGCAGAAGATAATGGTTTATGCGATATACAAGTGAGAAAATCAAAAGGAGAAGTCTTTTATAAGTTTTTTGAGGATTTTTCAATTTGTCAAAAAGTTAATACAATAGGTAATATACCGCAAGGTGAAAGTATGTCTTGGTATGAAAACGGACAAATAAATTCTATTCACTATTATAAAGATGGTATGCAAGATAGTATTTATCAGGTTTTTACAAAGGAAGGTGGTACATTGATAAAAGGACAATACAAAATGGGAAAGAAAATAGGCAAATGGGAATATTATCTTTCAGACGGAACTCCACAAGGTATAGAAATATATGATGTAGATGGTACTTTATTAAAACCAAGAGGATTATGAAAAAAATAATATTAAATTTGCTGATTTGTATATTTTGTAGTTTAAATGCGTTTTCTCAATATAGTTATGATATAGTAGATTTTTCGCAACAATTATCCACAGATACGGAAAAAATCTATGTAGTAAAAAAAGATACTCTAAAACTTATACAAATAAGTAATAGTAAGTTAGAGATAAGTGGCAAAAAATATGAAGCAAGTGAAGAAGACGTTGTAATAACTCCAAAGGTTTATTATAACTCAAAGTTGAAAACTTTCATTTTGCTTTTAGACAAAAAGGTAGATTACAGCATTGGTTGCGATGTTGTTTCAATTAAAAATGGTAATTATCAATATTTAGGAGAATTATCTGTTGCTGCATACACAAAAGGGGAAGATGGAAGAATGAATTACAATAGTATTTTGCCGTTTGTTTCAATTGTAAAAGTGTCTGATAGAATTATTTTTAGTTTTGAAACACCTCTTGTTGTGATTTATCCTGGAATGTCAGAAGAAGCAACGCTTAATGGAAGAGATGTCTATTACACTTATTCAAAATCTAAATTGCAATTGTTTAAATAGTTATTGCTAAGGTTAAATTCTCAACATATTTAGCAATAGCAATTAGAACGTCTAACTCTACTTCAACTAAGAAAGATGTTATAGTGTTTAGTATTGGAATATCTACAAAAAGAATCAATATAATAATACTTATTAAAACAAACCCTAGGAAAGGAACAACAATAACATTGGTTAGTAAGAATAAAATAGGGAATGTTTTAAAATTATAAATGATAATAGGTGCTGTAAAGACTTGTGCTGAAAGGCTTATTGTCGCATTTTGAATTATTGGTTTGAAAAAATTTTTAGTTTTGTGCTTTGAGAGAAATCTTTCAATGATTGGCACGCATACTAATATGCCTAATACAGCCAAAAATGAGAGCTGAAAACTTATGTCAAATAAAAGTAATGGATTTGTAATCAATAGAAAAAATGCAGTGCAATAAAGAGTGTTTAATGAATCGGTTTGAATTGGAAGATTCTTAGAAATAATAAGTATTGTAAACATTAATGCAACTCTTAGTGAAGAAGGAGTGCAGCCTATAATCAATGCAATGACCCAAACAATAATAACTAATAATATTTGCCTAAGATAATAGAATCGTAATCCAAAAAGGCATATGAATTTAGTGATTAACTGAATAAATCCAAGTATTAAGCCGATATGAAGACCTGAAACGCATAATATATGTGCAATTCCTGTTACAGAAAAACTGTTTTTTATATCTAAATCGAGTTTTGACTTATCTCCTAGCAATAAAGAAATTGCAAGATTAGCGTTTCTTTGTGAAATATTTGAGTATTTTATTCTGCTTTTAAGACTTTCGTTAGCGTTTTTTGCCCATTTTATGATTTTATTCCCTTTATTGTGATTGATTATTTTGTAATCTTTGCAATAAACATTATGATATAGTCGTTTGTGATTCATATATTTTTGGTAATCAAATGTAAGGCCTTTGAAATTACGTATTCTCTGCATTCTTTCCTTGCTTTCAATTACATCTCCATAGTTTAAATCTTCACAATCTTTCGGAAAATTGATTAAAACCTTTCCTTTGGTTTTTTGCCAACTGTTTCCATCAAAATATTCAATGACTTTGGCTTGATAAGTATTCCAATTGGTTTTTGGGTTATAATTATCTGTAATTAAATAGCGAAAAGAAATAGCTTTGTCGAAATGAACAGAATAGTGGTCATTGACAAAGAAAACGGGAATAAAAGAATCCACAATTATTATCCCAATAATCAAAAAGATAAGAGGGATAATAATTGGGCGTTTAAACATATTATAATCTTAATTTAAGTCCTGCAAAAATAGTGCTTGGATGGAAATTGAAAACAGCATTCATTTCTCCTGCCATACAAAAACCACATTTATCACAAACTCCTTGTTCTTTTCCTATACATTGAGGTGTTTTTGTTCCATCTGAAAAAATGAAATTTGTTACCCAACATTGAGGAGTGAAATCTAGTTTTTTCATTTTTTTTAATCCTGCAACGGAATTCATGATAGGATAACCTTTTTTCTTATAGGAAATAATCATATCTATTATTTCTTGTCTTTTCTCCATATCTAAGGCAAGGTATTCAGTGCCTTTAAATGGAGTATGGAAATTCAATGAAATAGATTTTATATAAGGACTATTTTTTGCATATTCTATTGTTTTAGCAACTGATTCATAGTTTAGAGTGTTTATTGCCATATTTACACTCAATGCCTTGTGATTGCAAGTAGAAATGTTTTGTTCTAATTTTGCAAAAGCACCTTTTCCTCTAATTCTTTCATGATATTCTCCAACTCCGTCAAGGCTTACCCAAATGCTGTCGGCATGTGAGTTGATAAAAGGCCTTTGTGCGTTTGTCGTAATTGTGCAAGAATAAAATCCTATGGACTTTGCCAAATCTATTAGGTCGTCTATGCGTTTTTCTCCATCTTCCCAAATAAATGGTTCGCCACCTTCAAAATCTACAAAGCGAGAACCTTGCTTATAACAATAGATTAACTCTTCTTTTATTTGCTCAAAAGTTTTTATATTTGGATTTTCGTAGTTGTAAACGTTGCAATGCTTACAAGCAAGGTTGCATTTATCTGATATAAATATTACACTCTGAAGTGGTTTTTTTTGATTAAAAAATTTAGCACCAAAGAACCATTTGGCTAAATAAAACATTTGTTTAACCATAATATGATATTAACTAAAATTATTACTATACAAAATAACGAAAGTATGTTTCTTGCTGCAAGCCAACGAGCCATAAACCAATCAATTCCTGCTTTTTGAAATTTTTCCCAATCTCCCATGTTACCCATATATTTAGGTGGTTTTGCAAGAGTTGTATTGTTTGATTTAGTAAACTCAATCAAACTTTTTATTAACCAAATGCTCCTTGGTAAAACAAGAAAAATTAAAAGATAAAGAGGATGTAAATATTTTAATATAACACCTACGACAATAACTAAATAAGGTACAAAATTAAATAACATGCTTGCTATTAGATTTGCCTTATTTGTTTTTAGCAATCGAGCAAATGTCATTTTATCTGCACTTTCATCTGCTTTTTGATCAATGAAACTATGGGTAAAAAGAATATTTACCACCAATAAACCAACTGGAATAGAGGCTAAAATAACAGAAATATCTAATCTATTAGCACTTGCGATATATACTCCCATCATTAAAAGTGGTCCAAAAATGATTCCGATAACCAATTCGCCTAATCCTATATATGAAAACTTGAAAGGGAATCCAGAATAAGAGATTCCTAAGAATAAGGTTAAGAAAGCGATTAGAATTATATGCCAATTGAAACGTACAATCAAGATAATTCCTCCCATTATCGTTGCAAAAAGAAGAAAAAGAATAATAACCCGTTTTAAATCACTAAGAGTTGCTTGATTAGACGTAAGATAAGGATATTTTACAATCCTTGCTCTAAAACCTTGACGAGAGAGTTCTTTTCTGCTTTCTGCGGTATTGACTTTGTAATCAAAGAAATCATCAGCCAAATTCATGCCTAAGTGAGCCGAAATAACACCTAATACTGCTAAAATGGCAAGGAAAATATTAAAATCTTGCTCATTGATTGCTATAATTACAGCTAAAATTGCTGGAAGCAAACTTTGAGCCAATGAGACCATTCTTGCATTTTGTAACCAAATCTTTAAACTTTTCATTCTTATAATTCAAATTATAATAAGGTACAAAATTAAAAATAATTCAAAGAAAAAATAAAATAATTCAAAGAAATATTTTTTTAATTCAAAGAAATAATTTCCTAAAACAAAGAAAAATTATTGGTTTTCTATATTTTTTGTATATTTGCACGTTAAAACGTTTAGTTTTTCAAGGGAATGGAAATAAAAGACATAGCAAAAGCGATAGAAAACGAGCTAAACACTTTTGAATTGATGTATCAAGAATGCAAAACAAACGATGTAGAAATGCTTTCTGATATATTGACGTATTCCCTTTCGCAAAAGAGTAAAAAAATACGCCCACTTCTTACAATATTAGTAGCGAAGACTTGTGGAGGCCTTAGTGATTCTACTTATCGTTCTGCAATAATTGTAGAATTACTGCATACTGCATCGTTAGCTCATGATGATGTCTTAGATAATAGCGATTTAAGGAGAAACCAACCAACAATCAATTCACGTTGGGGTAATAATGCTGCAATATTATATGGAGATTATCTTTTTGGCAAATCACTTCAACTAATTCATACTAAGGAAGATTTTGAGCTTTTGCCAATCTATTCCAAGATAGCAAGAGAATTACCAATGGGAGAATTGTTACAAAAAGATGTTTTAGAGAAAGGAGATACTTCTCGCGAGGCATATTTTAATGTAATAGACTATAAAACATCTTCTTTATTAGGAGCTTCGGCTTATATTGGAGCAAAAACTGCCACAACAAAACAAGACTATACAAAATATGCAGAAGAATTTGGCAGGTTATTAGGAAGAGCTTTTCAAATCAAAGATGATATTTTGGATTTTGAGATAAGTCAAGTTAATGGAAAGAAATATGGTAACGATATAAAGGAATGTAAACTTACCTTGCCAATATTGGATTATATTGATACATTAGATGAAGAAATTAAACTAAATGTAATAGATTTTGTCAAACAAAAAGACAAGTCAGATGAAGATGTATTACAATTAGTGTTAGATGTGGTAAACTCAGGAAGCCTAACAAAGACAGAAGAAAAAGTAAAATATTATAGCGATAAGGCAAAAGAAGTTTTATCTAATTTGCCAAAAAACCAATATAGAAAAATATTAGAACAATTAGTGGAAATATTAATAAAAAGAAATAATTAAACACACACACACGTATGAAAAAGATGATTTTATTTGCAATAGCTTCAATATGTTCATTGATGATATATGCACAACAAACACTTCCAAGTGTAGATTTAAAAACTCTTGATGGAAAATCAATAAACACAAAAGAAATTAACAACGAAGGAAAACCATTTGCAATATGTTTTTGGGCAACTTGGTGTAAACCATGCTTAATGGAGTTAAGTACTTTTGCAGAACTTTACGAAGAATGGCAAGAAGAAACAGGAATGAAAATTTTTGCTGTATCAATAGATGACAGTCGTACACAATCAAAAGTTCAACCTTTGGTAAACACATCAGAATGGGAGTATGAAATTTTGCTTGATGTAAATAGTGAATTTAAAAGAGCGATGGGTGTAAATAATCCTCCACATACATTTGTTGTAAATGGAAAAGGAGAAATTGTTTGGCAACATGTAGGTTACGCACCTGGTGATGAAGAAGGATTGATTGAAGCAATACGTAAAGTTATCGCAGAAGAAAAATAATAATTAAATGAAAAAAATATTAGTAGTTTTAATTCTATCTTTGTTTTCTTTGACTTCTTACGCCCAAAGTATATTAGGAGGAAAAGTAACAGGGAATTTTCAAATGGATATTCAAGCCTCAAAAGAAGATAGCATAATTGGGGCTGAAAAAGTGAATGAAAAACTTTTGAGTAATGCATTTGCAAATATCAATTACACAAGTGGAGATTTCTCTGCTGGGTTAAGATTTGAATCATATCTTAATCCAATTCTTGGATTTGATGCTCAATACAAAGGAGTTGGCATTCCATATCGTTATGCATCTTATAAAAAAGATTATTTAGAAGTAACAGTTGGTAATTACTATGAACAATTTGGGAATGGCTTGATTTTTCGTTCATACGAAGAAAGAAACTTAGGACTAGACAATGCAATGGACGGATTAAGAATTGTCGCAAAACCAGTAAGTGGTGTTTCAATCAAAGGAGTCATAGGAAAACAAAGATATTATTGGGAAGACATTTGGAAAAACAATAACGGGCTAATTAGAGGTCTTGATGCAGAGATATCTTTGAATGATTTAATTACAAAATTAAATAACTCATCAACTCGCCTTACACTTGGAGGAAGTTTTGTTTCAGTTTATGAGCAAGCAAGTCCAAAAACAATAACATTAGATGGTAATATGTATAAAATGATTATACCAGAAAATGTTGGTGCAATGGCAGTTCGTTTTGATTTTTCTCATAAAGCCTTCTTTCTTTCAGGAGAATATGCTTACAAAGGACAAGATCCAAATGCTGTAAATGGATATATTTACAAGCCAGGAAACGCTTTACTTTTGAAAGCTTCATATTCTGTGAAGGGATTAGGAATTTCTCTTGAAGCAAAGAGAATTGACAATATGAGTTTCAAATCTAAGAGAAGCGAAACAGGGAATATGTTAAATGTTAATTACCTTCCTGCAATTACTCGTCAACATGCTTATTCTCTTATGGCGATGTATCCTTATGCAACGCAAGTTAATGGAGAAATGGGAATACAAGCTGACATCATGTATAAGATAAAAAAGAATACTCTTTTGGGTGGTAAATACGGAACAGAATTAAAATTAAACTATTCAAGAGTTCATTCAATAGATCAACAACCAATAGAAGGTTATGCTTTAAATCAAATGGGTACAGAAGGATATACTTCAAACTTCTTTAAAGTTGGAGACGATTTATATTTCCAAGAAATCAACTTTGAAATAGGTAAAAAAATTAGTAGGGACTTAAAATTAAATTTAATGTACTCTAACCAAATTTTTAACCCGATTGCCTTTGGTCACCCTGAACAACCAAATGTTTATGCTAACATATTTGTTGCTGATGCTACATATAAAATCTCTAAAAAGCACTCTGTACGTGGAGAAGTTCAATGGTTATTAACAGAACAAAACTATGGAGAATGGGCAACTGGTGATTGGTTGCAAGCAACTGCTGAATATAATTTTGCAGGCAAATGGTTTTTTGCACTATCTGACCAATGGAATTATGGAAATGAAGAAGGAGACAAAACACATTATTATAGCGTAGCATTAGGTTCAACATACAAAACAACAAGAATATCGTTGAGCTATGGAAAACAAAGAAGCGGTATAATCTGTATAGGAGGTGTGTGTAGAGAAGTTCCAGCTTCTAACGGTTTGTTTATGACAATAACAAGTAGCTTTTAATAATAATTAGAGATGAGAAAGATATTAAATACAATATTAGTAATAAGCTCATTGATTTTTGCATCTTGTGAAAATTATGATGAAAATGAAAGATTGATACCAATCATAGGGGAAACAGATTTAACAACTCCTATTACAAAACAACAATCTGAACAAGCTATTTTAGTAGAAGACTTTACTGGTTGGAATTGTCCAAACTGTCCAGGAGGAACTGAGGTTTTGGAATCAGAGATGGGAAAATACGGAGAAAGACTTGTGGTTAGTGCAGTGCACACAGGAAGTTTTGCTCGTCCATCTTCTGAAAATAATAATTTGGATTTTCGCACACCTTACGGAGATGAATTGAAGCAAACATTCAATATAACAAGTTATCCTGCGATATTGATAAACAGACAAGCAACTGCAATTACAAGTATTGGGGATTGGGCTACGAAAATAGAAGAAAAAATGGCAGAAACTCCACATAATTTCAATATTTCATTAGGAGCAGAAATTCTTGAAGGTAAAAATATATTAGTAAGTACAAAAATAGATGTTTTGTCTGCGATTAGTTCTGAACTTTCTTTGACTTTATACGTTACTGAAAGTGGAATAGAAGGAATACAAAACGTTGCAAGTGTTCTTCAACAATATACATTCAAGCATGTATTGAGAGAAAATCCGTTAAAGGACATGCCGCTTGCTGATTCTTTTAAACAAGGAGATGTAATAGAGAAAAATTATTTGATTACAGGCTCTGACAAATGGGTAAAAGAGAATTGTGCAGTTGTTGTGATGATAACAGACAATGCAACCGGAGAAGTATTACAAGTAAACGAAATAGAATTATAAATTGTTAAACAAATAAAAAATTAAAATCAATATGAAAAAGACGTATTTATTTATCGCGATGTTATTTATTGTGCTTGGAGTAAGTGCACAACAAAGTTTTAGAATGACATA
Source organism: uncultured Bacteroidales bacterium (assembly GCA_937876865.1). GTDB lineage: Bacteria > Bacteroidota > Bacteroidia > Bacteroidales > P3 > Onthomorpha. The sequence continues at coordinate 11,033 of CALEFF010000062.1, read as the reverse complement.
TCAAGGAGAAGAATATGTTTCTAATGATACTTTGAGAATAGAGGTTGTTCCAGGAGAAGAATCAAAAGCATTCTTTTTCTTAACTAATCTTACAGAAAGTCCAATCGATACATATATCGGTTATGAAAAAACATTTGGAGAAGAAAATACAGAATTCTTAATGTGTTTTGGCAATTGCACAGAAGGAAACTTTGCAGGCCCTGTTACACTTAATCCAAATGAAGAATATACTGAGTTTGACATAGCATATTATCCAGCAAACACAAACACAGTTATTATAAAAGTAAAAATAATGAAAGCCTCAGTAACCGAAGGAGAATATGAAACATTAGAAAGCTTTTATGTAAAATATTATGATGAAGTAGGATTAGAAGAAGCGAAAGCAACCTCACTTTCATTGAGTGCTTATCCAAATCCAGCAGTAAACAACGTAAAAGTTTCTTATTCAATACCTGCAAATTACTCTAATGCAGAAATTTCAATTCGCAATATGGTTGGAAAAACCGTTAAAACAATACCTGCAAAAGTAGGAGTAAAATCAGTAGCAAATATAAACACAGCAGAATTGCCTAACGGAGTTTATTTTTACTCAATCATAGCAGACGATACAACAATTTCAACAAAGAAATTAGTTATAAGACATTAATATTTTTTTAATATTATAGAAAAAAGAGACAATTACTTGTCTCTTTTTTTTGTTTTCTTTAATTTTTTTTCTTTGATTTTTAAAATTTTTTCTTCGCTTTTTTTTATTTTTTCAAAGAAAAATTTAATTTTTTCTTTGAAAAAAAAACTCATTCAGCGTTAAGTGAAAAATATTGACTATTTTTGTAGAATGAAAGGTAAATTATTCTATACGATTCAAGAAGTTGCAGAGATGTTAGACCTTCCTGCTTCAACATTACGTTATTGGGAAAAAGAATTTAGTGTTTTAAAACCTCAAAGAACAAGCACTGGCATAAGAAAGTATGCAGAAAAAGATATTGAGTTTTTGAAAAAGATTCTTTATTTTACAAGAGATTGCGGCTATTCATTAGATGGAGTCAAGAAACTTTTGCAATCAAATAAGCAACAATACTTAGACCCTAAGTATGAACTTGTTGTAACTTTAAATGAAATGAAAGCGATGCTTTTAGATATGAAATCTCAATTAGAAAATTAGTTTTAAAGAAATAAAATCATAAGATGAAAAAAAATATAGCACTTGTAGCAGGTGGATACTCAGGAGAATATGAAATATCTATTCGTTCCGCAGGACAAATAGCACAAAATATAGATACAAATAAATATAATGTTTACACCATTGTAATAGAAAAACAATCGTGGTACTATTGTGTAGAAGACAAACATATAGAAATAGACAAAAATGACTTTTCTCTTACATTAAATGGAGAAAAAATCAACTTTGAAGGAGCGTTAATAATTGTTCATGGTACGCCTGGTGAAAACGGATTGTTACAAGGATATTTTGATATGCTAAATATTCCTTATACAACTTGCTCTGCACTTGTTTCTACAATAACATTTGACAAAGAAGTCTGCAATGCACTTGTTAGAAGTTTTGATATAGTAAATGTAGCAAAGAATACAAGTGTTTTTAAAGATGAAAAATTAGACTTAGACAAGATTTCTACAACAATTAATTTTCCTTTATTTGTAAAACCCTCAGAAGGAGGCTCTTCAATCGGTATGAGCAAAGTCTCTTGCAAAGAAGACCTATTGCCAGCTATTGAAAAAGCCTTTGAGGTTCATCATAAAGTTTTAATAGAAGAGTTTATAGAAGGAAGGGAATTTAGTTGTGGAGTGATGCAAGTAGGAGAAAAAGAAATCATTGCTTTTCCTATGACAGAAATAGTTTCGCAAACAGAATTTTTTGATTATGATGCAAAATACAATGGACTTTCAAACGAAATAACTCCTGCACAAGTGAGCGAAGAACTAATGTTGAGAGTTCAAGAAACAACAAAAAAACTCTACAAAAGGCTCAATTGTTCAGGAGTTTGTAGAATAGATTTCATTTATCGTGAGAAAGACGACAAACTTTTCTTCCTTGAAGTCAATACAACGCCGGGACAATCGGCTCAAAGCATAGTTCCACAACAAGTTCGTGCAATGGGACGCGATACAAAATGGTTATATCAAACTCTTTTAGAGCAATTGGGTTTATAATGAAAAAGATAATCTTAGCATTTTTAGCAATATTTTTATTTGCTAATCTTTACTCTCAACCAAAACCCAAAAACGTGATTTTTCTCATAGGAGACGGAATGGGAGTAGCACAAACATACGCTGCATACCTTGCAAATGACAAGCAATTGACAATCTACACAATGCCATACGTTGGATTGTCAATCACATATTGTGCAAACAAAGAAGTAACCGATTCAGGAGCAGGTGGAACAGCACTTGCAATCGGACAAAAAGCACTTTATGGTTCAATAGGCTTAGATTCTCTTTCAAATTCTCATCTTTCACTTTTGAAAATAGCAAAAAATCAAGGTAAAAGTACTGCAATAATTACTTCTTGTGATGTTACACACGCTACACCTGCAAGTTTTGTAGCAAATGTCAAAGACCGTAATCAGCAAGATGAAATAGCACTAAGCTTTATCAAAGAAAACATTGATATTGTTATAGGAGGAGGAAAAGATAGGTTTGTTGCCTCAAAGCGAAAAGATAAATTAAACCTAATAGACTCGCTTACTAAGAAAAAATATGAAATATATAGCGATTTAGAACAAATAAAAAACACTAAATCCGATAGATTTTATGCACTTTTAGCCGAAGGACACTTAGATAATGCAAAGAAAAGAGGAGATGTATTGCCAGAAAGTTTAGAAAAAACATTAGATATTCTTTCCAAAAACGAGAATGGATTTTTTATAATGCTTGAAGGAAGTAAAATAGATATGGAAGCACATTTACATAAGTACAATGATATGATTGATGAGGTGAAAGATTTTGATAAATGTGTGGAAATAGCTTTGGAATTTGCCAAAAAAAATGGCGAAACTTTGATTGTAGTAACTGCTGACCACGAAACAGGAGGTCTTACTTTGCCTGCCGACAACAATCTAACGAAAGACGAGTGGACTTCTTGGCATCACACAGCAGTTCCTGTGCCAATTTTTAGTTATGGAGTAGGAGCAGAAAATTTTACGGGCGTAATGCAAAATACAGATGTGTTTTGGAATATTTATAATTTGATAAAAAAATAAAAATAATATAAAAATGACAGACTATACATTGAAATACAAAGTTGCCGATATGTCTTTGGCAGACTTTGGTAGAAAAGAAATCGAAATTGCTGAAAAAGAAATGCCGGGTTTAATGGCATTGAGAGCAAAATACGGAAAAGAAAAACCGTTAAAAGGAGCAAGAATCATGGGTTCTTTGCACATGACAATTCAAACAGCAGTTCTTATTGAAACATTAACAGAATTAGGAGCAGATGTAAGATGGTGCTCTTGCAATATCTTCTCTACACAAGATCATGCTGCGGCTGCTGTTGCAGAACGTGGAGTTCCTGTTTTTGCATGGAAGGGAGAAAGTTTAGAAGAATATTGGTGGTGTACAAATCAAGCACTTTCTTTCCCTAATGGAGAAGGTCCGGACTTGATTGTGGACGATGGTGGAGACGCAACTTTATTAGTACACAAAGGATACTCAATAGAAAACGACCCTTCTTTACTTGACAAAGAAGCCTCTAATACAGAAGAAGCAATAGTGTTGAAAACCTTAAAGGCTGTTTACGCAGAAGATTCTCAAAAATGGCATAAAATCCTTAAAACACTAAAAGGAGTGAGCGAAGAAACAACAACAGGAGTTCATCGCTTATATCAAATGATGGAAAGAGGAGAATTGTTAATTCCTGCAATAAATGTAAACGACTCTGTAACAAAAAGCAAATTTGATAACTTATATGGTTGTAGAGAATCATTGGCAGACGGAATCAAACGTGCAACAGACGTTATGATAGCAGGAAAAGTAGTAGTTGTTTGTGGATATGGCGATGTTGGAAAGGGATGTGCAAGAAGTATGCGTGGATATGGAGCGAGAGTTTTAGTAACAGAAATTGACCCTATTTGTGCTTTACAAGCTGCAATGGAGGGATTTGAAGTTACAACTTTGGAAGACGCTTTGAAAGAAGGAAATATCTACGTTACAACAACAGGAAACTGCGATGTAATCACAGTTGAAGATATGGCAAGAATGAAAACAGAAGCCATAGTATGTAATATAGGACACTTTGACAACGAAATTCAAGTTGAAAAGTTAGAAAACTATCCAGGAATAAAGAAAGTAAACATAAAACCACAAGTTGATAAATTTATTTTTGAAGACGGACACTGTATTTACTTGTTAGCCGAAGGTAGATTAGTAAATCTTGGTTGTGCAACAGGACATCCTTCATTTGTAATGAGTAATTCTTTCACAAATCAAACACTTGCACAAATTGATCTTTGGACAAAGAAATATGAAGTAGGAGTTTACCGTCTTCCAAAAGAGTTAGATGAAGAAGTAGCAAGACTTCATCTTGAAAATATCGGTGTAAAACTTACAAAATTAACACAAAAACAAGCCGATTACATAGGAGTAAATGTAGACGGCCCATATAAAGCAGAACATTATCGCTACTAAAAATAAGAAAGCAATGAAAAACGTATTTAGGGTTTTTAAATATATTTTGAACTATAAGAAAGACATAGTTTTAAACGTAGTTTCAAACCTTATATACGTTTTCTTTTCGCTTTTTTCCTTTGTAATGATAATTCCATTCATTTCAGTATTGTTTGGAGTTATAGAAGCACCCTTGAAATGTCCGGAATTAAGTCTTGACAAAGACGTTTTAATGGATTATTTCTCTTTTCACTTAAATTCTTACAAAGAAATATATGGCATATATCCTTGTTTGATAGCAATAGGAGTAGTATATATCATTTGCATTTTCTTTTCTGCACTTTTCCGTTATTTAGGAATGTATTTTATTGTGCCTATTCGCAATGGACTTGTCAATGATTTAAGAAATGATGTTTATAAAAAAATATGTATTCTACCACTTAGTTTTTTTTCAGACAAGAAAAAAGGAGATATTATGTCGAGATTAACCTCCGACTTAGCCGATATAGAATGGAGTGTAGTGAGTAGTTTGCAGATGTTGGTAAAAGATTCCATTATGGTTTTGGTTTTCTTCTCAGCACTCATAATTGCATCTTGGCAATTGGTCTTATTCATTGTTGTGGTCTTACCTATTGCATATTTTTTAATAAAGAAAATAGGCAATAGCTTAAAACGCAACTCCATTAAAGGACAAAAAGAAATGGGAGTTTTAATGTCGCAATGCGAAGAGACGCTTGGAGGACTTAGAGCTATAAAATCATACGGAGCAGAAAGCATAACAAAAGAGAAATTCTCGCAATCAAATGACTATTACACCAAGGTGATGACTAAAATATTTAGAAGGAAAGAATTAGCCTCACCTTTAACAGAATTTTTAGCCATATTTGTACTTGTAGCCGTAGTTTTGTTTGGAGGAGAGTTAGTCTTAGCAGGCAAAATGTCAGCAGCAATACTTATAGGCTTTACCTTGATTTTTGCAAAAGTAATTTCTCCTTTGCAAGAGCTTTCAACAGCCTATTATAATATGCAAAAAGGAGATGCTGCAGCGATAAGAATTTATGAAATCCTTGATGCAGAAGAAAAAATTACAGAAGTAGAAAACCCTCTGCAAGTAAACGAGTTTAAAGACAAGATAGAATTTCGCAATGTCTTCTTTTCCTATGAAAATAGTTCAGAAAACGTATTAAAAGATATAAATCTTACAATAAAAAAAGGACAAGTTGTAGCCTTAGTTGGAGAATCTGGTGCAGGAAAATCAACACTATTGGATTTAATTTCACGTTTTGCAGACGTAAGTTCAGGAGAAATTCTTTTTGATGGTATAAATATCAAACAATTGTCAATATCTTCTTTAAGAGATAAAATAGGAATTGTTACACAAGAGGCAATTCTTTTCAACGACACAATATTTAAAAACATTGCTTTTGGCAATCCTTCGGCTACAATGCAAGAAGTAGTTGCCGCAGCAAAGATTGCAAATGCCGATTCTTTCATTTCCAAAATGGAAAAAGGATATTACACTCATTTAAGCGATAGAGGAATGAGCCTTTCGGGAGGAGAAAGACAAAGACTCTGCATTGCAAGAGCTGTGTTGAAGAATCCCGAAATTCTTCTTTTAGATGAAGCCACTTCTGCCTTAGATACGCAAAACGAACATGAAGTTCAACAAGCCCTAACTCAACTTATGAAAGACAGAACCTCAGTTGTGATAGCACATCGTTTGACAACGATAATGAATGCCGATGTTATTTTGGTTATGGATAAGGGAAAAATTGTAGAAAGAGGCAATCACAAAGAACTTTTAGAAAAAGGAGGCATATATTCTCGCCTTGTAAATATGCAAAGCTTAGATGTATAGAAAATAAAAAAGGTTACTTAATTTTAAGTAACCTTTTTCTTTTGAGGTCTCTTCCAGATTCGAACTGGAGTAGACGGTTTTGCAGACCGGTGCCTAGCCACTCGGCCAAGAGACCTTATCTCGTTTTCAGGTTGCAAAGATACTGCTTTTTTTTAAACCTACAAAATTATTTGCATTTTTTATTTCTACAACCTAAAAACAATATCAATCCTTCAAACTATTAGCAATACGTTGCAAAGCTTCAAGTAAAGTTGCACGCGGACAACCTAAATTGATACGAAAACAACAATTGTATTGAGCATTTATTGATTTTGGAGCAAAAGTAGTGCCATCGTTCAACACAACCCCGGCTTTATTGATAAATAATTCCGCTAATTCTTTGTGAGATTTGTTATAATCACTAAAATCCAACCAAGCCAAGAAAGAAGCCTCAGGAAGAACCATTTTTACCTTTGGCAAATTTTCCTTAACAAAGCTTTCAAGCAAAGCGATATTAGATTTCAAATATTCAAGCATTTGATTTAGCCAATCCTCTCCATAAGAAAAAGCAGCCTCTGCCGCAGTATAAGCAAAAATATTGCCGTATGCCACACCCATTGCATCAATCCAACCAAAATATTGTTTGCGAAGCGACTCATTTCCAATGTAACAAACCGAACTTCCTAAGCCTGCAATGTTGAAAGTCTTGCTTGGAGCCATAAAAGTTATGCTATGTTCAAAGGCATGCTTAGAAACAGTGCTATAACTCACGTGTTTATTAGGCGAAAGCGTTAAATCGGCGTGAATTTCATCGCTAATAACTATCACATTCTTTCTTTGGCAGATTTCGGCTATTCTTTCCAAGGTCTCTTTTCCCCAAATTGTTCCCGCAGGGTTGTGAGGATTACTCATAATAAAGAGTTTGCAACCCTCAATCTTCTTTTCAAAATCTTCAAAGTCGATAAGAAAACGACCATTCTCTATTTTTAGGTTGCTACACACCAAAGTGCGATTGCAAGACTGAGGAAGATTGACAAAAGGCGGATAAACAGGAGTTGTAACCAAGATTTTATCACCCTCTTTTGTAAGAGAAAGCAAAGCAAATGAAATTCCTGCTACAATACCCGGAATAAAATGCAAATCGTTTCTTTGACAAGAGATATTATATCTTCTGTCTAACCAATTGATTACCGAATTCCAATAATTTTTTGAAGGATTACCATAGCCAAGTACCTCATGCTCGCAACGTTTTCTTATAGCCTCCATAACAAAATCAGGAGAGCGAAAATCCATATCAGCAACCCATAAAGGCAATAGGTCATCTCTTCCGTAAGTATCGGGAAGAGAGTCATATTTTACACAGTCGGAATGTCTTCTTTCTATGTTTTCATCAAAGTTATATTGTTTTCCCATACGGCAAAGTTAAGAAAAAATAATTAAAAACAATTTTGTATTTTTGCATTCTCTTAATAAAAAAACAGATTTAATAGAAATGAATTGGGTAATCTTGATTTTAGCAGGTTTGTGTGAAACATTTTTCACCTTTTGTCTTGGAAAAGGCAATCTCGCTTCGGGAAATAAAGCAACTTTATGGTATGCTGCCTTTGTGATGTTTTATATTCTGAGTATGATTCTTCTAACTAAGGCAACAAAAACAATACCTATCGGAACGGCTTACCCCGTTTGGACAGGAATAGGAGCAGTTGGAGCAGTGTTAATAGGGATTTTTATCTTCAAAGAGCCGGCTTCTTTTCTTAGACTTTTGTTTACCTTTACACTTATTGCGTCAATTATTGGCTTAAAAATGGTTCATTAAAATAAAGCAAAGAAAGCTCAAAAAAAAGTCTTTACTTTTTCAAAAAAAATCAAAGAAAAAATTAAAAAAATCAAAGGAAAAAAATAAAAAATCAAAGACTTTTTTTGCGTTTCTATTTTCTTAATTTACTTGGACTTACACCTGTAACTCTTTTAAAGAATCTTGAAAAAACATCTATTGAAGAAAATCTCAATTCTCTTGCAATTTGTTCAATAGGGTAATTAGTTTCTTTTAATAAAGTTTTAGCCTCTGTTATAATTCTTTCATCTATCATTCTTTTTGAAGATTTTCCTATTTTTTTTCTTAAAACAAAATCCAAATGTCCCTTAGAAACGCCTAAATTTTCAGCATAAGATTCACTATGTTTCCAATCAAGATAATGTTTATCTAATAATTTAAAAAATTCTTCACAAATACCAAAATCATTTACCTTATCATAAGAGTATAATTGATAGAAATATTGATAAAAAGCAGAGGTTAATAAATGTTTTAAAGCCTCTAATCTGTAAGGATTATGAGTATAAGAAAAAATTCTTTTAATATCATTAACATGATGCAATAGAAAGAATTCACCTTCTTTATTTAAAATAGATAAAGGATGGATTTTAATCTTTGCATTAACACTAATCTCACTTGAAAAATTGTCTAATAAATTTTCTCTTAAAGCAATAGAAGTTAGTAAAAAGGTCAAGGAAGCATTTTTTTGATAATTGATAACTTTAAACATAGAGTTAAAAGGAATAAATAATATTGCAGGACTTTTAATTGTATATTTAATTAAATCAACATCAAAAATAAACTCTCCTTTTTCAAAAAAAATACTAACAAAATAGCTGTTGCTGTTTCCATTAGATATGATTTTTAGCAGATTTATATCGCTTGAATACATAGCATTGTAATCTATCTTACAACTATCTTCAATGTTGTCAAATATTTCTTTAAAATCTATAGATTTAATCTTGTTGAGCATAAGCCATAATTTGTATTTATTTTTTCGCAAAAATACATATAAATATGAATTAAAAAACACAAATATTTAAATATGCCAAAAGTTTATTTTATTATGCCAAAAATTATTCAAAACAGCCAAAAACTTCCCTGAAATTGCCAAAGGTTTTTCGGTTTTTTTTGTATATTTTTGCAAACGAAAATTTTCACAATGCTAACGTTAGAAAAAACAAAAAGAAACACCGATGAAAACAAGCACAATTTCGCAAAAGTAATTATTAACTCCTCTCGCTTTTGTGGAATTGTAGAACTAAAAGAATAGGAGTGAAATTATAAATAAATAAAAATATGAAAAGAGTATTATTATTAGCAGTCGCACTATTTATGTGTGGCGTTGCGGTTTCGCAAGAAAAGGAAAAGAAGTTCACGCTTAGCATTCAAGAAAGTTTGTTGCCCTTTGGTGATATAACTTATTTCACAGATAATTTTTATCACGACATAGAAGTAAATTATCCTAATGATATTTATTTAAACTATTTGCCGTCTTTTGAATTGGATTATGATAATAAATTTTCGGCACGTTTAAGATTTAATGTTTTAAAATCAGAATTTCAGACCCTATTTATTAGTCAAAAAAATATTCTTCCAGAAGATGATAATGAGATAATTATTGAATACTTTGATGAAATAACTACTTCTACCTCTTTGGTTTTAGGATATAATTTTCTAAATAAGTCAAAAGCACATAGATTAAAAGCAAGTGCTATTCTTGGTGCTACGTATATTTACACGAAAGGAGAAGTTTCAGAACCTATTAGAATAAGAGACCCTTGGCATTTTCAAGTTGGAGGAGAGTTATCTTATCAATATTTTTTGCCAAGCACTAATTACCGTTTAGGACTTGGTGCAAGTTGTGAGTTTTCTTATGTTAATGGTCTTTATTCTCCTTATTTTTTAAATTGTAACCTTAACGTAAGCTGGAAACTCTTTAACTTCTGAAAATAAAACAAAGAAAAAACAAAATATCTCTTAGGAAGGATTTACCAAACCTAAGAGATATTTTTTTAGTACAATAAGCCTCAAAAAAAAGTCTTTGATTTTTCAAAATATTTCAAAGAAAAAAATAAAAAAATCAAAGAAAAAATAAAATAACTCTTTGATTTAAGAAATTATTTCAAAGAGTTATTTTTTTGTTTTAAAGAGTGGACCTGCAGAGATTCGAACTCTGGTCCAAACAAGAAACAACTAAGCTTTCTACATGCTTATTTTGTCCTTCATTTTCGTGAAAAAGCTAAGGGACAAACACCCTGCTTTAACCTTATCTTTTAAGTTTTCACCTTAATGTCAAAGCTTCATTAAGATTATTTCCGTTTTGCCTGCACCTCTTAGTCCTTAACCACGGAAAAAAGGTCTTGGAGAGATGTCTTGCTCGATGTACTTTACACCGATTCGCAAATGTAGTCTACTATACTTCGACTAAGCTGCAAGAGCGTAGTTATTTTCGCCAATTATTGTTTTGTAACTCTGTTTAAGGCTTGTGTTACCTTAGCCTGCATGCTTACTTAATCATTTGCCTTGCTGTCAAAACCAACCCAGGCCCTTAATTTTTGCTTTGCAAAAGTACAATAAAACAATAGATTACACAAATATTCTAAGAAAAAAATAAAAAAAGTTGCAAAAATGTTTGTCAGTTAGAAAAAAGGTTGTATCTTTGCAATCGCAAATGAGGGAGTAACTCAGTAAAGCGAAAGTTGGTCCGGTAGTTCAGTTGGTTAGAATACATGCCTGTCACGCATGGGGTCGCGAGTTCGA
>CALEFF010000061.1 GCA_937876865.1 uncultured Bacteroidales bacterium | reverse complement strand
ACTTATTTCAGGCGATCCAACAACACCACCCGATGCCTTAGCAACCTTAGCCGCAGCATCAGCCTTAGCAGTTAGTGATATACCTTTCAATGGTCCGGTTTCAGAATGTAGAATTGCATATATTGACGGTCAATTCATGATAAATCCAAATTATGAACAAATGGAAAGAGCTGAATTAGACCTAATAGTAGCTGCAACCGAAGATAACATTATGATGGTTGAAGGAGAAATGAAAGAAGTCTCAGAATCATTGATGTTAGAAGCACTAAAACAAGCTCACGACTCCATAAAACTTCACTGTCAAGCACTAAGAGAACTTACAGAAATGGTAGGAAAAACTCAAAAGAGAGAATACTGCCACGAAGAAAACGACTTAGATTTAAAAGAAAAACTTCACCAAGCTGTATATCAAAAATGCTATGATTTTGCGAAACAAGGAATCAAATCAAAATCAGAAAGAGGAGAAGGATTCAAAGCAATCAAGCAAGAATTTATAGAAACACTTGATGCAGAAGAAGCAGAAGCAAAAGCATTTATGATAGACCGTTATTTCCACGCAGTAGAAAAAGAAGCAATGCGTGATATGGTTTTGAATGAAAGAGTAAGATTAGACGGAAGACAACTAAACGAAATACGTCCTATTTGGGCAGAAGTAGGATACTTACCAACACCACACGGATCTGCAATCTTTACACGAGGAGAAACACAATCATTAACAACTTGTACACTTGGAACAAAACTTGATGAACAAACAATAGACGGAGTTATGGTTGTAGGAAAAAATAACTTTATCTTACACTATAACTTCCCAGGATTCTCAACAGGAGAAGTAAAACGTTCAGGTTCAACATCAAGAAGAGAAATCGGACACGGTAACTTAGCGATGAGAGCCCTAAAACAAGTAATTCCAACACAAGAAGAATGTCCATATACTATTAGATTAGTATCAGATATATTAGAATCAAACGGTTCATCTTCAATGGCAACAGTTTGTGCAGGCTGTTTAGCACTTATGGATGCAGGAGTTCCAATCCATAAACCAGTATCTGGAATAGCAATGGGATTGATTGCAAAAGATGGAAAATGGGCTGTGCTTTCCGATATCTTAGGAGATGAAGACCACTTAGGAGATATGGACTTCAAAGTAACAGGAACAAGAGATGGAATCACAGCTTGTCAAATGGATATTAAATGTGACGGACTTTCTTACGAAATATTAGCACAAGCATTAGCACAAGCAAACGAAGGAAGAATGCATATCTTGAATATAATCGAAGCAACAATTCCAGCACCAAGAGAAGACTACAAACCAAACGTTCCAAGAATAGTTTCAATGATGGTTCCAAAAGAATTTATTGGAGCAATCATAGGACCACAAGGTAAAGTAATCCAAGAACTTCAAAAAGAAACTAACACTGTTATTACAATAGAAGAAGCAGGAGATAAAGGCGTTGTAGAAATCTCTTCTGTTGATAAAGCAAGCGTAGAAGCTGCAATAGCAAGAATAAAAGGTATAATAGCAGTTCCTGAAATAGGCGAAGAATATGAAGGAGTTGTTAAAAATCTTCAAACATTTGGAGCATTCGTAGAGTTTCTTCCAGGAAAAGATGGCTTACTTCACGTTAGCGAAATCAATTGGTCAAGAGTAGAAAACGTAGAAGACGTTTTGAAAGTAGGCGATAAAGTGAAAGTAAAACTAATAGACATAGACAAAAAGACAGGTAAATTTAAACTTTCACAAAGAGTTCTATTACCAAAACCAGAAGGCTATGTAGAACCACAAAGAAAACCAGAACGTCCAAGAGGACCAAAACCAGAAAAGAAATAAAATAGAAAAAAAGAAGTCTTAATTTTAAGACTTCTTTTTTTTATAATATGTTAGGTTTTACATTGTAATTTTGTTTGTATTAAATTAAATTGTAGTTTTGCAGATGAAATAAGGTGAAACTAAGGATTAAATTGATTGAAAAATTTAAAAATGATAAAACAGGAATGTATAATTGCAATTTATGAAAAAGTAAAGGGAATATATAGCGGAAAAGATATTTTAAAAAATGCAAAATCAAAGCTTTACTCAGAATATGGTGTAAAAGAGAATTCATTTGCGGATTATTATTTAACTCGAATTTATGAGGATTACGGTGTTGATAAACTAAGGATTGCTTTACAAATGTATAATAAGTCTATATTATATTATGAACAATGTCATAATAATAGATTGATGAAAAAAGATAGAAGAATTTATGATAAGCATTTAAAAATATTGAACAAAAATTATTAGGTAAAGACGATCCTAATTGTCATTCAATGTTACATAGAAGAAAAGAGGTTGTATGTATTGAAGAACTTAAACAAATAATAGAAAATAATAAAAGAGAAAAATAAATAATTATTTAATTTTTTGTAAATGAAGAAAGATATAATTAAGATATTTGAAGATAGAAAGGTACGTGCGATTTGGGATAGTGAGGTAGAGGAATGGTTTTTCTCTATTGTAGATGTGGTGGCAATTTTAACAGATAATGACTTTAAAACTGCAAGAAACTATTGGAAAGTATTGAAAAATCGTTTAAAGAAAGAGGGTGATGAGTTGGTTACAAATTGTAACCAACTGAAAATGCAATCTGCTGATGGTAAATATTACAAAACAGATGTTGCTAATACAATTCAACTTTTTAGGCTAATACAATCAATACCTTCTCCAAAGGCTGAACCTTTTAAGGTATGGATGGCGGAAGTTGCAAAAGAACGTATAGATCAGATTTATGATCCTGAATTATCTATTCATCAGGCTATGAGTGATTATAAACGATTAGGATATTCTGATAATTGGATAAATCAACGTCTTAAAAGTATAGAAATACGTAAAGAGTTAACAGATGAATGGAAACGAAAGGGATTGCAAGAAGGAATGCAGTTTGCAACACTTACTGATATAATTTATCAAGCTTGGTCAGATAAAACAGCAAAAGAATATAAGCAATACAAAGGGTTGAAAAAAGAAAATTTGCGTGATAATATGACAAACAAAGAGTTAATATTAAATATGCTTGCAGAGTTATCAACAAAAGAAATTTCTGAAACTACTAATCCTTCAAGTTTTATGGAACATAAAAATGTTGCACAAAGAGGAGGAAATATTGCACGTGAAGCCCGATTGAGATTAGAGGAAGAAACTGGTAAACCTGTTGTATCTTCTTTAAATGCAAAAGATTATTTGAAGTTAGAACCACAAAGAAAACCAGAAAAGAAATAAAACAAACAAAGAAGTCAAAGACTTAAAAAACAAAACGCTCGTTTGTCAAAATAAAACAAAGACTCACGAGCGTTTTTCTTTTGTATTATAAAATCAAAAAAGGCAATATCAATAACATAAGCACATAAGCACTTCCAATAAAAGACATATAATAGCCTCTTGTAAGAGTTTTATATCCTTTCATAGAGTATAAATCAGGATTTTCTTCAAAAGCCTTAATTCCTTTACGTGCTAAAATTACGCCTATTATTCCTAATAAACCGAAAAGCACCATTCCTATCGTCATAGAAAGGATTCCTAACACAAAAACCGCCCTTGCATAAGGCGGTCTTTGTTCTTTTATTTCTTTATCCATTATTGTAATCCTTCTAAAATGCCTATTCTATGAAATAAAGCACCAAAACTATACGATAATATTGCTATTAATAATAAGATGTACAACTTTTCATTTCTTTCTTTATAAACTGCAATGCAAGAAGAAACAGCAACTGAAACAAAATAAAGAAGAAAAGCAAAAAGCATAAATGCTCCACCTCCTGGCCAACGTTGTGCAACAAAAACTAAGCCTGTAAATAAGCATAATTTTGTTAAAAAGTTTAAAATAACAACAACCATTTTTTCACCTGCTTTCTTTTCTCTGATTATTTGCCATATTCCTAAGGCAATTCCAACAGGAACTAAACAAAGTGCAACTATTCCCATTCCATACCAATGCAAAGCACAGTGAAATACATAAAGCGTCATAAGTAATAATCCCCAATAGATTATTTCCAATCCTAAGTTTGATTTTTTTTCCATAGTTTTTAAGTTTTTAATTATTAATTTAAATTTGTTTTTTCTTTATTCTACGCCCCAAATCTTGATTCCTTTTTCTCCTGCTGTAAGGATTTTTGTTCCGTCAGGGCTGAAAGAAACTGAAAATGGTCTGTAATCATCATTTATTGTTTGAATACATTCACCTGTTTCTGCATTATAAATCTTTATTGTCTTGTAAAAAGAAATTGAAACTATCTTTTTTCCATCAGGACTCCACTTTGACATAAAAATTTCCTCGCCAAAGTCTAATGTTTTTAGTAGTTTTGTACTTTCAATGTCCCAAATTTTTATTGTTTTATCAAATCCAGAAGAAAGTAAAAGTTTTCCGTTAGGACTTATTTCAGCAGAATATACCAAATCATCACCTGTTTGATATTTCTTTCCCTCTGTTGGCTTATAGAAAGTCTTTATTTTTTTAAAAGTTCTTGCATCAATTATTACAAGAATATCTTCTATTGGGAAATCTCCACCTCCATAATGAGCAAATATTCCACGTGCGAGAGATTTTCCATCAGGGCTCCAAGAAAGATGTCCTAATGCAACATCACTTTTTATCAATAGTTCTGTTTTTGCATCCCACATTTTACAATTTTGCCATTCTCCTTCGCATAAAATTTTACTACCATCTGGGCTAAACGAAACTTCGAAAGGGCGAAAACTCTCTACAATTGTATCCTTAACTTCTTCCCATAGTTCAATAATATCATTACTTTCTAAAGCAGTATCGTAATGTAATACATTGCTTGTATAGATAACTGTATCTGCTTTTGAGAGTGAATTTAAAATTGTTACATTTTCAGTTTCTATATTCCACAATTTAACACTTTTATCGGCAATTGCGATTGTTTTTCCGTCAGAACTCCAACTTGCAGAGTACAATTCTCTTTCTCCTTTAAATGTTTTAAGACATTTTCCTGTATTTGCATCCCATACTTTAAGAGTTGAATCTTTATCAGCAGAACAAATCAATTTCCCATCCGGACTATACCAAGCGAAATGTACGTCTCCTGTGTGTTCTTTAATTTCTTTTATAACTTTTACTTCACCTTCATTCCCTGCGATAAGGTTTTGACTGCAAAAAGCAAACAATGATAATACCATTGTTGCCTTAATAAATAATTTACTTACTTTCATTTTTTTAATTAATTTTGTAAAATAATATTTTTCTTTCTTAGCCTAAGTCCCAAATGGCGATTACTTAATTTCTTTCTTGACTTCAAGGCATAAAAAAAACGTGGGACTTTTTTTCTTATCGGAGTATGAGGTTCTCGACTACCTAATGTATCAAATAAGAAAAGCCCACGATATTACTCGTGAGCGTTTTCTGCTTTTCTTTTGACTAACTTATATGAAATTTTCCAGGTTTCACACGTCCAAATTTAAGCAAAAACGCTTTTATGTCGTATTAAAATTTACTCAGTCTAAATTATTTTTCTTTTTCTTTTAGCATAGGCATAATTTTTCGTTAATAATTTTTCAGATTACAAAGGTATAACAAATTTTTAAAAGCACAAAAAAATCTTATAAAAACACTTAATTCTCCAATTCAAAGTTTTAAGAAAAAAATCTTTATTTTGAGAAAATTTCATTTTGCGAAAAAAAGTAGTTCCTTGACGAAAATTGAGCGAAAAACAAGGGTAATTTTTCCGAAAGCTCGTTTAGAAATTTCTA
>CALEFF010000060.1 GCA_937876865.1 uncultured Bacteroidales bacterium | reverse complement strand
GGCTTGCGAAAAAGAATTAACAGCATTAGGAGTTAAAGCAAAAGGATATGCTTCTAATGCAGCATCTTTTGAAGATAGTGCTTTACTTGTAGAAAAAGTAGTTAAAGAATTTGGAAGAATAGACGTTTTAGTAAATAACGCAGGTATAACAAGAGATAACTTGCTTATGAGAATGAGCGAACAAGATTGGGATTTAGTTATCAATGTAAACCTAAAAAGTATATTTAACCTTACACACGCTTGTCAAAAAGTTATGTTGAAACAAAGAAGTGGTTCAATAATCAATATGAGTAGCGTTGTAGGAGTAAGTGGCAATGCAGGACAAAGCAATTACTCAGCTTCAAAAGCAGGAATCATAGGATTTACAAAGAGTATCGCAAAAGAATTAGGCTCACGCAATATTCGTTGTAATGCAATTGCACCAGGATTTATCATAACTGATATGACAGCACAACTTTCAGAAGAAGTAAGAAAAGGCTGGGAAGAAAAAATTCCATTAAGAAGAGGTGGAAAACCAGAAGAAGTAGCAAAAGCATGCGTTTTCTTGGCTTCTGATTTAAGTTCATACGTAAGTGGACAAGTAATTCACGTTTGTGGAGCAATGAATTGTTAGAAAAATAAATAAAAAAAATAATAGAGATATGAAAAAATTTGATCCAGCAACAGCAATCAGTGCTGTACAAAGCATTTCTCCTGAAAGAGGAGTGAATCCTAATATCAACGATTCAGCAACCTTCACTTTCCCATACGGACAAACAATGACAGATACTTTCCATGGCGAAACAGAAGGATATTACTTATATTCACGCCATTGGAATCCATCAAACTTTTCATTATGTCAAGCACTTGCAGCAATGGAAGGAACGGAAGCTGCTTGGGTAACAGGTTCAGGAATGGCTGCAATCACATGTTCTTTAATGCATTTCTTAAAAGCAGGAGATCACTGCGTAGCTTCTCAAACAGTTTATGGAGGAACATTCGCTTTCTTAAAGAATTACATCGTTAGATATGGAGTTGAAGTAACTTTTGTGGACACAACAAACCTTGAAGAAGTAAAAGCAGCAATGCGTCCTAACACAAAAGTTGTTTATACAGAATTTATGTCAAATCCTTTGTTAAGAATAGCAAACATAGCAAAACTTAAAGAAATAGCATCTAACGGAGGAGCAAAATTATTAGTAGATAACACATTCACACCAATGATATTCTCTCCATACAAATTAGGAGCAGACGTTGTAATCTACTCAATGACAAAATTTGTTAATGGAAAGAATGACTGTGTAGCAGGAGCAATCTGTGCAGACGCTGCAACAATCAACGCAATGATAGATGTAAATGACGGAACAGCAATGTTATTAGGACCAGTATTAGATTCATTCCGTTCAACTTCTATATTGAAAAATCTTTACACATTACATATCCGTATGCAACAACACTCTAAGAATGCAGCCTACCTTTCTAAGAGATTTAATGAAATAGGAATAAAAGCAAACTATCCAGGAAATGGAGATCATATTGATCATGCTTTGATGACAGAACAAATGAACGAAGGATATGGTTATGGTGGAATGATAGCTATTGACCTTGGAACAGCAGAACGTGCAAATCAATTCATGGAAGCAATGCAAAACAAAGGAGTTGGTTACTTAGCAGTATCATTAGGTTACTTCCGTACATTATTCTCTTGCTCAGGAAAATCAACATCATCAGAAGTACCAGAAGAAGTACAAAAGAAAATGGGTATGAGCGAAGGATTAGTACGTTATTCAGTAGGATTGGACAACGATATGGAACATACATTCCAATTAATCCAAGAAGCATTAAAAGAAATCAACTTCATCTAAAAAAAGCATTGATTTTAATAAAAAAAGCAAAGAAAAAATAATTTTTTTCTTTGCTTTTTTTATTTTTTTTCTTTGAATTATTTTCTTTTTTCTTTGCTTTTAAAAAGGTAAATCGCCATAAGCGTTATTTGAATCTTCATTAAGTAGAAGAGAGTATTGATTTAAGAATTTTAAATCTTTGATTTTGTGATAGTAATGTTGAAAAACATTGAAATTTTCTATTTCTTCACGTCTATTTTTGCTTATTTTTACAAATTCTTCTTCTTGTTCTATTCCTAAAAATCTTCTTCCTAATAAATTAGCTGCAATACCTGTTGTTGCACTGCCACAAAAAGGATCAAGAATCCATTCATTTGGTTGAGTAGAGGCCATTATTATTCTTGCCAACAAGTTGATTGGTTTTTGAGTAGGGTGTTTTCTACACGATTTTTCCCAAGATGCAATAGCAGGAATGTGCCAAACATCTGTCATTTGTTTGTTATTGTTTATTTGTTTCATTAAATCATAATTGAAATAATGAGGTTTTTTTTCGCTTTTGCGAGCCCAAATTATAAATTCTGTACTATAAGTAAAGTATCGACAAGAAATGTTAGGAGGTGGATTAGTTTTTACCCACGTTATTATGTTTAAAATTTTGTAACCTAATTCTCTTAAACAATTTTCAATAGAAAAAATATTGTGATAAGTACCAGAAATCCAAATTGTGCCATTATCTTTGAGTTTGTCTTTGCAAAATATCTATGGCTTCATAGTGTCTAACCACTGTATATATTCTTCAAGCTGTCTTTTATCTAATAAATTTATAAGAAACTCTATTTCTTTATTAATTTGTTTCATCTGCTTATCAGATACGATTTGTTTACAAATTATCTTATGAATATCAAATCCACATTCTTTTATCCATGGATTATCTTTTATCAAAAACTCTTTTGCATCTTTTTGTGTTCGTCCATTTGCCTGACCTAAAACTTGACAATTCTCCACTTCTTTACTTTCTATTGGAGGTATAGTATATCCCTCAGATGTGTAAAAAATATATTCATTCATATTTTACTATGTTACTTACAATAATTTATAATCTTCAATAACCCAACTACTATCTTTGTATGCTTCTAAAAATTCAATTTCTGTCCATTTGGTTAATTCATCTAAAGAATCTTCATCGTAAATAAATTGTTTCCTATAAGAAATACAATGATATGATGTCATGTATCCTCCAATAATTACAGATACATCGTAAAAATTATATCTATTCTTCTTCAAAAATGCTATCAATTCTTTTACATCAACTTGTTTTTTCATATTTTACCACCAAATTGATTTATTCATTTTTTGCATTCCTTCATATACCGAAGCCACTCTTCCGTAATCTAAAAATTTAACCCTTTCTTTGATAGGTTCAAACATTGAAACATGCAATTTATCTTCATATTCTTTTTTTCGACATTTATCAGCAACAATATGAAAGTCTGCATAAAAATCTTGAAGTTCATAAAACTTTGACAACGAGTTTTTTATATCTGTTGTGTGTTCTATTTCGTAAAAGTTTGATGGCATCTCTCTTTCATTAAACCAAATGACATCAATAGTTCTTGCTTTCTTTAATAAATTTTCATACGTAAATAATGGTAACTTTGTCGTGTCTGAAATATCACCTAAACGCAACTCTATAAACTTTCGATTCTTATCTTGTGCAGGAATGTAAGTCTTTTGATTATACATCTTTCCTATCTCAACAAGTAAACCTTGATAATAGCCATGGCTGAATTGTTCTTCACTTTGTTTATCTCCTATTTTAAGTTCAAATTTTTGTAATATAGTATTTCTAAATTCTTCAAGAGCCCATAAACCTGGTTGAATTTTGAAAAAATATTTACTTTCTTGTACTATTCTGCGAACAGATGCTTCTGGAGTTTTTGTTTTCCATGTCGAGAAGTCGATAATTTCATTCAATCTTTTTAATGTAGCATAGCCTCCTTCATTACGCATTCTCTCTACAACCTGTTGTTCTTGTGTTAGTGTTTTCATATTAACTTGTTTAGTTGTATTTCACATTTTCCCTTTCCGAAAAGTCAGCTGGAAGCAATGCTTCAAGTTGTTCTATGAGTTGAGTTTTTCCTCCAACCCATTTTATGAAAGGTTTTTTTCTTTGCTTTTTTTTCTTTAAATCTTACCCCAGTATTTTCTTAAAAACCATTCTGTTGAGAAACATAAAATAATTACGAGCCAATAGAAGAATGAATTTATTAGTTTGTGGTTTGTTGTGATTTGATGAATAATTGGTTTTGCGTCTTCTTGGTTTTTGATAATCTTTTCTAAGTCTTGCATTTGTGAAGGGTAGAGTAGTTGTCCGTTTGTTTTGATAGATAGGGTGTAAAGTAGGTCGTGTTTTGCTACAAGGTCGATAGATTCTAATTCGTTTGCGGAAATTATAAAGCTTCCTTTGTCTGTGTAGTTTATTCCACCAAAATTGGTGGTTGCAATAAAACTATATTTTCCAGGATTGAGTTTTGAAATTTCTAAGGCGTAAGCATTGAATGTTTTTGTAAATATATAATCGTATTTATCACCATTTTCATTCTTTAAGTTTATCTTTACCTCAGGAGTGTTAATTAGTTGATATGATTGATTATATAATTCTGCTTCCAATCTTATTGTTTGGCTTTGATTATAGATGTTTTCATGCTTTATTTTAAAAGTGCTCTTGTCTGTATCGCTAACAAGATATTGTATTGTTTTTTGAATAATTTCATCAACTTGCTCTGTGGAATTGTTTTGTAAATAATTTCTTAAACGCCATTTCCAAATATCTTCGCCACATATAGTTGCAGATTTGTTATCGGTACTATTGTTGAAGGTAATTAAAGGGTAGTTGGTTTTAAGAGTGTTTTGTGTTTGATAAAATAGTGTTTGTAAGCTTTGTGATGCGTCAAATTTTGCCAAAGGTGAAGAAAGAGGGGGTAATTGTGAAATAATGTCTATTGTTTCTTCGCTAATAGAAAATAGAGAGAAATCTTTATTAAATTGAGGTAGGGCAGGTGTTTGAGAAGTGTTGTTGTATGCGTTTATTTTTATTCCATTATTGAGTTTATTGAATAGATTAAAGTTGGTTCTCTTTCCAATTATATATAAAATAGGTATTCCATTTGCTTGAAGTTTTTTAAGGATTTCGTAAGATTCATTATCGTATGGTAATTGGTGTGCAATCAAAAGATTAATATCTTTTTGTTGTTGTAATTCTTTAATGTTGGAAATATTAATTAAGTTATAATTTTTATTTTTGTTGATACTTTGTTTTAAAGATGAAATGTCGGGGTGAGGACTTGCTGAAAGGAAAACTATATTTTTACGAGAATCTAATACTTTTACAAAAAAATCTCGTTTGTTGTTTTCAATATTTGCTTCATCTTTTAGAGGAGAAATGCTAACTGTAAAGGATTGTACACCAGATTCGAACGGTGTGAAAGTTGTAGTAATATCTAACGAGAAATTTTCTTCATCTATCAATACTTCTTTATTGAAAATAGTTTTTCCTTTGTGAGTTAAATTGATTTTTACTTTTTCGTTTTTTGCTTTTTTTGCTTTTATGCTTATTTCTAATGGACAAATATCTTCTGTATAAGAAATATCGTTGAAGCGAAGTGAAGAAACAGTTATGTCTTTCTTTATATTTGTGTCTCCTAATGCTATTGTGTAGATAGGACAAGGTGTTTTGTCAAGTACATTTAGTGGATTTTTTCCAAAATTGTTGATTCCGTCAGATGCAATCACTATCGCAGAAAGGTTTTGGTTAAAATATTCACCTTGAATATTGGTTAAAAAATCGGCTATATCAGTTTGAAAATCTGTGAAATCGAAAGATGGATTTTCTTTTGTTTGGCTTCCAAAAGAATAAAGTTTTACTTCAAAATCTTTGTTTAAAGATTTTGATAATGAGATTAAAGAATTAAGATAGTCGTTTTTATAAAATAAAGAATCTTTTGTTTTTATTATTGAGGCAGAGTTGTCTTGTGCAATTACTATTATTGGTTTTTCTATTTGATTTGTTCTTTTTTTTACAATAGGGTTGAGTAATAAAAATAGTAACAAAAGAATGGCTATACTCCTTAATGAAAAAAGAATGATAGATTGCTTTTTTGAAAAGGATTCTTGTTTATAAAAATATATAAACCAAGAAATAGCGATTGTAAAAATAATAATTGGTATTATCCACCAAAGAGAATATTCTGTAAACATTATTATGCTATACCTCTTTCTTTTTTAATTTTTTCGTAAGCGTTATTTATTTCTTGGAATTTTTCTTTTGCGGCTTCTTGTGCTTGCTCTCCTAAACTTGCTACTTTGTCAGGGTGATATTTTATGCACATTCTTTTGTATGCTTTTTTGACTTCTTCGTCTGAGGCTTCTTTTGAGATTTGTAAAATGATATAAGCAGAGTCTGTTTGCTCGAAATACATTGCTTCAATCGTTTTATAATCTGCAATAGATAAGCCAATTAAATTAGCAATCCTTGTAATTAAATCTTTTTCTATTCCACTGCATAATCCGTCTGCACATGCTATTCCAAAAAGATAATGAATTAGTTGAAGTTTTGAGGAATAAGGTAGATTAAGTCTTATTTTTTCGCAAGATTGATAAAGATCAATTTCCTTATCTAAAAGTTGGCGAAGAATGTCTAATTTATTTCTTGCACTATCTTCTCCAAAGTTTTTGATTAAAAAGTCCTTTACGAAAGAAAGTTCTGACTTCATTACTTTCCCGTCTGCTTTCATTACAGCGGCTGAAAGAACTAATAGAGCCATTACAAAATCGCCTCTTTCTTCTCCTTGTGAATATTCTTTCTTTATAAGTTTCTCAATAAAAGAACCTGCTGTGTATCCAATGATGCTTCCCCAAAATCCACCACTGAAAATACCTATTATAGTAGTTATCCATTTTATAATACCCATAATATATTTTGCGTTATAAATTGGTGCAAAGATACAAATTAACTATTAAAAAGTCTTATCTTTGCAAATTAAAATAGATTTTTTTGATATGAATGGAATTGTTTTATCTTATTTAATACTCTTTTTTGCTTGTATTTTGAGCGGGAGTTTTGTATTTATTTTGAAAAAGCACGAAAAGATATTGTCTTATATTGGAGTTTTTGGAGGGGCTTTTTTGTTGGCAGTATGTTTTGTGCATTTGCTTCCTGAGGCCTTTGCTTTGCAAGGAGAAACTCATAGTTGTGCTCATCATTCTCATCATCATAATCATTCGCATTCTTTTTTGAGTGTTGGATTGTTTGTTTTAATTGGATTTATTTTGCAGTTAGTCTTAGAATTGCTTTCAAATGGTGCTGAGCATGGACATTTGCATGATGAGACTCTTCATTTTCACAAAACATCTCTTCTGCCTGCTTTGATGATGCTTTTAGGTGTTTCTATTCATGCGTTTTTGGAAGGATTTGCTCTTGTAGTTAATCAAGAGGTTAATTATTCTTTGTTGATAGGTATTGTTTTGCATAATATACCTATTGCAATGCTTGTTGTGAATGCTTTTATGCTTGCAGGGTGTTCTAAGTTTAAATCTTTTGCTTATTTGTCTGTTTTTGCTATAATGGGCGTTTTAGGCTCTGTGTTAAGTATTTATTTTGAGTTTTTACACGATTATATGGGTTATGTAATAGGTTTTGTAGTAGGTATTTTACTTCATGTTTCTATTAGTACGTTATTTGATTCTAAGGAAAGTCATAAATATAATTTTGTTAGGTTTGTGGTGGTGATAATAGCATTTTTGTTAGCTGTTTTATTATCTCATTGATTTTTGAAAAAGATTTTGTAAATGAAATTATCAATTGTAATTGTAAATTATAATGTTGAATATTTTTTAGAGCATTGTTTGTATTCTGTACAAAAGGCAATAAGAAATATTGATGCAGAAGTGTTGATTGTAGATAATAATTCGGTTGATGGTTCTGTGAAAATGCTTAAAGAAAAGTTTGCTCAATTTTATTTGATTGAAAATAAAGAAAACGTAGGCTTTGCTAAGGCAAATAATCAAGCAATGAGAATTGCAAAAGGGGAATATATACTTTTGTTAAATCCAGATACTGTTGTGGAAGAAGATACTTTTGAAAAATGTATTTCTTTTATGGATTCTCATAAGGATTGTGGTGGATTGGGAATAAAAATGATTGACGGGCAGGGAAATATACTGAAAGAAAGTAAGCGTGGATTTCCTACTCCTTGGGCAAGTTTTTGCAAAATGAGTGGTTTGACTTCTTTGTTTCCGACTTCAAAAAAATATGCTCAATACTACATGGGACATCTTTCATACGAAGAAACAAATCAAGTAGATATTCTTGCAGGAGCGTATATGATGATGAGGAAGGAATGTTTAGATAAGGTGGGATTGCTTGATGAGGATTATTTTATGTATGGTGAAGATATTGATTTGTCTTATAGGATAACACTTGGCGGATATAAGAATTATTATTATCCGGAAGCAACAATAATACACTATAAAGGTGAATCAACAAAGAAATCAAGTCTTAATTATGTTTATACCTTCTATAATGCAATGGCAATCTTTGCTAAGAAACATTTAGATGCTAAACAAAATAAGTTATATAGTTTTATAATTAAGTTGGCTATTTGGATTAAGGCGTTTTTTGGCTTTTTTTCAAGAATATTCAAGACTTTTGCTTTACCATTCTTTGATTTTGTTTTTATTTATATTGGATTTTATTTCTTAGAAAAGGCTTGGGCAATTTATTATTGGGGTTGGGAAGATTATTATCCTGCTCATTATATGTTATTTGCCGTTCCGTGTTATATTCTTATTCTTTTAACTTCGGTTTATGTTGCAGGAGGGTATTCAAAGAAGATAAGGATTCCAAAAATCATTTCGGGCATCTTCTCGGGCATGCTTGTGCTTTTGGTTTTCTATTCTTTATTGCCTTCAGAATTGAGATATTCAAGAGCATTGGTTGTTTTAGGTTCGGTAATGAGTCTTGTTGTTTTACTTTTTATTAGACTTTTAATCAAGTTTCTTCGTTCAGGAAAATTATCTTTTAAAGATGAAGAATTTTTACGATGTGCTATAATTGCAGATGAACAAGAGGCAGAAAGAATAGCAAATTTAATTCATTCAACAAGTCTAAAACCTGAATTTATTGCACTTGTTAGTGTGGGAGAGAAGCCAAGTAAAGATAGTTTTGTAGGAAATGTTTCGCAAATTGATGATATTATTAGGATTTATTCAATAACAGAGGTTATATTTTCGGCAAAAAGTCTTTCACAATCAAGCATAAATAGTTTGATGAATCGTTTGGCTAAAACGAATGTTAAGTTTACAATAGCACCTCCAACGGCTGATTTTATAATTGGTAGTAATACTATAAATTCTCCAACAGATCTTTATGTCGTTAGTTTAAATAGTATTACAAATGAAGATAATAAGAGAAAAAAACGAATGTTTGATTTTATTAGTTCTTTGATTTTGTTAATTTTTTCTTTGATTTTAATGTGGTTTACAAAGAATCCTTTTGGTTATGTGAAAAATTGTTTTTTGGTTCTTTTGAATCTTAGAACTTGGATAGGCTTTGGAAACGATAAGCAAGAGATTGAAAGAGGTCTTCCAAATTTGAAAAAATCTATTCTTTCACCATTAGATGCTCTGAAAAAGGAAAAATTGAATCAACTTGATAAACAAAAATTAAAACTACTATATGCACGAAATTATAGCGTGTATAATGACGTAAATATTTTATTTAAATGTTTTAGAAACTTAGGTCAAAAATAAAAAAAACAATTTTTTTTATTGTAAATATTTGTTAGAATTAAAATATTTTCTATTTTTGCAACGAAATAATTAGAATTACAAACAAAAATAGTACGCTTATAGATAGGATTATTACTTTTTTTTAAATTTAAACAAAATAATTTAGTAATTGTATAAAGAATATGTAACGCATTTTTATGTGTTATATTTATAAAAAGAAGTTTAATCTTATGAAACAAATAGAAAAAAGAAGCGACTACGAATTAGTTCAGGCTTATATCAATGGTGAGAAAAATGTGTTTGATATTCTCGTAGCCAGACATCAGCAAAAACTTTATAATTATATACATTCTGTTGTTAAGGACAAAGATGCCGCTGATGATATCTTTCAAGATACTCTTATAAAAGTAGTTAATGTGCTTAGAAGTGGAACTTACAGAGAGGAAGGAAAGTTCGTTCAATGGATTATGAGAATAGCACACAACCTTATAATAGATTATTTTAGAAAAGAGCAAAAAATAAAATGCGTTCGTTCTAACGATGAAGTTAATGTCTTTGATGTAATTGGTAATTTTGAGGACTCTATTGAAACTGTAATAATAAAAAAACAGATTAGTAGGGATGTCAGATACCTTATAAAGCAATTGCCAGAGGAACAAAGAAGAGTTCTTATCATGAGACACTATGCAGATATGTCTTTCAAAGAAATAGCAGAGAAAACAGGGGTTAGCATAAATACTGCATTAGGTAGAATGCGTTATGCTTTGCTTAATATGAGAAAAATGGCAGAAGAAAAATCTATGCTTTTGACAGTGTAATTTTTTTCTTTAAAACAATATCATATAATCATCTTGCGTTAAAACAGAAACGATTGTTTAACAAAAAGGTGATTATATGATAGATTTTTACTATGTTTATGAACAAATTGAACTTTGGGAACAGGATTTAAAACATCAAGAAGAAATATTATTGAGCAAGGATTATGTAGTGTGTCCCAAAGAAGAATCAATAAAAAAAATAGTTTCTTATCCAAAGTCGCAATCCGTTTATAGTAAAACATTAGATGAAAACATCACTCTTGGGCTTAACTAACAAAATGCTGATTGCAGGACCTTGTTCGGCAGAAAGCTATCAACAACTTAGAGAAACAGCCAAGGGGATTGCAGAATTGAATGTCAATTATTTTAGAGCAGGTGTTTGGAAACCAAGGACTCGCCCTTCTGAATTTGAAGGTGTGGGAATAGAAGCTTTAGATTGGCTACAAAAAATAAAGAAAGAATTTTCATTAAAAGTTTGTACAGAAGTTGCAAACCCTAATCACGTTGAGCAATGCTTAGCCTCAGGGATAGATGCCTTGTGGATAGGAGCAAGAACGACTACTAATCCTTTCTCGGTTCAAGATATTGCAGAAGCATTAAAGGGAGAAAAAAATCCTGTCTTTATTAAAAATCCATTAAATCCAGATTTAAAATTATGGATAGGTGCAATCGAAAGGTTG
This sequence comes from uncultured Bacteroidales bacterium, assembly GCA_937876865.1. Taxonomy (GTDB): domain Bacteria; phylum Bacteroidota; class Bacteroidia; order Bacteroidales; family P3; genus Onthomorpha. Next base: position 11,550 of record CALEFF010000060.1, on the reverse strand, counting down.
AAAAAAGTAGGAGTAGAAAATATTTATGCTATACATAGAGGATTCTCTTTAACAGACAATGGAGAGTATCGTCAAACTCCGCTGTGGCAAATTCCAATCGAGTTGAAACGTATATTTCCAGATTTAAACATAATTTGCGATCCAAGTCATATAGCAGGAAAAAGCGAATTGGTAGAATCACTTTCTCAAACTGCAATGAATTTAGGATTAGATGGCTTAATGATAGAGGTGCATCATAATCCTAAGGAAGCAAAAACAGATTCTCAACAGCAGTTATCAATAGAAGAATTTAAAAGTTTATTAAATAGTTTAATTATTTCAAAGACTGAAGAAAATATTTTGCCAGAAAAAATAAATATTTTAAGGAAAGAAATAGACGAAATAGATAATAAACTTATAGAGTTATTATCTGAAAGAATGAAAGTCTCAAATAAAATTGCACAAATTAAGAAAGAGTCAAATATATCTGTTTTACAGATGAATAGATGGAATAAGTTACTTTTTGATAGAATGGAATATGCAAAGAATATAGGCGTTTCAGAAAGCTTTATAAAGGAAATTTTTGAGCTTATACATAAAGAATCTGTTAAGTTACAAGATGAAATTATTAAGATAAACTAAAAAAAATATATAAAAAGACTTGTTATAAACAAAAAAATACGTACATTTGCACAAACTAAGAAATCATTAACCAAAAAAATTAAAAAGATGAAATTAAGAAGATTATTTTTAAGCGTAGCTGTTGTTGCATTGATGGCAGCTTGCGGAGGAAAAGCAACAGAAACTCCAACAGAATCAGCAGTTGAAGCAACACCTGCAACAGAAACAGTAGTAGAAGAAGCAGCTGAAGCACCAGCAGAAGAAGTAGCAGCAACTCCTGCTCCTGAACAAAAGAAAGCAGATCCATGTGAAGCAAAAGTAAAAGCTTTTGAAAAATTCGTTGATGAATTAGCAGAAGCTCAAAAGAATAAAGCTAATGGAAGAAAAGGATTACTTGCTTTTGAAGAAATGTTAAAACAAGCTCCTTCTCAAAAAACTGCTGTAAATGAATGCAAAGATAACGCAGAGTTCAAAACTCGTATCCAAAATGCATTAATGAAATGTGGTAAGATTCAAACTGAAAAATAGTTTTATAGTTTGTGAGTATCATTAAAAAAGGTTCGGTAATATGCCGAACCTTTTTTTTGATTAAATTAAAGATTATGAAAAAAGTTTTATTTTTATTCTTTGCAATATCTTTATTTTTTTGCATTACACAAGCACAAAATCCAACAATATTGTGGCAAGATGTAGAAAGAAGTTACAAAATTCTTACTCCCGCAAATTATAATGTAGAGGAGAGTTTGCCTATGGTAGTATTTCTTCACGGATTAGGCGATAACATTGATAATAACAATGAAATATATCAAAGAATGGCAGATGAGTTTGAATGGATTGTGCTTTTGCCACAAGCATTAGAGGCTTCTGTCAATTTAATGGGTAGTGTAATAGATTTAGGACCGATGTGGAATAGTGGAATTAGTGTTTCGCTTGGACCATTGACTATTTCACCAAATAGTAATGTAGATGATGCAGGATTTATTCTAAGTTTGATAGACACAATTTCTTTAAATTATGACATAGAAGAAGGAAATATTTTTTTAAGTGGCTTTTCTATGGGAGGTTTTATGACACATAGAATGGCAATTGAATATGGCGATAAATTTAAGGCCTTTGCTCCTGTAAGCGGAATGATACCTAAATCAATGGAAACATCTATACCAATTCAACCTGTAAAGATTTTGCATATTCATGGTACGGCTGACAATGTCGTTTCTTTCGATGGCACAAGTTCGGTAGTAGAAGGAATGCCAAATCTATTGGTTGGATTAACCGTTGAGCAAACAATAGATTTTTGGAGAAATAATAACGGAGTAAATAATCCTCCAATTGTGGATTCGTTAGAAGATAGAAAAGATGATGGGTTGAGATTTATTCGTTATTCTTATTTAGGAGAAGATGCAAATCAAGAAGTACGTTTTTTAAAGATAGAAGGAGGGGAGCATATACCATACGCAGATGCAAATATCTATGATGTGGATTGCTTAGTTGAAATTTATGATTTCTTTACCAATAATCGCACGGCGGTAGGCTTGCAAGAAGTGGCAGAAAATAAGATACGTATATTCCCAAATCCTGCTTCAAATAAAATACAACTAATTGTAGATAAAAATATGATTATCAGTATAGTTGATATGAGTGGAAAAATACTGTTAACACAAGAAATCAAAAAAGGTGCGAACTCAATAGAGATTTCACACCTTGATTCTGGTTGCTATATCTTAAAAAATAATTTAGGGCAACAAAGAAAACTGATAAAACACTAAACTTTGACGTGTTAAATCATATTGCTGAGGGCTTGAATTAGGTTATCTGAGCCTTCAAATATTTGACTAATTCTTGTAGCTACCATATAAGCAGGGGTTGTCAAAAGTTTATTTTCTTTATCAATAGAAACCTCTGTTGCATTGCAAATTTGGTGATTACAACCTAAAGCAACAGCATCTTTTGCTGCTTGACAATTGCCTCCAAGTGTTATAGTTGGATTTTTATCTCCAAGAACTTTTGCTAAAATCATAGGAGCAATACACAAAGCTCCAATAGGTTTACCTGCAATATTGGTTTCTTTTACGGCTTTTGCAACTTGGCTATTCACACTCATTTCTTTGCCACAAAAAGCGTAATTGCTTAAATTTTGAGCGGCTCCCATACCACCTGGTAGCACCAAAGCATCATAATCATTCACGCAATACTCTTTTAAAGGTTTGATATTACCTCTGCAAAGTCTTGACGCCTCAGTTATCAAATCACGTTTTTCACCTGTGGCTTCTCCTTTTATATGATTAAAAACCTCAAAATCACTCTCAGGAGCAAAACATTGATATTGCATACCTCTTTTATCTATGGCTAAAAGCACAGATAGTGTTTCGTGAGTTTCGCTTCCATCTCTATTTCCGCAACCTGCTAAAATAACTGCAATTTTTTTCATAAATTATTTTGAATTTAAAATACGTTGTTCAATATTTGTAGTGGAGTAACCTTCAATAAACTCAATTGTTTGAACACTTCCACCTCGTGAAGTAACAATATCATAGCCTACAATGTTCTCAATCTTATAGTCAGCCCCTTTTACAAGAATATCAGGTTGTATTTTCTTTATCAATTCATAAGGAGTATCATCATCAAACAAAACAACTGCATCAACACTATGTAATGCAGCTAAAATATGTAAACGAGAATTTTCATCTTGCAAAGGTCTGTTTTCTCCTTTTAGACGTTTCACTGAGGAGTCTGTATTAACACCTATAATCAATCTATCTCCTAAATCTTTAGCTTTTGCAAGGTAATCAACATGCCCTAAATGTAACAAATCAAAGCAACCATTTGTGAAAACTATTTTTTGATTTTCTTCTCTCCATTTAAGGATTAGGTTACTTAAATCTTTTTCGCAAATAATTTTGCGTTCAATACGTTCTATTTCTTTCATAATTATTTTTTCTTTTTAGTGGAAAAGTAGATAAAGGCAATCAATCCTACAACTATTGTACCAACTTGTGAACTTAACCAATTTAACCAACCGCATACATAGCCTATTGGTCTTGATATTGTGTAGGTTTCTAATACTTCTGCAAAGATTGCTGGTTGCAGGCCTATGCCTCCGGGAGTTATCATAGGGCCAAAGGCTCCTAAAACAGTTGTTACTAAGGCTTGAATAGGGGTTAGTATATCGGTTTCGTTTAAACATTGAAAGCAAACAAAAGTCCCCAAAATCCATAAAGCCCAAATAAGTATGGAATAAAAAATAAAAAGCCAAGGATTTTTTAATTTAAAAATACTTTTAATTCCTTCTAAGAATCCTTTTATCAAATCTTTTGTCTTATTGTAGGTCTTATTGTGCTGAATTTTTCGTTTGAATGCCAAAAACAATGCTACTACAATCACAAGTATTACAATTCCTATTATAAAGAGTTGAATAAGGTTATCTATATTGAGATTAAGGTTTTTTTCTATATAATTAAATAGTAAATCTTTTTGAATAACTATTGTTGTTAAAAGCAATATAGCAAAAAGAATCATATCTATTATTCTTTCTGTTACGATTGTGCCGAGCGATTTTTCAATTGGAATACCATCGCTTTGTTTCAACATTGTACAACGCACAACTTCTCCAAGTCTTGGTACTGCTAAATTAGTTAAATAGCCACTCATTACGGCTAAAAAACTATTTGTACGAGATACTTTACAAGAAAAAGTTTCGCTCATCAATCTCCAACGCAGTGCTCTTACGTAATGAGAAAATAGACTTATGGCAATGGCCAAAGTAAACCAAAGATAATTAGTTTGTTTTAATGAATCCCAGATTTGAGTCTTTTCTCCTGTTTCGAGTTTTGTCCAAAACCACCAAATAAAAGCAAAACCTAATACAGCGAAGAAAAGGGTTTGAAGAATATTTCTAAGTTTTGATTTCAAGGATTAAACTACTTTATTGTTTTTTGGAAAGATTACGGTTGGTTTATGAGTTTTTGCTTCTTCAAAGTCCATAGTAGCAAATGAAACAATTATCACTATATCGCCTACTTGAACTAATCGTGCAGCTGCTCCATTAAGACAAATCTTTCCTGAGCCTCTTTCGCCTTTTATAACGTAGGTGTCAAATCTTTCTCCGTTGTTTATGTTGTATATATAAACTCTTTCGTTTTCTATTATGTTGGCTGCCTCCATTAAGTCTTCGTCTATGGTGATTGAGCCAATGTAATTCAAATCTGCTTCGGTAACAGCAACTCTATGTATTTTTGATTTTACAACTTCTATTTGCATTACAATTTCATTTTTTTCAGCTTGCAAAGTTATGAATTATAATTGAGAAAATTATTCTTTGTTTTATTATTTTTTTTCTTTGCTTTATTTTATTTTTTCTTTGTTTTATTTTATTATCTCTTAGAGATAATTTTCTAAAAAGCAGAGTTGTATAAATCGATATAAAACCCAACAGTTTATTGCGTTGAAAATAGTACTCCAAATAAAAGCTGGAATTTTGGTTATTTTGGCAAGAATATGGCAATCACCACTTTTTTTTGCTTTAAAGATAGATAGATAAAATATAGAACAGCAGGCTTTTGTGTTTTCAATAAGAATGATTGTAGAATAGGTGAATAAGATGTACTTTTCTATTAAAATAGGCGTTGGAAGTAGAAAGAAGGCCAAGTTAATGCAAGCAAAACAAATTGTCCAAACCAATGCGTAAGTTTTTCTAATGTAAAGCATGAGTATAAAAAATGACAAACAAGTCAATATAATAAAAGTAATGTGTGTAACTTGTTCTTTAATGCAGAAAATGAAGAGTAAACTTAATAAAGCACAACCTATATAGCCTGAAAGAGAGCATAAAACGGTTCTGAATTTACTTTTGCTTATGCTTTTGCAACTTCCCTCTGCCGAGGTGTCAAATTCTATTTCTTTTACTTTATTGCCTAAGATTAAAGAGGTTAGTGCGTGAAATGATTCGTGGAAAAACGTGTTCAAATTACTAATTGCGTTTCCAAGTGTTTTGTTGTAACTCAAAATTATACAAACAACAATTATGATTATTTTGATTGCCATATTTCCCACGCTTTTTCTGCTTGATAAAATAACATATCTGCTCCGTTAATTACTTTCGCACCTTTTTCTCTTGCTTTTTTCATTAGCAGGGTTGGAGAAGGATTATAAATTAAATCAAAAATTTGATGAGAGGAATTTAGTTTTTTAAATTCAATATCTGGTGTTTTATCTTTTAAAGAGTGCATTCCTACGGGTGAAGCATTGATAAAGAGAGTGTTATCGCTAAATTCTTCATTCATTTGATTGTAAGAAATTTGTTCTTCTTTTGGATTGCGACTCACAATTTTGTATTTGAGGTTGTGTTTGTTTAACACAAAAGAGATAGTCTTGGCTACTCCTCCGCTTCCTAATATATAGGCTTGTTTAATTACTTTAATATTAAGTAGATTTAAAAGACTATGTTCAAAACCAAAAGCATCGGTATTGTAGCCTTGAAGTTCTATTTTGTTGTTTTGACGAATTATTTTTACGCAATTGACATTCCTACAAGCCTTTGCAGTAGAACTAAGAGTGTTTAAATAAGATAATATTTGTTCTTTATAGGGCATTGTAACACAAAAGCCATTGAGATTTTTCTCTTTATGAATTAAATTTACGACTTGTTCTATTTGTTTTATTTCGTAAAGATTAAATTCACAATCTATTTCCAAACGAGCAAATTTTTCATCAAAATGCTTTTTGGAATAAGAGTGGGAGAGAGGAAAACCTATAAGTCCGTAACTTATTGTTTTGGAGTCTTCTTTTTTGATACGCCTTTGTATATTAAATAGATTACAAATAAAACGCCTAATCCGAGAAGGATGTAAGAAAGTTCGTGACTATATTGGTCAATCAACTCTTTATTTCCATGTCCTATATATCCCAAAACGGCTAACAAGATATTCCAAATACCTGCCCCTAAGGCAGTGAAGCAAATGAAACTAACAACATTCATTTTTGCCAATCCAGCAGGAATAGATATTAATTGACGGATTCCAGGTACTAAACGACCAATAAAAGTTGAACTTTTGCCGTGTTTATCGAAATATTGTTCAGCTTTTTCTACTTTTTCTTTGCTTAGAAGACACATTTTACCAAAGCGAGTTTCTACAAACTTATAAATAATTGGTCTTCCAAGCCAAAATGCTAAGTAATAATTTATTAAAGCCCCTATTATAGCTCCCAAAGTTGCAAAAACAACGACTAAAACTATGTTCATATTGCTTTCTTCCTCTAATGCCTTGTAAGCAGCAGGCGGAACAACTACCTCAGAAGGGAAAGGAATAAAACTACTCTCTATTGCCATAAGTAAAGTTACTGTTCCGTAGTTCATATTATCCATATACCAAGAGGTAACTTGTTCAATAATTGTTTTTTCTTCGCTCTTAGGGGCAGGTGTCTCTGTTTGAGCAAAGGTTGTCATACTGATGCCTGTAAAAAACAAGCAAATAATAAATTTACTAATTAATTTCTTCATCGTTATCAAAATATTCTTGTAATTCTTCAAGGAATAAACGTAATTTTTCATTTTTTTCAAGAGCAAGAACCTCCATTAAATCCTCTAATAATAAAGGACCATACATATCAATAGCCTCTGTGATGTATTTTTCTAAGTTGTTGGTATGGGTATTTGTGTGAGTAACTATTTCAATATAGGTTGCAAAGGCAGTGTACAAACAATCCTCAACATAATCTGCTGTTAGTAATTCTTCTATTAAATTGTTTAAAAGATTTAACGATGCATCTCCACTATTTTCTACAAAGAAACTTTTTGCCCAAGTTGTAAATAGCATAGTAAGTAAAGAATATTGCTCTTCCAACTTTAATTCGTTTGGATATTTCTTTGATTTTAATTCTGCAATATTCTCTTCAATGGAATCGTATATGCTTTGGAAAAGTTCTTCTGCTTGTTCAAATTTACCAATAATTAAAAGTAATTCGCTATATGCTATTTTTGCAGAATAATTCTCTGGTTCTATTTCAAGTATCTTTGCAGCGTAAGTTTCTGCTAAATTATATTTTTCTAATTCAAGGTAAATGCGAGATAGAGTGTGGTAGATATATGATTTTGTAAATAGTATTTCTTGCGAGAAAAAAGGGTATTGAAGACTCTTTTTAAGAATTTCCTTGCATATATCTTCACATTCTTGAATTTTATTTTCTTCTAAATATATATTTATTATTTCTTTGTATGTTACTCCATAGGTATTTAATAAATCATTGCGAGTTTGGTTTAGTAAGGTTTTGTTTTGGAGTTTTATTTCTAATAATTCTATTATTTTTTCTAAGATTTTTATTCTATCTTTCTTATTTCCGCTATCGATATAGTTTAGATATTTTCTTCTAATCATATCTAAATCATCGGGTTTTAGACAAAGATAGTATTCACACGCATTTAAAGCCTTTGGGTAATCTTCACATTTTTCATAAAATTCAGCAATCATTTCCCAATACGATAGATTTTGAGGGTCGTATTCTACGAATTTTTCAACTATTGGATAGAAAATTTCCTTGTATTTGTTTTCTATTTTACATAATAGGCTTGTTGTGCTAATCAATCCATCGGCAATTGTAGTGCCTGCACACAAAAAATCCCTTGCTCCATAACTTCTTACTTCTTCTGCTCGGTTTTTTGTGTAGTTGTTATAGCAAATCTCAAATGCTTTTATCAAATATTTTGAAGCTTCTTCATATTTAAATAGCCTTATGTATTGGTATGCTATTAGATTTAATATATATTCATTTACTTTGTGCTTTAAACATTCTTGAGCAGTGTTTAAAGCTTCTTTGTTTTTGTTGTTTTTTGATAGGATTTTAGCTCCTTGATAGGCAAGAAGGGTTAGGTGTTCTGGATTCTTTAATCGCTTTTTTTCTGCTAATAGATAAACAAGAGCTTTTTTGTAATCGATCTCTGCAATAAAGTCTGCTTTTCTAACAATAACTTCTTCGTTATCTGGATATTGCTTATAGGCTAATTGTATGGCTTTTTCTAAATAATATTTTTGGTAATTCTCAATCGAAAAGAAGTCTATGATATCCAACCATTCATCTATATCATAGAAAATTAAGTTTGCTTTATTTTCTACTTTATTTTTGAAGTCGTTTATTAAATAATCAATCTCTTCGTTCTCGTCTTGATAATTCATTGTATGATATTTATCTTAATTCTACCGGAATCATTGCAACACGGAAAAGTTTATTGTTGCGGAAAATAATGTAAATATTTCCCATGTAAAACCAATGTCGATTACTTCCATCGAAATTGTTTAATACTTCTCTGTCTGCTTTACCCCAAGAAAGAAATGCCATATCCATTGTCATATCTTTTATTAATTCTTTTTGTAAGATTGCTTTATGATATGTAGGATAAGTGTCTTTGTATTTCAAAACTTTATTTCCGTCTGCTAAATAAAGATCAAAACTTAATCTGTCGCCTAAATTAAAATCGGCTGGCATGTAGAATTTTCTTCCTTTTTCGTTTCGCATCAACATTTGGAACTTTCCGTCTTTTACTACAAAGTCTAAACAATGAAAAATATCACCTTGTTTAACTGTTATAGGTCTTTTCCAACGTAAATCAATAACAGTTAACGGAAATTTATCTCCACGAACCACAAAATCCTTGTCTTTATAGTAAGCCCTAATTTTCTTATAGTAAGCCTCAATTACAAAATCAAACTCTCCACGTTCCTTAATTGTAGGATATTTGTAATAAACCGTATCACGACCTCCTTTTTGTACTAATTTCAAGTACACATCTGTTAAGTTTTCTGCACTATGACACCAATCGGCAACAGTAAATGTCTTTCCTGCTAATAGTTTTGCCTTTCCAATAGGATAATCGGTGAAAGAATATTTACGACTATCGTCATCGTAATTATAAAGTTTTGTTCCGTTGAATAATCTCTTTAATGTAGCATCAGTAACCACAGGAAGAGTAATTTTATATCCAACTAAACGCATAGGAAGGTGAGCATAATTGCTATTAGTGTCATAATCAACAAGATTTATATCCTCATTAGACCATTTACTTACAGGATATTGATTTTTATTTTCGTTATAATAACTCATAGGTGTGAAAGGAAAATTATAACGATTATAATAATTTTGATAATTGTAAAAGATAGTATCACCAGTTGAGCCAATAACAAGTTTCATAAAAGGATATTGCATTTTAGTGAAATCTTGCATATAGTAATCTGCATTGAAAATCTTAGCAAATGCAAATTGGTCTGCTACATAATCTGCTACAACAAACCATTCTCCTTTAAGTGATTGTATTCTTTCAGGACTCATTCTCGAAAGTTTATAATATTCTACTCCTGTGTCATCATCTTTTTCTGGAATTGCAATATTGCCAACAAAAAAGAACTTATTTAGAGCAGAATCAGGTACATCTTGCAAATAAAGAGTTTGCCCCACCATTGCAAACGGTGTATTCATAAATTTTAAATGTTTATCATAATCAGCATAATCAAAATCAGGAAGATGCTTATATTGTCTAACTTGTGCAACACCTTGATTAAAAGATAAGATTGCTATTAAAATACAAAGAATAAAACGATAGTTTCTTCTCATAAACATAATTATATTATTTTAGTTTTAAACGGCAAATATACGAATAAAACAACGAAAAACGTACACAAAATAGTTTTTTTTTCTATTTTTGTAAATAAAAACATAGAAAATGAGAATAGATATTATTACTTTGTTTCCAGATATGTTTACTGAGATATTTTCTCAAAGTATCTTAAAAAGAGCACAAGACAAAGGGTTGTTTGAGGTTGGAATTCATAATCTTAGAGACTATTCCTTAAACAAAAATCATAATGTTGATGATTATCCTTACGGAGGAGGAGCAGGCATGGTTATGCAGATAGAACCGGTGGATAATTGTCTTAATTTTTTGAAAAAAAAATACCATTACGATGAGATAATTTATACAGCACCTGACGGAGAAAAGTTGTCGCAAAGCCTAAGTAACGAATTAGCCTTAAAAGAGAATATTTGCATACTTTGTGGTCATTATAAAGGAGTTGATGAACGCATTAGAGAGCATTTGATTACAAGAGAAATTTCAATAGGAGATTATGTCCTTAGCGGAGGAGAATTAGCTGCTGCGGTTATTGCCGATAGTGTTGTAAGACTTCTTCCAGGTGTGTTGAACGATGAAACATCTGCTCTTACCGATTCTTTTCAACAAGATTTAGTTTCTCCACCTGTTTACACACGACCTGCAAATTACAAAGGCTGGCAAGTACCTGAGGTATTATTAAGTGGACACGATAAAAAGATTGATGAATGGAGATTTGAACAAGCCTTAAAGCGAACAAAAGAACGCCGTCCCGAATTATTAAATGATAAATAGATAAAAAATAAAGGCTGATTTAATTAAATAAATCAGCCTTTTATTTTACTTATTCTTTGAAAAAATTATTTAACTATTTGTTTTAATTTTTCAGTTAAGATAGGAATAATTTTCTTTGCATCACCAACAATTCCTAAATCTGCAACCGACATAATTGGAGCAAACTTATCTTTGTTGATAGCAATAATTAATTCACTTTCTTCCATACCTGCAAGGTGTTGAATAGCACCTGAGATACCGCAAGCTAAGTAAAGGTCAGGTCTAACAGTTTTTCCTGTTTGTCCTACTTGTCTTTCGTGTCCTATTATTCCTGCATCAACACATGCCCTTGAAGAAGAAACTTCTCCTTTTAATAATTTTGCTAATTCACCAAGCATTTCAAAGCCTTCTTTTGTACCAACTCCACGTCCACCTGATACAAGAATTTTAGCTTCTGAAATATCCACCATATTATCTGTACTTTTAACAGTTTCCAATACTTTTACACGGAATTTTTCTCTGTCAAAATTGATAGTATAGTCAATAATTTCACCTTTCCTCTTTTTCTCATCTTTACCTCCTTG
>CALEFF010000059.1 GCA_937876865.1 uncultured Bacteroidales bacterium | reverse complement strand
GCAAAAGAATTAGGCATTAGAAGCAATTGGGCGGCCAATGAAAAAACCGCTATGGAAGCAGCCTTAGGAATGAGTTACGCAGGAAAAAGAGCAATGTTCTGTTGTAAACACGTTGGAATCAACGTAGCAGCAGACCCATTCATGAACTCTGCAATCACAGGAGCAAACGGAGGCTTGATTTACATAGCAGCAGACGACCCAAGTATGCACTCATCACAAGATGAACAAGACTCACGTTTCTATGGTGATTTTGCATTGATACCAGTCTTAGAACCAAGCAATCAACAAGAAGCATACGATATGGTACACTATGGATTTGAACTATCAGAAAAATTCCACGTACCAGTAATGATGAGAATAACTACTCGTATGGCACACTCACGTGCTGGCGTTGTAAGAAAAGAAGTCGTAAAAAATCAAAACAAAATCAATTTACCAGAAAAGAAAAATCAATTTATCTTACTTCCTGTAAACGCAAGAGTACAATATAGAGAATTATTAGCAAAACAAGAAGGACTAATTGCAGCCTCAGAAAACGATGGCTTTAATAAATACTTTGAGGGAAAAGATAAATCAGTAGGAATTGTAGCATGCGGAATATCTTATAACTATTTAATGGAAAATTTCCGCGATACAGAATGCCCATATCCTGTTTTGAAAATCAGTCAATATCCAATGCCAGAAAAATTGTTGAACAAACTATACGATGAATGTGAAACAATTTTAGTATTAGAAGAAGGCCAACCATTATATGAAAGATTGATAAAAGGACTTCTTAATAAAGGCAAACAAGTTAAAGGACGTTTAGACGGATCAATTCCAAGAACAGGGGAATTAAATCCTAACTTAGTAGGAAAAGCTTTAGGAATGGAAGTAAAAGAAGGATTCCCTGTTCCAGAACTATTAGCTCCAAGACCACCAAAGCTATGCGATGGCTGCCCTCACATAGATTCTTACACAGCTCTAAACGAAGCAATGAAATCTTATGGAGAATACAAAGTATTTGCTGATATAGGATGTTATACATTAGGAGCGTTGCCACCATTGAAAGCAATCTATACAACAGTTGATATGGGAGCTTCAATCACAATGGCAAAAGGAGCAGCAGAAGCAGACCTTCGTCCAACAGTTGCTGTGATTGGAGATAGTACATTCACACACTCAGGAATGACAGGCTTACTTGACTGCGTTGTAGATAACGTTCCTGTTACAGTAATGATACTTGACAACGGAATTACAGGTATGACAGGAAGTCAAAAATCATCTGCAACAGGTAGAATTGAAAGTATTTGTCAAGGAATCGGAGTTGACCCTGAACACATAAGAGTAATAAATCCTCTTCCAAGCAAATTAGAAGAGAATATCAAAGTTATTCAACAAGAATTGGAATATCAAGGAGTATCAGTAATTATTCCAAGAAGAGAATGTATAGTTTGGGCGAATAAAAAACGTAAAATGGCTAAAAAAGCTAAATAAAAAAGAAAGGAGATAAAGATGAAAATAGACATAATATTGTGTGGAGTCGGAGGAATGGGAGCATTGAGTTCTGCTGCTATCATTTCAAAAGCTGCTTTAAGCATGGGAATGTATATGAAGCAAGCTGAAACTCACGGAATGAGCCAAAGAGGTGGTGATGTGCAATCTCACTTACGCCTTAGCGACCAACCAATCGCTTCGGATTTGATTCCAGAAGGTGAATGCGACATTATACTTTCTGTTGAGCCAATGGAAGCATTGCGTTATTTACCTTTCTTAAACAGAGAAACAGGTTGGATTATCACAAACCAAAATCCGTTTGTTAATATCCCTAATTATCCTGACCTTGATGCAGTTCTTGGAGAGGTTAAAAAGATAAAAAATCACATTCTTTTCGATGCAGATGCAATAGCTAAGGAAGTAAACAATCCAAAAGGAACAAATATGGTTGTTCTTGGAGCTGCGTCAAAATATTTGAGAATTGACATCGAAAAATTAGAAGATGCAGTAAGAAGTATCTTCGGAAAAAAAGGCGATGCAGTTGTTGATGCAAATATTTCTGCATTAAGAGCTGGTAGAGCAGTTGCAGATAAAATGTAAAAAATGTTTTAATTGGTTTAATAATTTGAATAAAGCACTCTTTTTGGGTGCTTTATTCTTTTTTTAATGTTTTTTTATGAAAATAGTACTTGGATTTGGTAGCAATTTAGGTGATAGAAAAAACATAATTCTTCAAGCCTACGAATTATTAGAAGAAAAACTTGGAACAAAACTTAAAGAATCTTCTTTTATTGAAACAGAAGCATGGGGATTTGAAAGTGAAAATAAATTTCTAAACTCTGTTGCAATCTTTGAAACTAAGAAAACACCAAGAGAAAGCCTTGTAATTTGCAACGAAATAGAAGCATTGCTTGGCAGAAAACGTAATCCAAATGCCACAACATACGAAAACCGTCCGATAGATATAGATATTTTATTCTATGAAAACGAAATAATTGACGAACCCGACCTAAAAATTCCACATCCTTTGATAGAAAAAAGAGATTTCGTACTAATACCATTAGAAGAATTGATGCCAGAATACATACATCCTGTATTAAATAAAAAAATCAATGATTTTAGAAAATAAATCATTGATTTTTTTAATTTTTTCTTTGATTTATTTTAAAAAAGCAAAGAATTATTTTTCTGAAATCAAGAAAAAAATCAGCATTTTTAAGGCTTAACTCTTAGAAAAAGTGTTTTATTGAACAATAAAAGCACGAAATCGTTTATTTACTAAATACAAATTTGCAAAATAGGTTTAAGAAATAGAAAAATACAACAAAGAACTATCTTAGGAAAGTTTTATTTTGTAAATTTGCAGTTTAAAAACAATTTTGATTATGTCAATTTCTATAAAGAATCTTACAAAAATATACGGAGAACAAAAGGCTCTTGATAATATAAACATTGAAATAGAGCAAGGACAGATTGTTGGATTATTAGGACCTAATGGTGCAGGAAAATCAACTATGATGAAAATTCTCACTTGCTTTATTCCTCCTACAGAAGGCGAGGTAAAAGTTTGTGGATACGATATTTTTGACAACCCAATGCAAGTTAGAGCAAACATAGGCTATCTTCCTGAACAAAATCCCTTGTATTACGATATGTATGTTAGAGAATTTCTAATGTTTATTGCAGGAATACATAAAATTGACAAAAAAATAAGAAAACAAAGAGTTGAAGAAATAATAGAACTTACAGGCATAAGCAAAGAAGTCAATAAGAAAATTTCAATGCTCAGTAAAGGCTATAAGCAAAGAGTAGGAATAGCACAAGCATTGATTCACGATCCAAAAGTTCTCATACTTGACGAGCCAACAACTGGCTTAGATCCAAATCAATTAGTAGAGATAAGAGAATTAATCAAACAAATAGGGCAAACAAAGACCGTTTTGCTTTCAACACACATTATGCAGGAAGTAGAAGCCGTTTGTTCAAGAGTGATAATTATTAACAACGGAAAATTAGTTGCAGATGATGAAACAAAACACCTTGCCGCAGGCGGAAATTTAGAACAAATTTTCAGACAAATAACTCTCGGAAAATAATTATTTAGAAAAAAAGCACATTTTATTTTGGGCAATGAAGAAATAAGTCTTAACTTTGCAACAATTTTTTATATTAAATAACATTTCAAAAATCATATAATTATGGTTAAAGTAGCGATAAACGGATTTGGCCGTATAGGAAGAGTTTCTTTTAGAAACATTCAAAAGAAAACAAACGTTGAAGTAGTTGCGATAAACGACCTTACAGACGCTTCAACATTAGCTTATTTATTAAAATACGACTCTGTACACGGACGTTTTGACGGAGAAGTTGAAGCAGACGGAGAGTATTTAGTTGTAAATGGTAAAAGAATCAGAGTTTACTCTGAAAGAGATCCTGAACAATTACCTTGGGGAGAATTAGGCATTGACATAGTAATAGAATCAACAGGTATCTTCAAAACAAAAGAAAAAATGACAAAGCATATCAAAGCAGGAGCTAAAAAAGTTATACTTACAGTTCCAGCAGATAAGGCAGAAGATGTTGATGCTACTGTTGTATTAGGCGTAAACGATAGCGTACTTACAAAAGATATGACTTGCGTTTCAAATGCTTCTTGTACAACAAACTGTTTAGCTCCTATCGCAAAGGTGTTGAACGATAAATTCGGAATAAAAAGAGGTTTAATGAATACTGTTCACTCTTACACAAACGATCAACACATATTAGACCTTCCTCACAAAGATTTAAGAAGAGCAAGAGCAGCTGCTTGTTCAATAATACCTACTTCAACAGGTGCAGCAAAAGCAGTTGGTTTAGTTATTCCTGAATTAGCTGGAAAATTACACGGATTATCAATGAGAGTTCCTACTCCTGATGGTTCAGTTGTTGATTTAACAGTAGAACTTGAAAAGAATGTTACAGCAGAAGAAGTAAATGCAGCTGTAAAAGAAGCAGCAGAAGGGCCAATGAAAGGAATCTTACAATATGTTGAAGATCCTATTGTAAGTTGTGATATACTTGGAAATCCTCACTCTTCTATTTTCGATTCAAAATTAACAATGGTAATGGACGGAAACTTCGTTAAAGTTGTTTCTTGGTACGATAACGAAAACGGATACTCAAATAGAGTTTGCGATTTAGCAGAAAAATTAGCAGAACTTATTTAATTATAAATTGAGTTTTATCAATTATTGAAATACAACGAAGTTTCTTTTCTTTGAGGCTTCGTTGTATTTTTTCTTAATTAAGGTTTAAAAGATGAGAATCACTGCAAAGGAAGATATTTCTTTATTAAAGTTATTGCTTAATGAGTTTGGTCAAACCTCTATAAGCAAAGCAAAAAAAATGATAATGTACGGCTGTGTTAGTTATAAGGACGCCGTAGTAAAAAGCCCTGAATTTATTCTCAAAAAAGGAGAAAGCATTGTCTATGAAAAATATTCTGGTGGCAAATACATAAAAAAAGAACGTAGTTACTTCCCTGTCTTGTATGAAGATGAGTTTTTTATAGTTGTAAACAAAAGTTCAGGCGTAAATTATGCTTCAAAAACAAATGGAAAAGGAAAATCTATTTTCGATTTAACTTCTTCTTATCTTAGACGCAAGTATCCTAATCAACAAGGCTTATATTTAATTCATTCAATGGACAATCAAGAGTCTGGTTTGTGTATTTTTGCTCGTTCAAAACACGCTCAACAAAAAATGATTGAACAATGGAACGAAGTAGAACTTGAATATTATACAATTTTGCAAAGCCCGCTAAAACATAAGAATGAGACTTTTATTTTTGAAACGCAAGAAAAAAAAATTAAAATAATGTATCAGTTTATTGATTCTTTGAATTATTTTAACGATTCTTTGAGTTTAGTAAACATCTCAGGACTTGGGCTAAGTGGTTCAGATTGTCGCAAGGCTTTTGCAGAGAAAGGCAATCCTATTGTTGCCGATTTAACATACGGAGCAACAGAATTTGCAAATAATTATTTGAAACTTTGTTGCCACACGATAAAATTTAGCCACCCATTCACTCAAAAAAGTATAAAAATCACAATGAATCCTCCGAAAGGTTTTAATACAATTAACCCTCCTTATAAAAAACAAAATGGACACAAATAAAATAAAGATTTCCGATATAGTAGATTTTCTTGACTCAAAAATTCCTTTGTCTTGGCAAGAGAGTTATGATAATGCGGGCTTGCTTTATGGACATAAAGAAGCAGATTGCACAGGCATTTACATTTGTTTTGATATGAATTGCAAGGTTATTGAAGATGCAATAAAGAATAACTGCAATTTTGTATTATCTCACCACCCCTTAGTGTACAAAAGCCTAAGAAAATTCACCTCAGAGGATAATGTTACTACAACTTTGTTAAAGGCAATAGAGAATAATATTGCTCTTTATGCCTCTCACACAAATTTAGATTCGGCAGCAACTATGGGAGTGAACACAATTCTTGCCAAAAAATTGGGTTTAAAAAATATTAGACCATTACACAAAGAAGATATTACAGATAAGGGATATTTTGGTTTGGGTGCAATTGGAGAATTAGAGAAAGAAATCAATGCAGTAGAGTTTTTGAAAAATGTAAAAAGCATTTTGAATATTCATAACATAAGATATGTAAGTGGGAAAAAAGATAAAATAAAAACCGTTGCACTTTGCGGAGGTAGTGGTATGGATTTTGTTGATGATGCTTTAAGAGAAAACGTGGATTGTTTCCTTACAGGAGATATAAAATATCATCAATTTCTTGATTGTGAAAATCACATTCTTCTTGCAGACATTGGGCATTTTGAAAGCGAGAATTTCATAAAAGAATACTTATTTTCTTTGTTATCAGAAAAATTTTGTAATTTTGCAAACTTACATTTGGATAATAGTGCCAATCATATAAAGAATATTTAAAACAAAACATAATGGCAAAGAAAGTAAAAGAAGAAGTAGCTCCAAAAACCGTTCTTAGAAGTGAGGAAGCCGATTTAGCAGTTGAAAACAGATTGATTGCTCTTTATAGATTGCAACAAATTTGTTCTCAAATCGATAAAATTAGAATCATAAGAGGAGAATTGCCTTTGGAAGTTCAAGACCTTGAAGATGAAACAGAAGGTTTATTGACAAGAATTGGAAAAATCAAAGCAGAGATTCAAGCCTCACAAGAAGGCATTGCAGAGAGAAAAATACAAATGCAAGAATGTGATGCTTTGATTAACAGATATTCTGATCAACAAAACAACGTTAGAAACAACAGAGAATACGAGTCATTAGCCAAAGAAATAGAATTTCAAGAGTTAGAAAAACAACTTTGTGAGAAAAAAATTAGAGATTTCAACGCTCACATTGATAGTTACAACGCTGAAATTGAAAAATATCAAGAAATTTATGAAGAAAAGCTTGCTGACCTTGAACAAAAGAAATCGGAGCTTGACGAAATCATAAAAGAAACTGAAGAAAAAGAACAAATACTTTTAGAAAAAGCAGAAAGCAACGAAAAACTTATAGAAGAAAGATACCTTACTGCATTTAAAAGAATTCGTTCTAACGCAAGAAATGGTTTAGCTGTTGTAACAGTTGATAGAGATGCTTGCGGAGGTTGTTTTAACAAGATTCCTCATCAAAGACAAATGGATATCAGAATGCACAAGAAGATAATCGTTTGTGAATACTGCGGAAGAATTTTAGTAGATGAATCAATAGCAGCAGAAGTTCAATCAGAATCAGAAATAAAATAAGATGTTTAAATATTTTGAGAATGCCTTAGTTGTAAATGAAGGCAAAAAAGAAGTTCTCAATATATTAGTAAAAAACGATCGGATAGAGAAGATAAGTGCATCTCCTCTATCCGATTTGCCTTTTAATACTACATATATTGATTGCAAGGATTTGATTTTATTACCCGGTGTAATAGATGTACATGTTCATTTCAGAGAGCCTGGATTGACAGAAAAAGCAGATATGCAATCAGAATCTATGGCAGCCGTTGCAGGAGGAGTAACAACAATTTTTGATATGCCTAATACAAATCCTACAACAACAAGTAAACAAGCCTTAGAAGAAAAGCATCAATTAGCAAAAGAGAAAATGATATGCAATTATGGATTTTTTCTTGGATTGACAAATAATAATTTCTCTGAGATTGCAAATATTGATTCTAAGGATTATTGTGGATTAAAACTTTTTCTTGGCTCCTCAACCGGCAATATGCTTGTAGATAATCAAGAAATATTAGAAGAAATCTTCTCCAAAAACCACACAATTATTTCCGCACATTGCGAAGACGAAAAAATCATAAAAGAAAACACCGCTCACTACAAAGCCTTGTATGAAGGAAAACAAACTCCTGCAAATCTACATTCACTAATTCGCACCTCAGAGGCTTGTTTCAAATCAACCTCCTTTGCAATTGAGTTAGCAAAAAAGCATAACGCAAAATTACATATTGCACACATTAGCACAAAAGAAGAATTAGAACTTTTATGTGCAGGAAAAATAGAAAACAAAAATATAACAGCAGAAGTATCTCCAAATCACCTATGGTTTTCAGAAGAAGATTTTGAAAAATATGGCAATCTCATAAAGTGCAATCCCTCAATCAAAACAATAGAAGACCGCAACGCACTAAGAAAAGCACTAAACGAAGACAAAATAGACATAATCGCAACAGATCACGCTCCACACAAACTTGAAGAAAAGCAAAAGCCTTACTTCCAAGCACCATCGGGCATTCCGTCAATTCAACACTCCCTTTTGATGATGTTAGAGTTAGTAAACCAAGGCGTTTTGACAATAGAGAAATTAGTAGAGAAAACCTCGCACAATCCAGCCACACTTTTTGAAATAAAAGACAGAGGATTTATACGAGAAAACTACTTTGCAGACTTTGTTTTGATAGATTCAAAGCAAAAAACCACCGTTTCAAAAGAAAATATTTACTACAAATGTAAATGGAGTCCAATGGAAAATCACACATTTAATAACAAAGTGATTTCCACCTATATAAATGGGGAAAAAGTCTTTGAAAATGGAAAATTTTTCTTTGAAAAAAATAAATAAAACAAAGAAAAAATAATTTTTTTCTTAGAAAAATTTGGTAGATTAAAAAAACCGTTGTATCTTTGCATTCGCAAACAAGGGGAGTATAGCTCAGTTGGTTTAGAGCATCTGCCTTACAAGCAGAGGGTCATAGGTTCGAATCCTATTACTCCCACAAATAAAAAAAGCAATCACAGACAAGTGGTTGCTTTTTTGTTTTTATATTTACCGTTTCTTTGCAAAAGCAGAAGAAAAGATTGAATAAGATAGAACTAAATTTTGATATAAAGTAAAAAGAGCGACTTTTTTCAAGTCGCTCTTTTTAAGTTTATTGTTTAATCACTTTTTGCAGTGAAGTTTTTTCTTCATTTGTTAATCGTAAATAATAAGTACCTGCTGGCAAGGATTCAATGTTTATTGTCTTTGCATTAGTGAAAGTAAGGATTGCTTTTCCTATTAGGTCGATTACTTCTACCTTTTCTATTGCTTGACTGAAAGTAACTTTGCTGTTTGTAGGGTTAGGGAAGAAAGAAATATCAACAGCATTCAAATCTTCCAAACCAGTACAATCTTCCTCAATTCTGTCAGCAAAGAACATATACCAAAAAGAATTAGCAGTAGAATAAGCCTCCAAACTACCGCAAGGAACTGTTAAAGTAGCAATATTAGGATAAGGGAAAGCAGCATTGTCTCCAAGAGCAGGCGGATTAATTGCCAAACAAGTAACGTTTTGCAATGAAGAACAACCATTAAACGCACCGCGTCCAATAGAAGAAACATTTTCTCCAATAGTAAGAGTAGTTAAACGGCTACAACTATAGAACGCAGAATCTCCAATAGAAGAAACTCTATTTGGAATCTCAACAGATGTTAAACGGCTACAACCAGAGAACGCATGTAGTCTAATAGAAGTAACACTGTTAGGAATATCAACAGATGTTAAACGACTGCAACCAGAGAATGTACCTTCTTTAATAGAAGAAACTCTGTCAGGAATTTCAACAGATGTTAAACGACTACAACCAGAGAATGCATAATTTCCAATAGAACTAACATTGTTAGGAATATCGATAGATGTTAAATCACTACAATCATAGAACGCATAATTTCCAATAGAAGTAACACTGTTAGGAATATCAACAGAAGTTAAACCACTGCAACCTGCGAACGTACCTTCTTTAATAGAAGTAACATTGTTAGGAACATCAACAGATGTTAAACTACTACAACCATAGAACGCATAATTTCCAATAGAAGAAACACTATTACCAATAGTAAGAGAATTTAAACTACTGCAACCATAAAACGAATATCCTCCAATAGTAGTAACACTATTAG
>CALEFF010000058.1 GCA_937876865.1 uncultured Bacteroidales bacterium | reverse complement strand
TGATATTCACTAACTTCTTTTACCGAATTACTCGGTGTGAGAATTTGGGCGTTGGTTTTTAAACCAAATAACAGTATTAGAAGTACTGCTATTAAAAAATTTTTCTTTTGCATATACATTAAATTTAGTTAATAAATTAAAAAATTTTACTTTCATATATATATGACAAGAAAATATGCCTTTTCGTTTCACTTTAAAGAAAAAAAATCATTTTTTTCTTTACTTTTCAAAAATAATTCAAAGAAAAAATAAAAAAAATCAAAGAAAAAAATAATTTTTTCTTTGATTTTTTTTGATAAATCTATCATTTATTATTATTAGACAAATCTCTATTTTTTTAGGAAAGATTTTTCTGTAATAGAGGTCATAAATTCTCGGGAAATATCAAGATTTTCTTGATTATTTTCGCAAAATTAGTATTTTATATCTAAAAACAAAAAAGGAGAAACTTTATTTTGTCTCTCCTTTTCTTTGCGTGGTCCCACTTGGGCTCGAACCAAGGACCCCCTGATTATGAGTCAGGT
Source organism: uncultured Bacteroidales bacterium (assembly GCA_937876865.1). Classification (GTDB taxonomy): domain Bacteria; phylum Bacteroidota; class Bacteroidia; order Bacteroidales; family P3; genus Onthomorpha. The sequence continues at coordinate 18,985 of CALEFF010000058.1, read as the reverse complement.
GCTCTAACCAACTGAGCTATGGGACCGTTTCAAGTTTAATTCCTGAAAGCGTTTGCAAAAATAGTATCTTTCTTTGAATTCACCAAAAATTTCTTTGATTTTTTTAATGAAAAACAGCTATTTTCTTTGTAATAACTTGATTTTCACTAAATATTTGCAAGAAATAAATACCATTTTTTAAGTCTTTGCAATCTATTGTATTAACTCCATTTGGATTTTCTATTCTTCCTTGTTTCATAATTTGAGAAGATTGTGAGTATAAAACATATTGAGTAGCAGAAGAAAAGTTTCTGCAAGAGATTCTCAATTTATCTTTCACAGGATTAGCAAGTAAGGTTACTTCTTTTGCAATAGACTCGTTTTCCTCTAAACTTACTACTCCATAATTATTATTTACGCTACATTCGTAAGCAAGTGCAAAAGCCAATTTTGTTAGTTCTCTCATATAATGATAGTTTATTGTGGTGTAAACATCTCTTTCGGTGTGGTAATGCGGTGTAAATTCGTGCTCCATTAAGAAAACGCTTTTCACTCCGTAAGAATAAAAACTATAAGAATCAGAAGCGTAATTATTTTCTGTTGTTTCGTTTGGTGTAAGTATAGTGTATTGTTCTGCAAATTCTCTTGACATTTCTGTTAGTTCCGAACTATTTTCGTAAGTTATTAAATCAAAGATATAATTAGTAGAATCGCTTTGACAATATCCTATCATATCAAGATTTATCACTGCCTTTATATCTTCTTGCCAAATAGGTGTTGAAATTTTATCTATTCTATCCCAACTACCTCTTAGTCCTTGCTCTTCGGCTGCAAAGAAATCTATCACAAGTGTTTTGATAGGAGCGATATTATTTTCATTTATTATACGAGCTATTTCCAATAATGCAGCAACTCCACTTGCATTATCGTCAGCTCCGGGTGCGAAATTAAAATAATCTTCAAAACCCTCCATATCCGAACGAGAATCGTAATGAGCCATTAGATGCACCGTAGTATCTTTTGCCCATAAGCCTTGTTTTTCTCCAATTACGTTGTATTGCCAAAGAGTGTCTGCTTCGGTTAAGTACCAACCTGTTTGCAAAAGAAAAGAATCTAAAACCACTTCAAAACCATAATTTTCCAATCTGCCTTTTAAATACTCTGCTACCTGTTTTCTATTTGGTGAATAGGCATATCGTGTAGAAAATCCTTGAAGTTCTATTACGTTTTGTCTAAGGGAATCTTGGTTAATTTTATTACAAAGATTTTTTACTTTGTTTTCTTGTGCCGAAACGCTCATTAAAAAAAATAAAGCAGTCAATAAATTTACTATTTCTTTCATTTTTCTAACTCAATTTTTAATATATTTTTTGTTTTATTGCTTATGCGAAATCTATCATCTATTCTCTCTCCTACCAACCACACAATTTTATCCTCACTACAAAGAATCCATTGATTTTCTTTGTCAATTATAGAATATTTATTAGCAGTAAAATAATCGCTTAATTTCTTTTCTTTCCTCATTCCAAAAGGCACAAAACTATCTCCTTGCCTCCACTTTCTAAGCACAAGAGGATATTTCAACAAATCAAAATCAAGCATTGCAACATTTTTATCTTTTGAAATATTTATAAATCTTAAATCTTTCAAAACCTCAAATTGCATTTTCAAAGGAAAAATCAGTGAACCTTGATTTTGATTTATCAAATAGAAATCATTTATAGGATTTTCTTTTCTTTTTTCAATAAAAAGATATTGCCTATCCTTTACAATCCTATGGCTTTTGCTAAAAAATTGTTTACCAGATATTTCTTCAAAACTTTGAGATATATCGTTAATATTCGCTTCATTAAATCCATATTCAGACAATATTTCATAAAGATATATCTTCATAGGATTAAGCAAAAGGAGTTTTGAAATATTTATCTTAATTAAGTCTTTTTCTTGTTCAATGATTTCTTGTTTTACTTTCTCTATTTCTCTACGAAAAATAAATTCCGTATCCTTTAAGTAATCTATATCTTTTTTTAATGCAAACTCAAAGTTAGGGTTAATATCTCGCAAAATAGGAAAAAGATTATGACGAATTTTATTGCGAATAAATTTCGTTTCACTATTAGTTGAGTCTTCAACGTATGAGATATTATTCTTTTTTGCATAGTTTAAAATATCTTCTCTTGTAGCAAAAAGAAGGGGACGAATGATTTTATCGTTTTTTGCTTGAATTCCATGCAATCCTGCAATGCCTGTACCTCGCAAAAGATTGATAAAAAACGTTTCTATCGAGTCATCTAAATGATGTGCCGTAGCCAAATAAGAAAATCCATATTCTTCTAAGAGAGAATCAAACCATTGATAACGCAAATCCCTTGCCGCCATTTCCAAAGAAAGCTTATTTTCTTTCATATAGGCAAATGTATCAAACTCTTTCACAAATAACTCCACACCATTCTCCTTTGCCCAAGAGCGAACAAAAGCCTCATCTCTATTACTCTCTTCTTTTCTTAAATGAAAGTTACAGTGTGCTAAGGCAATATCATAATTTGCTTTCAGCATTAGGTGTGCTAAAACGACAGAATCCACACCACCGCTAAGGGCAATGAGGATTCTATCATTTTTGCAAAACAAATTATTTTCGCTTACAAAAGCTTCTAATTTTTCTTGCATTATTTATAATTTTCTAAAAATAAAATCTGTCATTAACGTGTAAAGGTGCAATCTTGTATTACCACCATAAATTCCGTGATTCTTATTTGGATAAGAAAATTGTTCAAATTGTTTATTTGCCTTTATTAAAGCAGTCATCAAATCCACAGCATTTTGGAAATGAACGTTATCATCTGCTGTTCCATGCACTAAAAGATAGTTTCCTTTTAGTTTTTCTACGTGATTTATTGGCGAGTTGTCGTCATATCCCGAAGGATTTTCTTGTGGAGTACGCATAAAACGTTCTGTATATACATTATCGTAATATCTCCAAGTAGTTACAGGAGCAACAGCTATTGCAGTTTTGAAATAATCTGCTCCTTTTGTGATGCAAAGCGTTGACATATATCCACCATAGCTCCAACCAAAAATTCCAATTCTATCTTTATCAATAAAATCTAAACTTCCAAAATATTTAGCCGCTTCTATTTGGTCTTCGGTTTCATACTTTCCAAGCTCCATGTAAGTACATTTCTTAAATTCTTCTCCACGCATTCCTGTACCTCTACCATCTACACAAGCAACTACATAACCTTTTTGTGCAAGCATACGGAACCACATATAATCTGAAAATCTGCTTTGAGAGTTTAATACTTCTTGACTTCCTGGTCCTCCATAAACATACATTAACAAAGGATATTCTTTACCCTTTTCCATATTTGTTGGCTTGATTATCCAATAATTCAATTCAGTGCCTTGACTTGTTTTGAATTTTCCAAATTCTTTTCTTTCAGCTCCATATTTTGCCAACAATTCTTTTTGTTCTTTGTTATCTTCTAAAACGATTAGCACTTCGCCTTTGCTATTGTTGATAGTATATTGAGTAGGCGTATCAGTATTTGAAAAAGTTGAAATATAATACTCTCCATTTGCAGAAAAATCTGCTGAATATGTACCTATTTCTTTTGATATTTTCTTAATATTCTTTTTCTTATCAACAACTAAAAGCTCTCTATTATATGCTTCTGATTGAGCTGCTGTGTAGAATATTTCTTCTGTTTTTGGATTTATATAACATATTTGGTCAATGTCATATTTTTCTTGTGTAATCGGGTCAATACTTCTATCGTAAATACCAATTTTATACAAGTTCATATAGCCATTTCTTTCGCTTTTTAAGATAAAGTGTTTTTTATCATTAAGAAATACTACATCTTCTACTTGTTCAATGTAATATTGATTTCTTTCCTCGTATATTTTCTTTGGTTTGAAATCATTAGTTGAAGCAATAAATAATTCATATTGATTTTGATGACGATTTAACTTGTGAATAAACACCTCATCATTAGGAGTCCATTGCAAACGTGGCAAATAAATATCTTTATTCAAGCCCATGTCAATGTGATTTGTTTTATCGTTTTTCAAATCATAGACAAAAATTTCTACAACTGAATTATCCTCTCCTGCTTTTGGGTATTTATAAACATATTCCTCAGGATACAAATCTCCATATATTGTCATAGAGAATTGTTTTACCTTACTTTCATCAAATTTATAATAAGCTATTTTTTCTGAATCATTACTCCAAAAGAAACCTTTTGTAATTGCAAATTCTTCTTCATAAACCCAATCGGTAGTACCATTGATTATGTGATTATATTCGCCATCTGTTGTGATTTGTTTTGTTTGCAAAGAAGCCAAATCAAAGATAAAAATATTATTATTTGAAACGTATGCCACTTTTTGAGAATTTGGAGAAAATTCTGCTAATCTCACTTTCTCTTTTGCAACAGGTGTTAATTTTTTTGTTGCAATATCGTAAACAAAACAATCAGCCAAGTAAGAATGACGATAAATCATTTCTGGATTTAAAATAAGTAAAACTTTGCTTTCGTCTTTTGAGAATTGATAATCTACAACATATCCTTTTAAGTCTAAACCAGAGAAATTTACAACCTCGCCTACTTTGCTTGCTTTGGCGTAATCATATTTTTCTATTGCGTTTTGAGTCAATATACAATAGTGTTTTCCATCTTTCATTGAGCGAATACCATCTATTCCTTTACCACGGAAAGTTCCCTTTGCCCAAATATCTTCTAATGTAATTTCTTGTTGAGAAGAAGCAACGCCTCCTATTAGTAATGCTAATAATAATGTTAAGATTTTTTTCATATAATTTTCTTTTTTAATCAACTATGTTATCAATCAATATATCTTTGTATTTCAAAAGTGGATCTATGTTTTTTCTTTCAGGAGGATAAAGCGTGTTTATTACCCATGTGTCAATTTCATTGCTGTTTCTATACTTATTTAGAGCAAGTCTATGTACATATTCTGTCATATAAAGCCCCCATTTAGTTTTTGGATGTGCTTTATAATAGGTTTGCAACGCTGTTTTATACTCTGGTTTTATTACATCTTTCTCATCGTAAACAGGAGTATTCTCTAATCCTTTTGTAACAGAGAAACAAAGATATTCTATCTCTCTTGTAACAAGGTCTTCTCTAATAAAATCTGGGTGTTCATCTAAAAACTCATCTCTCCAAGCGATTCTATCAAACAACTCTTGCATTGGAATATCTAAAGTTGCGTGCCAATAAGGCGGAATGTCGTGTTCGGCAATCCAAAGTCCACGATAATATCTATATTCAGGAGTTAGCATATCTTTAAATCTTTCATAAAGAAATGCAGGTTGCACTTCAATTGCGTAAGACGTGTCTTCAAAACTCATAATGCGGTATCCCCACTTGCCATACTCATCACGGAAACGTTTCATATCTTTTTTCAAACCACCAAGCACGTATATATCTCCATGAACCAATGCTCTAATTTCCTCTTCCGAGAAAGTTTTGTGCAAGGTTACTGTTTTATCTTCGCAAGATATTTCATGATAATAATAAAGCAATTGATAGCCCCAATCTGCTCCGTCTTTATCGCCTGCAAAGGTCTCTTCAAATAATTTACACGCATCTTCAATCACATCTCTCTCGCTAAATGGTAATGCACTTAATTTATAAGCAAACTCAGTTAGCTTTTCATCGTCTAATGTTTTTGTATTTTGAGCAAATAGGCTCGTTGCAAAAAACAATAATGCTATTAAAAATAAACTTTTTCTCATTTCTATTTATTTTTTCTTTATTTTATTCTTTGGTGCAAAGATAATACAATTTTGTTAGATTACATCAATAAAATAAATCAAAGAAATATTTTTTTAAAACAAAGAGTTTAGAAATTATTTCTTTGATTTATTTTTTTATTTCTTTGATTTTTTTACAATGAAAGTAAGAATTGGAAAAATGGTTTTTGATTTAGGGTTTCAAAACCTACTCTCGCCCCTACTTCTATTGGCAATTTAATTCCAAATACACATAGATTAAAACTAAAATCATTGCCAAAACTTTGATAAATCTGTGTATCAAAACTTCCAATATCATAAAACGGTTTCACACTTACTCTTTTTATGTAAAATATCGGCCCTATAATCCAATCAGGATAAAACAAAGGAATATTAAACGTTAAACCCGCTCCATAATATTTTACAGGAAATTGATTTTTCACTCCTCTAATAAAATCTATTTGATTTTCAAACTCGTATCCTTGTGTATTATTGTTGTTATATTGATAAGCAAAGTTTAATTCTGTGCTACTATTTTTAAAGAATAAAGGCAAATAAAATTTTGTTGTAGCAGATGTGATGTTTGAAACATTGTTTCCAAGCGTTGAGGATTGAGAAAATTCCATTTCAAAGCCTTTTGTAGGAGTTATATCATTTTTTGCCTGTGCGTGTAAATGCGTATAAGAAACTCCATATCCTAATATATTGTATGGATTTGAAGCTTTTTTTTCAAGTTGGCTAAGAGTATATTTAAAATCTAATTGCATTTTATTAACCGTTCTTCTTGTACTCCAAGAATATGGAAGACCTATATTAACTCCTGCTAAATATTCTTGTTGCAATTTATTGTCTGAAAAGTTTCTTAGTTTGTATTCTGCCTCCAAATCTATTATTGGATAAAATCCACTATAAGTATAAGTCATATAAGCCCCGTGCCAAGAATCCTTTACATTGTATTTATATCCTACTTGAAGGATTGAAGTAGATAAAAGATTTTGAGAAGAAGCACTAACGCCTAATCCAAAGTTCACTTTCTTTAAATTAAGGAAAATAGGTAGCCAAGAATGAAAATTAAATAAGTTGTTTATTTTCTTATATTCCTTGCTTTCATATCTTATAGTATCGTTATATTCTGTTGGTAGAAGGAAATTTTCTTGTCTTTGCAACTCTTCAACAAAGATTTGTGGCTTATTCTTTTTGTTAATGTCTAAATTTTGATTTCCTTTTGAAGATTTGGCAAGAAAATATCCATCACTATTATATGCTGAAACAATAAGTTCATCGTCTTTTAAACAATATCCACCTAAGCCAAATGCTGTTTCGGTTAATTGTTTTGCTGTTTTAGAATTCAAATCGTATGCTATCAACTCATATTTTGAGTCAATGTCTTTTAAGAAATAAAGAGTGTTATCACTACATCTTAAATTAGAAATATTATCGTATGAAGGTGAAATTATTTCTTCTTTATTTCCATTTTCAACATCAACCTTTACTATGTTTTTTCCCTTTGAAGAAGTTTCTATTAGGTAGATATATTTCCCGTCTTCGCTCCAAGCAGGATATGAAATTGCATCGGAAGAAATTATTCTTTTTATTGTATATTCTTTCCCTTGATTAAAATTCAATATTACTAAACTTTGAGCATATTCGTTTGTAGATTCTATACAGGCTATTTGATTTTCATTTATTGGAGAATAAGTTGGAGTAAAGAAAGTTTTGTTTTTGGTTAGCCTTTTTGTTTTTCCCGAATATATATCAAGTTCTGTTATATTTGCGTATGTTTCTTGCTCCCAACGTTTATCCAATGCGTTTTGAGAATAAAGCAATTTGCCATTTTTATAATCGAAATAAGAGTGCATTAAATATGGTAATTTTACTATTTCTTCTAATCCATTTGGAGTATATTGCACTAATTTTTGCACCTCAAAAGAACTCGATTGCAAAGCAAGAATTGTATCTTTTCCTATTAAGATTGGATTTAAATAATTAGTGTAATACTCTTTCTTTATATTAAATGTGTCTAATTTTGACTTATTTTCTTTCTGATTTAAAAACTGATTATAATCCTCTTTCCAAAGAGGCACTATGCTATCTATCAATTCTGCATAAATTTTTCTATGTGGTAATTTTAAATTTAAGCTATCTGCCTTATTAAACCAAAGAAATTTCCACCACGATTTTGCAGTTGTAGTCATTACATCTGCAAAAACATCTTTTCCGTATTTGTTTCTTGCGTATGAAGCCATATAATACCCAAACACATAATCGTTTGGAACAAAATCTTTCATACTTTCAAGTTTTGCTTTATGGAATTTATATGCTCCTTTTTCAAGAAGTTGAGCTTTAAATTGATTATAAAACTCTGGATTTTGACCTCTACCTGTTGAGGCTAAGGCTGTTTCTGCTAAAACTGCATCTCCTTCTATAAACCAATTAGGAATAAGCAAAGCATTCACTCCAAGCAAGAAATGTTCTCCTAAAAGATTTGTTAAAGTCTTTGAAACACCTTTATAAGGAGCATAATATTGACAAGCATGACGATATTCGTGAATAGCCAAATGCCAATCCCACGGATAAGCAAAATAAGTTGGTGAAGGAGTTGGATAAAATTCCAATCTTTTTGGTGCCCATGTTGTCATACCATTTGACTTTGCTGTGTAAGGGTGAATTAAAATTGGAATTTTTGGAGCATTCGTTCCAAGCGTTGTGCCAATATGATCAACCATTGTATCAAGCACAAGAGCAAGTCTTTGTGCTCTTAATTCATAACTTTGTGGATATACTAATTGAAACTCATTTGTGTTGATTTCTCTCCATTTTACCCTACTATTATCTGTTTTGCTAACATTATATTGAGCAAACAAAGAAGAAAAACACATCAAAAGAGCAATAAACACAAAAGCCCTCTTGCTATTTTTAACAAGAGGGTTTATGTTTATATGTTTAAGTAAATTATTTTTGAGGAACATTTTTCAAAGTTTCTACTAAATAATTCCAGAATAAACTTACAGAAGGGATATTCACTCTTTCATCAGGTGAATGTGGGTTTTGGATTGTTGGTCCAAAAGAAATCATATCCCAATTTTTGTAAACTCCACCTAACAATCCACATTCCAAACCTGCATGTATTGCCATAACTTTTGGAGTCTTTCCATAAAGTTTGTTATATGTAGTTTGCATTGTAGAAAGTATTGGACTTTGCATATTAGGCTTCCAACCAGGGTAACCACCTGTGAATTCTATTTCGCCACCTGCAAGTTCTATAACACTTGCCATCATTTCAGCGAAATCTTCCTTAGCACTATCAACGCTACTTCTTAATAATGCACAAGCCTTTATTTGTTTTCCATCGCTTTTTACTATTGCAAGGTTAGAAGATGTTTCAACAAGATTTTCCATTGAATCACTCATTCTATAAATTCCATTAGGACAAGCATAGATTGCACGAATCACTCTTGCCATTGTGCAAGAATCTATGAAACTTTCTGGATTTGCTGTTTCTTCTAACGCAATCAAGATTTCAGGCTCTACTGCTGAAAGTTCGTTTTTGATAATTTGAGTAAGGTTTGCAAGAATTTGTTTTGCTTCTTCAACCTTTGCAACAGGAAGTGCTATTGTGAAGAATGCTTCTCTTGGGATTGCATTACGCAAACTGCCACCATTTATATCGCAAACTCTAACATCTACTTTTTCTAATGCTTTTAAAATTCTGAAAAGTATCTTATTTGCATTTCCTCTTTGAAGAATGATATCCATTCCACTGTGTCCACCTTTCAATCCTTTGATTGATAAAGCAAATGCTTTGTAAGAAGAATCAAAAGCCTCTGTTGTGTAATCAAATGTAATAGTTGCGTCAATTCCTCCTGCACAACCTACATATAATTCACCTTCTGTTTCTGAGTCAAGGTTCAAAAGTATATCTCCTTCCAACTCTCCTGCTTTTAATCCAAAGGCTCCTGTCATTCCTGTCTCTTCATCTATTGTTATAAGGGCTTCTATTGGACCGTGTTCTAAGGTTTTGTCTTCCAAAACAGCCAATGCTGCTGCTACTCCTATACCATTGTCTGCTCCAAGTGTAGTTCCTGTTGCTTTTACCCACTCTCCTTCAATTCTTGGAAGGATTGGGTCGGTCAAAAAGTCGTGTTTTGTATCGTTATTCTTTTGAGGAACCATATCACAGTGTGCTTGCAAAATCACACCTTTACGATTTTCCATTCCTTTCGTTGCTGGCTTACGCATTATCACGTTTCCAACTTCGTCAAGCTTATATTCTATGTTATTTTCTTTTGCAAACTCAACTAAGGCTGCAACTATTTTTTCTTCATGTTTTGAAGGGTGTGGAATAGAACAAATCTTATCGAAATGTTTCCATAAGCCTTTTGGCTCTAAGTTTAATAATTCGCTCATAATCTTATTTATTTATTGTTATTTTAATCTACCTTGCCATATAAACGTATTGTTTGGAAGTTTTAGTCTTTTAATATCCATTTCTTTATCAAATATTCCATAGACCGTAGCACCACTTCCCGAGAGTGAAGCATAGATTGCACCATTCTTATACATCAATTCTTTCATTTCTTCTAAGATTGGGTATTTAGGGAACAAACTATCTTCAAAATCGTTCTTTAAAACCTCTCTCCATTCCTTTATATCGGGTAAAGATGTGTAAGAAACCTCACTCGCTTTTGGTACAACACCTCGATAAGCCTCAGCAGTAGAAATTCTTAGCTCGGGTTTAATAAGCAAAACATAATACTTACTTAAATCAAGTGTTATATCCTTAGATTTTTCTCCCTTTGAAAAAACGTAAGTCGGCTTATTCTTTACAAAAAACGAACAATCGCTACCGATTTGTGAAGCAAGGGAAAGCATTTTTTCTTCCTCAATTCCGAGATTGAAAAGAAAATCCAAAAGTTTCAAAGTAAAAGTTGCATCACTACTTCCTCCACCTAAGCCAGCAAAAGCAGGAATTTGTTTATGCAAATGAATATTCAAATAAGGTATAGACTTATATTCTTCTCTCAAAAGATTAACTGCCTTTATGCAAAGATTATCTTGTGCAGAGGTATTTCCAATATCTAATCCGCTTATTTTAAAACAATCTTGCTTTGCATCGCTTGGCCTAATCTCTAAAACATCACACAAATCCACAGGATAAAAGACAGATTCTATATTATGGTATCCGTCATCTTTTCGCTTTTCTACAATACTCAGCCCAATATTTATCTTGCAATTAGGAAAAAAAATCATTTCTTTTTTCTTTTTTGCAAATATACAAAAACCCTACGATTTTTTTTCTTTGTTTTAGAAAATTATTTCTTTGAATTATTTTTTTAATTCTTTGAATTATTTTATTTTTTCTTTGCTTTAATTTATTATCACCTTTCTCCCATCCTGCGAAAATATTGAATTGTTTGGAATGTAACGAAATTCCTTATTTTTTACTTCAATTAAAAAGGGAGTATTAAAATTTCTAATCGTGTTTCCTATTATTTTTATACTTTTATCCTTTTCTATACAAAATCTAAATTCATTTATATTCGGATAATATCGCTTCATAGAAACAATATTCAATTGTTGTATAAACTCATTTCTAATTTCATCTTCCTCTAATGCAATAATACCATATACTTTTATTGTATCATTGCTATAATAACCCTTTGCTTCTAAATATTCATTTAGTTTTACATGACAATCATGACACCCCAATGAGGAAAAACCAACATACAAAACATTAGTTGTGCAATTCAAATCGCATTTTCTTCCTTTCGTATCTACACATTCATAATCTGACAGTTGTATCTTACAAGAGGAGAAAAAGAATATTATAAGACAAACAAATATAATTCTGTTCACAGTATAAAACTAATCAAATGACAATATTTCAACAACAAAAGGAATATCGTTTTTAGCAAAACACATCCCCACCATAGGCTTATAAAGAAAATTTGGCAAAAAAGGAATTTGAGGAAAATATACCCTAAGTCTTACAATCTTAGAATTAGTAAAATATATTTTAGTTTTCGAATCACTATCTAATGATAAAGTACTCTTTACTAACTTTCTTGCAGACTTTGAATAATCTTTTATATTTTTACATTTTAGAATCCATTCACTATTTTCCCTCTCCCATACATCAAAATAAGTATTATTGTATTTCCCTTCATTTTCGTAAAAAACAAATACTTTACTATCATCAACAGAAATACTATAAACATTTGAATATTTTTCTTTTAAATCTAAAAACCTTGCACTTATATCTACCGCATACGGGCTTAAATTCATAATACTATCAGAAAGATTTTGTGGTGTTTGAATCCAATACGACTCATTTCCTATTATTTCTGATTGTTTATTTAAGTCAAAATCATATTCTTCAATTTTGTATTCGCCTCTATGAGAGAAAAAAATAGATTTTTCAGAAACATCAAGTAATTTGTAAGGAATGATGTAATTATATCCTATAATATTTTGAGCAATATCAATAGTTTTTCTTATTTTCTTTGTTTCTAAATCCAACAAACTGAGTTTAGCAAAACTTTTTTCTCCAAACTTAGGAACAGCCCTTAAACCCAACAAATCACCATTATCCAAAAATGCCATTTGTTCTTGAAATAAAGATTCCTTATCTGAGACTTTGAAATCATACACAAAGCTATCCCCTTCTCTTTTAAAGAAGAAGATAGCATTTTCATTAGAATATCCTTGAAAAACAAAATATTCCCCATTTGACGCAAAAGCATCTATGTAAAATTCTTTGCTTTTACAGTCTTTTAATATAGCTTGAAAATCCAAATCAAAATATACATACTCACTTGCATTGACATCAAAGCAGAATACCCTCAACGAGTCAAAGTTTGTATAATCTTGTAAAAAGAAATACAATTTATCATCATAAAAACTTGAAAACAAATCCGAGTATTCTCCTGAAAAATCTTTAAAAATACTATACTTAAAATCGGAAATCTCAGTTTTTTTCTCTATTTTAAATCTCTCATAACTACTTTGAGAGAAAGAAAATAAAGCGTACAAAGAAATCAATAATAATAGCAAAATTTTCTTTATCATAACTTTTGAACATTAATTTTGCAAAGTTAAAAAAAAATTTTTTTTCTTTGATTTTAAATCACAAAATATGCAGACAACTCTGCACAGTATGCAGACAATAATAATATATATAATAAAATATAGTAATAATTGTAACAAAGAAAAAATTAAAAATAAAAAAGAAAGTTTTCTAAACGGTTCTAATGAAGTTTTTTCTTTGCTTTAATTTATTATTCTATTAAAAGTTGTAATTTTGCAAGCGTTTTTTAAAAAAATATATATGGCAAAGAATCTTGTAATAGTGGAGTCGCCTGCTAAGGCAAAGACAATAGAAAAGTTTTTGGGTAAAGATTTTGTGGTAATGTCGAGTTTTGGACATATTCGCGACCTTCCGTCAAAGGATATGAGCATTGATTTGGAAAACAACTTTGAACCTAATTATATAATCACAGAAGATAAAGTTAAGGTAGTAAAAGAATTAAAAGCCGCAGTAGAAAAGGCAGAGTTTGTTTGGCTTGCTTCCGATGAAGACCGCGAGGGAGAGGCTATTGCTTGGCATTTGAAAGAGGCATTAAACCTTGACGAAAGCAAGACTAAGAGAATAGTTTTTAATGAAATCACAAAAAACGCTATTCTTAAAGCTGTGGAAAATCCTCGCAATATTGACCTAAATCTTGTAAACGCTCAACAAGCCCGAAGAGTGCTTGACAGAATTGTAGGCTATGAAATTTCACCTGTTCTTTGGAAAAAGGTTAAGCCTTCTTTAAGTGCAGGAAGAGTTCAATCGGTTGCCGTTAGACTAATTGTAGAAAGAGAAAAAGAAATCAATAATTTCAAGGAAAATAAGACCTATAAAGTAGTTGCAGACTTTCAAACCTCAAAGCAAGCCTTAATTTCGGCTACTTTAAACCAAAGATTTGAAAACAAAGACCAAGCCTTAGAATTTTTAAAAGAAAGTTCCTTGGCAGATTTCACCGTTCAAGCAGTGGAAAAAAAGCCTGCAAAACAAAGTCCCGCAGCACCGTTTACAACATCTACCCTTCAACAAGAAGCAAGTAGGAAATTAGGTTTTCCTGTTGCAAGAACAATGCAAGTTGCTCAACAATTATATGAAGCAGGGTACATTACTTATATGAGAACTGACTCAGTAAATCTCTCAGACCTTGCTCTTTCACAAGCAAAAGAGTTAATCTTGAAAGAATACGGCGAAGAATATTTCAAATCTCGCAAATACTCAAATAAAATCAAAGGAGCACAAGAGGCTCACGAAGCAATTCGTCCTACCGTTCTTAGCAATACTGAGGTGAATATTGATTCTTCTGCTCAAAGACTTTATGACCTTATAAGAAAACGCACTATTGCCTCTCAAATGGCAGATGCAAAACTTGAAAAAACAAATATCTCAATAAACATCTCTAATCGTGAGGAGAAATATCTTTGTCAAGGAGAGGTAATTCTTTTTGATGGTTTTATGAAAGTCTATCAACACACTGCAAATGATGAGGAAGAAACAGAGAATACAAATCAAAAACTTCTTCCTGCTGTAAGTCAAGGCGAAAAATTACAACATTTAACAACTAAGGCAACAGAAACATTCAACAATCACCCTCCTCGCTACAACGAAGCAAGCCTTGTAAAAAAATTAGAAGACCTTGGAATTGGCCGTCCTTCGACTTACGCTCCTACAATCTCTACAATACAAAAAAGAGAGTATGTAATAAAAATGGATAAGCCTGCTTTGGTTAGAGAAATAGAGATTATAATTTCTGAAAACAACACAATAAAGCAAATAAGCAAAAAAGAAAATTACGGAGCAGAGAAATCAAAACTCAATCCTACCGACATAGGAATAATTGTTACTGATTTTCTTTCTCAACACTTCACTGACGTAATAGATTACAACTTTACAGCAGAGGCAGAAAAAGAATTTGACTCCATAGCACAAGGAAAAGAAGATTGGAAAAATATGATTAGAGATTTTTACACTCCTTTCCACAACGAAGTCCTTGCTTCCGAAAAAACAGAACGCTCTTCGGGTGAGCGTTTGCTTGGAGTAGATTCTCAAAGTGGTAAAAACGTCTATGCAAAGATTGGACGCTTTGGTGCAATGATACAAATCGGAGAATCTACCGATGAAGAAAAACCTCGCTTTGCAGCTTTGACAAAAGAACAATCAATTAACACAATTTCATTAGAAGAGGCCTTGAATCTTTTTAAACTTCCAAGAGTTGTAGGTCAATACAACGGAATGGATATTATAGCAAATACAGGTCGTTTTGGCCCTTACATTTCTCACAACAAGGTAAATGCTTCTATTCCTAAGACTTCTTCTCCTATGACTATTAGCCTTGAAGAATGTATTGCTTTATTGGAAGAAAAAAACAAAAAACAACTACCTATTAAAACTTTCGCTAATGGTGCTGAGTTATTAAATGGTAAATACGGAGCATACATTAAATATGAGGGAAAGAACTACAAGATTCCTAAAACAATGACTGCTGAGTCTATTGACGAGAAAGCTCTTGAAGAAATCATAAATCAAGAGCCTACAAACAAAAAAGGAAAGAAAAAATGAAAAAAATCTGTTTTTTAATCTTGCTTTGCACTTTGTCATTCTTTGGCTTTTCTCAAAATCTTTTTCAATACAATGGATTTTCGGGTGGAATGATGGTGCATAGTGGTTATTTACAATCGAAAGACTTTACAATAGCTACAAATAGTGGTCATTCCCTACAAACTCTTCAAGCAAAAGGCGTACCTTTTGGCATTGGAGGTGCTGCAAAGGTGCATTTAGGAAAATATTTAAGAGTTGGAGGCGAAGGATACGTTTCTAATCTTAATTATGGTGAGCATAATAGTATTTTTAGTCTTTCTTACGGTGGGGTTTTAGTTGATTGCGTATGGCAAAACAAACGTTTTTCACCATACGTTGGAGTTTTATTTGGTGGAGGTAGCACTCAAAACACTACTCTATTTGCTCCTACTGCCTATGACTTTATTGCAGAAGAAAATGTTTCATACAGAAAAAACTCTTTCTTGGCCTTAACGCCTTTTGTTGGAGTAGAATATGCTTTAAATGATAAGATTCGCCTAACTCTTAAAGCAGATTATTTAGTTAATCTAAATTCTGCACCTAACGACTTTGCAAGTGGAGTTAGAATTTTCGTTGGTTTTATGTTTTATCGTTTAAAAAGCGAATAAAAATGTATCTTTTTAAGACTTTCATCGTAAACAAGGCGTAAGAAATAATAAACAAAGAAAAAAGATGCTTGTAAAAATATTCAAAAAAAAGTACACTTTACAATTACTGATTCTATCAATTGTTCCGATAATCTTTTGGGCTCAGGCTTTCATTGCCCCTCCTGAGGTAATAACTAATAAGTTTGATATGCCTATTTATAAAGTTATTTACGACTTTGCAAAAGGCTATCCTTTGTTTTCAAGCATAACGGCTTTTATTCTTGTAATTCTTCAAGGATTGTTGCTAAATCAGTTGTTTACAAATAATCATTTAAGTCAAAAAAACACATTCCTTCCTGCTTTTATCTATATTCTTTTGATGAGTTGTTCTTATCATTGTATGACTCTTAACTCAATGTTATTTTCTAACTTTCTTGTCATTTTTGCTCTTTATTTCTTTTTAAATTGCCACGACAAAAAAGAAGGAATTGATGAAATCTATAATTCTTGTGCCCTACTTTCATTAGCAAGTTTGTTTTACGCTCCTGCAATTCTATTCATTCTTTGGATTTGGATAGGGTTAATAATCTATAAAATCTACAAGTGGCGTAGTTGGGTAATGAGTATTTTAGGACTTATCACTCCTTATATTTTGCTCTTCATATTCTATTACCTTAATCAAATGGATATTCAAGAAAATCTGTTATCTACCTCTAAGGGTTGGTTGCATTTTGATTTGCAATTCTTAAATCAACCTATACAAGTAGTCTATATTGCAAGCCTTTTATTATTTTCTATTCCTGCAATCTTCACTTCACTTTCTTCAAGAAGCAATCGTGTAATAGAATACAGAAAAAAAACAGCGGTAATGTTCACCTTATTGATTATTTCTTTAATTCCATTTTTTCTTTCAAAGACTGAATATAATATGTCTTTCGTTTTCGCAATTTCACTTGCATTTTTCCTCTCAAATTTCTTCCTTCAATACAACAATGAAAGAAAAAGTGGCACTTTCTTTATGATATTCTTACTAATATCAATCATTAAAGTTTTCTTCCCTCACTAATTTTTTGTACTTTTGCAAAATCAGAAACATAATTTAATACAAAGATATGAAATTTGGAGTAGTAATTTTCCCGGGTTCTAATTGTGACCACGATATGGTTTACCTTTTAAGAAACCTTTTAAAACAAGAAGTGGTAGAACTATGGCATAAAGACACAGACTTACAAAATTGTGATATGATAATCCTTCCTGGTGGTTTTTCATACGGAGATTATCTTCGTAGCGGTGCAATAGCAAGCCTTTCTCCTATAATGGAAAGCGTAAAGGCCTTTGCAAACAAAGGTGGATATGTACTTGGAGTTTGCAATGGTTTTCAAATTCTTTGCGAAAGTGGTCTTTTGGAAGGTGCTTTGCTTGCAAATAACAATCAAAAATTCGTTTGCAAAAATCAATACATAGCAACTCAAACAACAAACACCGTTTTCACAAAAGATGCTATAAAAGGAAAAGCCCTAAACATTCCTATCGCACACGGAGAAGGACGTTTCTTTGCAGATGAAGAAACTATTAAACGCCTAAACGAAAACGACCAAATACTTTTCCGCTATTGCGACAAAGAAGGCAATGTAGATATTGAGTATAACCCTAACGGAAGCGTGGAAAACATTGCCGGAATAACAAACAAAACAAGAAACGTATTTGGAATGATGCCTCACCCTGAACGTTGTTCCGATGCAGAGCTTGGAAACACAGACGGATTAGTTTTATTTGAAAGTCTTTTAAAATACATAGGAAAATAAAAAATTGTTAAAACAATTCTTTTCCAATAAAGATACAATAGAATGCGGTTGCGATGAAGCAGGGCGAGGCTGTTTAGCAGGACCTGTTGTCGCAGCCGCTGTTATTTTACCACAAGATTTCTCACATCCTTTGCTTAATGATTCTAAAAAATTAAGCGATAAGCAAAGACGTTTTCTTCGTCCTATCATTGAACAAAACGCATTAGCCTATTGCGTAGGCTTTGTAAGCAATCAAGAAATCGATAAGATAAATATCCTTCAAGCAAGTTTTCTTGCAATGAATAGAGCTATTGAGGGCTTAAAACAAAAACCTGAATTACTCTTAATAGACGGCAATCGCTTTAACAATAAAACCGACATTGCCTTTCAGTGTATTGTAAAAGGAGATTCTCTTTATCAATCAATTGCCGCAGCCTCAATACTTGCTAAGACATATAGAGATGACTATATGTTAAATCTTCATAAAGAATTTCCAAAATATCATTGGGATAAAAACATGGGCTATCCCACAAAGCAACACCGTCAAGCAATTATAGAAAACGGAATAAGCCCATTTCATAGAAAGAGTTTTAATCTTTCGTTTCAAACGAGCTTATTCTAAAAACTTAAAATCTGGATTATTCTACAACTATTTTTGCAGTTTGAGTTGTTATTCTGTTGTATGCTTTTATCATATAAGTACCAGCAGAGACTTCATTTAGTGTAAAGTTGTAGTCATTTGTTGCAAACACTTTTTGTCCTAAGGCGTTGTAAACCTCTATTCTTAAATCGGTTTGTGTTGATTCTACTCTAACTAAACGATTAGTGTTTGTTATTGTTATTTCACTGTCTTTTGCTTCTTCTATAACGCTTGCTTTTTTAAACAATACTTGGAATCTATCTGCATTCTCTCCTTCTGAAATATGAGTTGTGTATGCTACATCTTCTCTCATCTTTATTTCTTCTTCGTTATCTATTATAAATACAGACATATCCTTTGGTATATTCTTTACAACAAAAGAAACCGTATCGTCTTTATAACTGCGAACGTTCATTGTTGCATAGTAAGGTAATTCTTTTACTTCTTCTTTCACCAAAGCAATACCTTCTGTTACAAAATATGGTTCTGCAACTTCTCCTATTGCAAATAGTTTGTTTGCATCAAAGATATCGTAGTTTTGTTCTGCTTCTTGATTGTGTGCAAACAACAAATCCACTTCTTTTTTTCCATCAA
>CALEFF010000057.1 GCA_937876865.1 uncultured Bacteroidales bacterium | reverse complement strand
TTGTTACGTTTATGCTTGCTTGTTCTACATATTCATTTCCGCATTTTGCTTTTACGATTGCAGTGTATTGTGTTTCGGGATTTAATCCTGTGATTTGTTTTGTCATAGGGTTGCCTGCTGGGATTTCATAATTGATTCCATTTACTGTTAATTGACAATCAACATCAGCAGTCCAAGAAATAGTAAATCCATTGTCAGTTATATTGCTTGCGGTTAAGCCTGTCGGCACAGGGCAATCAACATAGAATTGTTGCGAAATTGCAGATGAAGTCAAACCATTTACCGTTTCAGAACAGTCTGTGTAAACCATAAATGTATAAGGTGTAGAACTTGCAGGCAGAGTTTCTAAATTAACAGAAGCAGAACTTGCATCTCCTCCGTTATCATAAGCATTGCCACCTGTCAAAGACCAATGCCAATGACTTTCTATTGTATTATTCGCATCTGCACTTGTCCAAGAAGCAGTAAAAGCTACTTCAGTATTAGTTATTGTCAAATTAGTCGGAGTTTCACAAACTATGTCTGTACTTACCACTCCGAATATTACGTCTTCACCATCTACTCCGAAATTTATATTTGGATCATCACCTTTTGCAGTATTAAGAGCGTCAACTATATCTTGATTTGACATATTACCATAACCGGGATAATAATTGCTGTTATTATTAGTATTGTTACTATTCGTTACGTCTTGATGAGCATCTATTGGTTCTCCATTAAGAGTTCCTTCACAATAGTTATTAACAATCTCTATATTGGTTTTATCGTATGCAATCCCATATGGCAAACAAGGTATTTTACTATTATCAGCATCTTCTGCAACGATATCTGCTTCTACAAAACATGATTTAATACTTGAACCCATTTGCACAGCGCCACAAATTCCTCCTGCAACAGAACCATACGAGTGATCTCCATTTGCCTTATCAGGAGCAATAGCATATAACGAGCCGGTAAAGGCACTTCCCAAAACACTACCACCATTCATTCGTCCAATCAAGCCTCCAACATGTCCAAGACCCGCCACAGAACCATTTGCTATACAATACTTAATAGTACCTGAACTTTCTCCAACCAAAAGACCTGAATCTGTTCCTGAACCATTATTTGATACAGCTGTAGAGTTTATAACTCCTATTACATTACAACTTTGCAACGTTCCAGATTGATCTAACGTTCCACAAAGTAAACCGACATTCAAATGATTAGAAGATCCTCCAAATGTAACTGATGCAGACACTGTAAGATTCTTTATAGTTCCATCTACGCTTTGAAACAATCCAAAACTACCACTATTATAACTTGCTTGATAGGTTATAGTATGTCCGTTTCCGTCAAAGGTTCCTGCGAAATTTTCAATAATGAAATCATTACTTGTAGCGTCATACGTTCCCAAGTTAATATCTGCCATTAACTTGTAATTTCCTGATGTTACTACCGAATCGATAAAACCTTGCGCTGTCCAAATTTGCGTTTGCGAAAACGCATTGAAACTTAGCATTACTAATGCTAAAAATGTCAGTAAATGTCTCTTTGCCATAATACTTATTTTTTTTGTTCTCTTTTCTTTCGAGAGAGAGGAAAGTATTTAGGCGTTCACCCCCCCCCGAAAATATTATTTATTTTCTTGCTATTCCTCGTCTAAAAGTGTGCAAATTTAACCCTTTTTATTGTAGTTTTAAAATTTTTTCTTATTCTTTTTTGGTTCTTTTTCATTTAATAGTTGTAATTCGCTGATTTACACAAAAAAAATCAAAGAAAAAAATAAAAAAATTAAAGAAAAAATTTTAAAAATCAAAGACTTTTTTTATTTTTTCTTTAAATAAAAAAGGCGGAACTTTCGCCCCGCCTTAAAAATATTGTTAAATTAAATCTTAATCAACCATTATTACTAAGCATTTGCTTGCTTTCCAGAATAAGTCTGGGTTTATGATTCTTATTGAAGTAGGTCGTTTTGGATCTCCTTCTAATGAATATGAACTTTCTGCGTGTGGAGTTACAATTTTAATTCTTTTTCCTGTCAAAGGAATTTCTTGTGTGTTTCTTGTATCGATTTTTGTGAAGGCTGCAAAGTCTGAATTGTTTGCAAGCACTGTAGATTTTCCTAATCCGATGAATCCACCTTTACGATCTACTATATTTTTTGTTCTAAGTTCTTTTTTTGTTCCTATTGCAAAGTAAGCAGTGTTTTGTTCGTCTTGTATTTCTGCTATTTGCTTATTTTTCTTTTTATCTGCTTCTTTTAATGATGCTACGTCTTTTTCTAAGGCTTTGATTGTAGTGTTTTTCTTTTCTATTTCCTTAGTTAAGGCTTGTATTTGTGATTCTTGTTCTGCTATTCTTGATTCTAACGATGCTACAAAGTTTTTTAATTCTGTGTTTTGTTTGTTAGCACGATAGATTTGATTGTTTAGAGAACGCAATTTTGCTTTGTCTGCTGCTAAAATATCGCCTAAGTTTGCGATTTTTGCTTTTATTCCTGCTACAGCATCTTTTGATGTTTCTCCGTTAGCGGTTACATTTTCTACAACATCGCTATATGTTGATGTTACTTCGTTTAGAGATGTTTCTATTTCGTTTAATTGTTGGAAGAAGGCTTCCAATTCTGCATTTTTAGCAGACATAACTGATGCAAACGAGTCTTGCAATTGTTTTTCTCTTTCTTGCATTGCTCCGTTTTGACAACCTGCCATAAATATGGCTGATAAACCGATGATAAATAAGGTTTTTTTCATATTATTTCTATTCTTATTTTGTTATTTCTTAAAAAAATCGGTGCAAAGATAAGAAAAGTTTTAAAACAATTCGTATTATTGCAAAGTTTTTTTAAGAAAATATGAAAGAAAGTAAACTTATAATTAGGGGAGCAAAGACTCACAACCTTCAAAATATCTCTTTGGACATTCCTCGCAATAGTTTGGTAACGATTACAGGACTTAGCGGTAGCGGTAAGAGTTCTTTGGCTTTTGACACTATATATGCCGAGGGACAAAGAAGGTATTTAGAAACTTTTTCTGCATACGCAAGAAACTTTATTGGAACTATTGGAAAGCCTGACGTAGAATATATTGAGGGATTAAGTCCTGTGATTTCTATTGAGCAGAAAACAACTAATAAAAACCCACGTTCTACCGTTGGAACAACGACTGAGATTTACGACCTTATACGTTTACTTTTTGCAAGAGCCTCTGATGCGTTTTCTTTGGCTACTGGTCAGAGAATGGTTAAGTATAGCGAAAAGCAGATTTTAGATATTTTAACCCAATCTTATAAAGATGAATATATTGTTATTCTTTCGCCTGTGATTAAGGGAAGAAAAGGTCATCATCGTGAACTCTTTGAATCAATTGCAAAGAAAGGTTTTTTAAAGGTAAGGATTGACGGAGAAATTACCAACATAACCTCTGGGCTAAGAACAGATAGATACAAGGTTCACGATATTGAGATTGTAGTTGATAAGGTAAAAATTAGCCAAGAAAACAATTCTCGTTTAGCAAAGTCGGTTGAGACTGCTTTTCGACACGGTAAAGGCAATATTATGGTGCTTTCAGATAAGAATGAGGTAAGGCATTTTTCTAAAATGCTGATGTGTCCTACTACAGGTTTGTCTTATTCGGAGCCTGAGCCGAATACTTTTTCTTTTAATTCGCCATACGGTGCTTGTCCTCACTGTAATGGTTTGGGAGAGGTGAGTTTGGTGGAGATTGATAAGATTATTCCCGACAAATCAAAGTCTATTATGCAGGGAGGCCTCATTCCTATTGGCAAACCTAATATAAATTCTTGGTTTGTAAAGCAATTGCAAATCTTAGGCAAAAGATATGGTTTTGATTTAAACACTCCTTTAAAGGATTTTAGCCAAGAGGCAATGAATATGCTTTTGTATGGAAGTGGAGAAGAGCAATACAACGGCGAGGGATTTCAAGGAGTAATTAACTTTATAACTTCTCAATTCAATGAAACAATGCCTGCAAGTATTCAAAAATGGGCAGCAAGTTTTATGGAGAAAAAGGTTTGTCCTCACTGCAATGGCGATAGACTAAAAAAAGAATCGTTATGTTTTAAGATTGAGGGAAAAAACGTTGCTGACCTTTCTAAAATGGATTTAACTCAACTCTATGAATGGATTGAAGACTTAAACGAAAAATTAGACGATAGAAAAAAAGCAATTGCAAGTGAAATCCTACGAGAAATAGAAACAAGAATCAAATTTCTTTTAGATGTTGGTGTTGGTTATTTGAATCTTGGCAGAAGTTCAAAAAGTCTTTCGGGAGGAGAAAGTCAAAGAATACGACTTGCAACTCAAATCGGGTCGGAATTAGTAAACGTTTTATATATTTTAGATGAACCAAGTATTGGTTTGCATCAATCAGACAATATTCGTTTGATTAAAGCCCTTAAACGCCTAAGAGATGCTGGGAATTATGTAATTGTGGTTGAGCACGACAAAGATATGATGATGCAGTCGGACTTTGTGGTTGATATTGGACCGGGAGCAGGTGTCAATGGAGGAAAAATAACTGCAATTGGAACGCCTAAGCAGTTGCTTTTACAAGATTCTCTAACTTGTCAATACCTTAAACAAACCAAAACAATAGAAGTACCAAAGCAAAGAAGAAAAGGAAATGGTCTTTTTATTGATTTGATAGGTGCAAGTGGCAATAATTTAAAGGATGTAAACCTACATCTTCCTCTTGGAATGCTTGTTTGTGTTACAGGAGTGTCGGGCAGTGGAAAGTCTTCTCTTATCAACAATACTTTGCACCCTATTTTGAGCAAACACTTCTATCGCTCAACTGCAACTCCTCTTGCTTACAAGCAAATCAAGGGAATAGAAAATATTGATAAGGTTATAGAAATAAATCAATTTCCAATAGGCAAGACTCCAAGAAGTAATCCTGCTACATTCATAGGTGTATTTGACCAAATAAGGAAATTATACGCTATGTTGCCAACTGCAAAAATCAGAAACTATCAAGCAGGTAGGTTTTCTTTCAATGTAAAAGGTGGAAGATGCGAAGAGTGTCAGGGAGCAGGAGTAAAAACAATTGAAATGAACTTTTTGCCAGAGATTTATGTCGAATGCCCTGCCTGTCACGGAAAAAGATACAATAGAGAAACACTTGAAGTTAGATATAGAGGAAAAAGCATTAGCGAGGTTTTGAATATGAGTTTTGATGAAGCTGTTGAGTTTTTCGATGCTTACCCTGCAATCAAGCGACAATTGTCTATGGTTGTGGAAGTAGGATTAGGCTACCTCTCATTAGGACAACCCTCTACTACCCTTTCGGGTGGCGAGTGTCAAAGAATAAAACTTGCTGCCGAATTATCGAAAAAAGACACAGGCAAAACACTTTACATTCTCGATGAGCCAACAACAGGATTGCACTTTGAGGATATAAACATTCTTATGAAGGTTCTTCAAAAATTAGTGGACAAAGGCAATACGGTGCTCATCATTGAGCATAACACCGATGTAATCAAAGCATGCGAGTGGATTATTGACTTAGGTCCCGAAGGAGGACGCAACGGAGGAGAGATAGTTGCAGAAGGAACCGTAGAAGAGATACGAGAAAACAAAAATAGTTTAACTGGATTATTCATATAATTAGCATGATTACCAATTCATTAGCTATTACAGCAGTTGTATTACTCACCATCCTACTCATACCTATACTATGTAAGAAAATACATATCCCAAGTATCGTAGGATTTATCTTGGTCGGGATTGCGATTGGACCATATGGGTTCAATCTCATCGCCAATAATGGTCTGATAGATGTATTAGGTAAGATTGGTATTCTCTATATCATGCTGCAAGCAGGTATTGAGATAGACCTCAATGACTTCCGCCAACACCAGCGTTATGCCATTACCTATGGTATATTCTCTTTTCTCTTGCCTTTTGGTTTGGGATTATTAACAAGCCGCTTATTGGGCTACGAATGGTCCACCAGTTTGCTTTTAGGTGCGATGTACGGTAGTCACACGCTGATGACTTATCCTATTCTCAATCGGTATGGCGTGCAGAAGAATATAGCCGCCAACATCGCCGTGGGCGGTACTATGCCTGCTATCACCCTTTCACTCCTCGTATTGGCCTCACTAAAGAGCAATTTCATGTTAGATGCCAATAGTAGTACATTATGGTTAATCGCGCGCATCGCGCTTTTCGGCATCATAGTCATCTCGCTTTTTCCACGCATCACACAGTTCGTTTTCAAGCGCAGTAACGACACGACGATAGGTTTTATGCTCGTAATGTCCATGATGGTCATTTCTGCATACATGGCAGAATGGGCTGGATTAGAGGGGATATTAGGTGCTTTCCTTTGCGGCGCGACACTCAATCGATTAGTGCCCAACCTCAGCCCTGTAATGAAGCAGATTAGTTTCGTGGGAACGAATATCTTCGTGCCACTCTTCCTCATCGGCGTAGGTATGATGATTGATATCAGCGTGGTATGGAGCGGATGGACCACCTTGTTAGTCGCAGTAGTGATGATAGGCACCAAGTTATTAGGCAAGAGTTTGGCAGCATGGTTGGCGCAGTTATGTTTCCGTTTGCAAGCCATGGAGCGCCAATTGATTTTTGGTCTTACGCACGCCACCGCCGCAGGTACTTTAGCCATCGTAACTATTGGATATGAAATAGGTCTCTTTGACGCAAACATACTCAATGCGTCTGTCATCA
>CALEFF010000056.1 GCA_937876865.1 uncultured Bacteroidales bacterium | reverse complement strand
ACTAGATCCTAAGTCTAGCGCGGCTACCAATTACGCCACGCCCGCTCTTTGCGATTGCAAAAGTAGTACTTTTTTTGTTTCCCACCAAATTTTCTTTGATTTTTTTACTACTTTTGCTCTCACAATCTAAATAAGCCTATTTATTTTAAAAGTTTTGCTTCTAATAAACTTGTGATATCATCACTCTCTGTTGAATACCATAGTATGCCGTTACTTTCAAAAACATATGTGTAACCATTTTCTGCTGCTACTTCTGCAACTGCCGCTTTTATTTTTTCAACTATCGCATTCATCAACTCCATTTGTTTTTCTTGAATTGAAACTTCTGATTGTCTTTGGAAGTTTTGCATACGTTCAACAACACTTTTTATCTCATTTTCTTTATTTGCTTTCAATAAATCTGTGAGTTGATCTTTTTTTGCTTCGTATTCTTGCATCAATCTATTATACTCTTGATTCATTAATTCCATTTCAGCTTGCAAATCTGCCATGTACTCTTGTAATTGTGTTTCTGCTTGTTTTGCTTCTGGCATTTTTTGCATCAACTCATTGGAATTGAAGTGTCCTAATTTGATTTTTTGTGCAAATGTGTCTGTTCCTAATAAACATAGAACAGCTAATACTAATACTTGAAATGTTCTTTTCATTTGTTTGATTGTTTTATTTTTTTATTATTATTTAATTCTTTCCTTTATAGCCTAATTCTGCTAAGACAAGATTGCTTATGTCGGTTTTGCTATCAACATAAAGTACTGTTGCTCCACTTGCTTTATCAAAAACTACGGAATAATTTTTTTCTTGTGCAACTTTTTCTATTGCATTATAGATTCTATCTTGTATAGGCTTTATCAATTCCGAACGTCTTTTAGCTAAATCTCCGTTATTGCCAAATCTTTTCTTTTGTATATCTTTTGCTTCTTTTTCTGCTGCAATTATTTCATTTTCTTTTTGTGCTTTCAAATCGTTAGGCAACAAAACAGCTTCGGCTTGAAAGGCTTTGTAAAGTCTATCTACTGCAACAAACTTTTCTTCTACTTCTTTTTGCCATTGAACTGATACTTCTTCAAGTTCTTTTTGTGCTTGTTTGTATTCTGGCATACTGTTTAAAATATATTCAGTATCTACACAAGCGTACTTTTGACTAAATGCACTTACCGAAATAAATGACATTACCAATAAAAGCAATAATTTTTTCATTTCTATCTTCTATTTTAAATTTGTTTCTAATCAATTGAATTGTTAATTGATATATGGAAATGAGAACCTGAGGCGGTTGGATCTCCTGGAATGGCGTCTAAACCATATCCCCAATCGACTCCAAGCAATCCAAACATTGGCATATGTATTCTTAATCCTACTCCAAGCGAACGATACATCTTAAATGGTTCAAAACTTTGGAAATTTGCCCAAGAATTACCTGCTTCAAAGAATGCTAACGCATAAACAGAAGCTCCTTCATTTAAAGTAATTGGGTATCTCAACTCCATTGTATATTTATCAAATACCATTCCTCCTCCATCTGGAGAAAGCGAGGATTCATCATAACCTCTTAATGCAACAAGTTCTCTTCCGTCAAGATTATATCCTGTTAAGCCATCTCCCCCTACATAGAATCTTTCAAATGGTGAATATCCTACTTTGCTATTGTATTGACCTAAGAAACCAAACCTCGCTCTTGTGGAAACAACTAAGTCATCAAAAAGATTAAAATACCAAGCTGCTCTGAAATTGATTTTGTAATATTCTAACCATTTATATCTTTCAGCTGGACTAAGCGAAGAATAATCTTTTCCATTTACCAAAGAATAAGGGAATGTCATTTGTGCAGCAAGAGAAATATCTGATCCTTGCCTTGGATATATTAGTTGATCAACAGAGTTTCTCGCAAGAGTAAAATTATAGTTAATATTATTTGATATTCCCGTTGGCATAGCAGTAAGAGTTGTATAATTCTTTACATTATATTGTTGATATGCCAATCCATGCACAAAAGTAAAATAATCATCTGGCCATTTTAAACGTGTTGCCAAAGAAACAGATCCCCCTAATATTCCTATATAATATTCTGACGTTCCCGTAGTATTCCAAAATCCATCATCTTGATAGGAATAATAAACTCCAACACTCAAAGCATTAGGTTTTCTTCCTCCGAGCCAAGGTTCTGTAAAAGATAACGAAACGGCATGATAATAATCTCCATTTGTTTGGACTCTAAGAGAAAGTTTTTGTCCGTCACCTATTGGAAAAGGATTCCAAGCCTTTTTATCAAAGAATTTTTGTGTAGAGAAATTCGTCAAAGATATTCCCGCTTGGAAAATAACGTAACCTCCACCGATACCTCCGCTTAAATCAAATTGTGAAGTTGATTTTTCCACAAGTTGATAGTCTATATCAACTGTACCACTCTCTGGATTAGGACGAATATCTGGCACTATCTTCTCAGGATCAAAAAAGCCTAATTGTTGTATTTCACGAAGCGAACGATAAACCGCATCTCTACTAAATAAATCTCCTGGATAAGTTCTCAATTCACGTCTTATAACGTAATCATTTGTTATTGTATTTCCAGAGATATTTACTTTACCGATTCTTGCCTGCTTTCCCTCATAAACTCTCATTTCAATATCAATAGAATCGTTTTCAACTTTTATTTCAGTTGGCATTACTCTAAAAAATAAATAACCATCGTCTGTATAAAGTGAATAAATATCGGTTCCTGTCGGGTCATAATTAAGATTTTTCTCTAACAACCCTTTATTATATGGATCACCCTTTTGTATTCTTAAACGTTTAGACAAATCTTCCGAAGAATATTTTGTATTTCCTACCCAAGTAATATCTCTAAAAAAGAATTTCGCACCTTCATAGACTTCTAAATCAATACAAATTTCTTTTACAGGTTTTTTCTTTCCCCAAAAATTTCTCTTAAATGAATCTATCAAATAAACGCTATCCCTAATAATTTTTGCATCTCTAAAACCCTCATCGTTATATTTGCTTATTACCAATTCCTTGTCTGCTTGAAAATCCTCGTCTACAAATCTTGATGATTTCCATATTCTCCACCAGCGATAGATTTTAGTATCTTTCATTTTAGAACGTATCTTTTTGTCAGCAAGGTAATTATTACCTTTAATATTTATTTGAGAGATACGTATCTTTTCTCCTTTATTGATTTTAAACTTTAAGAATGCTTCATTTCTATTAAAATTGGTGTCCTTAATTTCTTCAATTTCTATATTAGTAGAAAAGAAACCTTTTTCAATAAAGTGTTCTGCTATTATATTTATGCAATTAGATTTAAGATTTTCAGTAACCACATCACCAGCATAAATATTCATTATTTCACTCAACTTATCTGCCTCAGCACGTTTTACTCCCTCTATTTTATAACCAGACAACCTTGGTTTGGTTTTAAAATGATAAGTAAGAAATATTGTTTTGCCTTCAACCTTTGAAACAGAAATTTGAATGTCTTCAAAAATTCCTTGTTTCCAAAGCTTATCTATTGCTATACTTGTCTTATCGCTTGGCAAAAAAATCTTTTCTCCAACAGATATTCCTGCAAGTAATATTACAGAGTTTTTATCTAAATGATCTGCTCCTTCAATTTCAATCCCCCCTACTTCATATTCCTTTGGCGAAAGGTAGTTTAGATTTATTGTTTGAGCATTTAATAGTTGAAAGGATAGTAAAAATATAAATAATATAAACTTTGTTAATTTCATCTCTTTATTTTTAAACTAAATAACTAACGTTTATCTTTTGCAATAATTTTATTAAAATCGTTATTTTTTCAATTGTTCGCTTGTTTTACCGAATCTTCGTTCTCTATTTTGAAAAGAAATTATTGCCTCATAGAGTCCTTCCTTATTAAAGTCAGGCCAAAGAGTCGAAGTAAAGAAAAGTTCTGTATAAGCCAATTGCCAAAGCAAATAATTACTTAAACGATATTCGCCAGAGGTTCTTATCAACAAATCAGGGTCAGGATAATTTGCAGTAGATAAGTTCTTAGAAATAATATTTTGGTTAATTGACTCAATATCCAAAGAATTGTCTTTTACTTGTTGTGCAATATTTTTCACCATTTGAGTAATTTCCCAACGAGAACTATAATTCAACGCAAGAATAAGAGTCATTCTTGTATTATTACGAGTATTGTAAATAGTATTTTTAAGAGCATTTTGAGTTTCAAGAGCAATTTGAGAAATCTCTCCAATATATTCCAATCTAATATTGTTTTTCATTAAAGTTTCTTCTTCTTTTGCAATTGTATCTACCAACATTGCCATAAGTGCATCTATCTCTTCTTTTGGTCGATTCCAATTTTCAGTAGAAAAAGTATATAATGTAAGATATTTCACACCCAATTCTGCACAGCCCTCAGTAACTTCCCTCACTGCATTAACACCATTTTGATGTCCAAAGATTCTTTCTTTTTGTCTTTGTTTAGCCCAACGTCCGTTTCCGTCCATTATGACAGCTATGTGTTCAGGTAATTTGTCTAATACAATGTTTTCTTTTAAACTCATTTGCTTAAAATTTACGAAATCAATACTTTGATAGTAAAACTAATCTGCAAAAGTACTCAATATTTTGAAGTTTACAAAGAATAAGCGTAATTTTCAGCAGTATTTTCTTAGTTTCTTACTCTTTTTTCGTACCTTTGCCGCCTAATTTTAAAGATTTTTTATGAAAAAAGTAGTATTATTTTTGTGTTTTGTTGCAATAACATCTCTATCGTTTGCTCAAAACAATGATTTCTCTCTAAGATTCAACACGAGAGCCGATTTTGATTATCAATACATTGACAACGAAAACATTAATGATAGTTATGGATTCGCAGGAAAGTTCCTTAACATAATGTTAGATGGAAAAATCAATGATAAATTTGAGTATCATTGGCGTCAAAGATTGAATCGTACAAATTTTACTTCTAATTTCTTTGAAGCAACCGATTGGGCATATCTTTCTTATCATATAAATGATAATTTTATCCTTTCTGCAGGTAAGCAAGTCGTAGCAATAGGAGGCTTTGAGTATGATTACGCTCCGATAGACGTGTATTTTTATTCTGATTTTTGCAACATAATGCCTTCTTGCTATGAGTTTGGAACATCTCTTACTTGGGGATTCAGCCAAGGACAAGCCTTAACTTTCCAAATCAGCAATTCAATTTTCAAACAACAACCTTTTGATGGACTTTTAGCCTATAACCTTTTGTGGAATGGTAATATAACAGATTCATGGAAGACTTTATATTCTGTAAACCTTATAGAATTTAGAAAAAATCAATATGTAAATTACGTAGCCTTAGGAAACCAATTCTATGTAGGCGATTTCGTAATAGATTTAGATTACACAAACCGTTATGTTAATGGAATGTTTTTTGATGACTTTACAATAGTTTCACAAGTTAAGTATCAAATGCCAAAGCTTAATGTCTTTGCAAAATTTTCTTACGATAGAAACAACACAGACCTTACCCCAGATTATCCATACGGTGATTATTGGACAATGACCGTTGCACCGGGAACAGATTATATGCTTTACGGAGCGGGAGTTGAATACTTCCCAATCAGAAACAGCAAAGACGTAAGACTTCACGCAATAATATCTTCAAATAACAGAGAACCTGCAAACTTATTCTTTAACGCAGGTATCACATGGAATATGAAATTAAAATAAATCAATAAAAGTTAAATATAGAATGAAGAAATCAACAAAAAAGACGCTCGGTGCCTTATTGTTTTTGGTAATACTCATTGGAGGATTCCTTGTTTTAGGAAGCAAAATGGGTGCATCAAATATGCTAAAAACAATAATGAACACAGCACATGACCTTTTGCTTAACACAGTTTTTTACCTTATGGGTATAACTGTATTAACAGGAGCATTAAGTAAATTATTTTCAGAATTTGGTGTTGTAGCCCTTTTAGAAAAACTACTAAAACCATTGATGAAACCTCTTTTTAGACTTCCAGGTGTTGGAGCCTTAGGAGCAGTTATGACATTCCTTTCAGATAATCCTGCAATTATTTCATTGGCAAAAGACAAAAGTTTTAGCAAATTCTTTAAAAAATATCAATTAGTATCACTTAACAACTTCGGAACAGCATTCGGAATGGGGTTTGTGGTAATTATCACAATGATTGGCTACGGAGAAATTACAGGAGCATTAGTTGGATTGTTTGGAGCCTTTGTTGGAAGTATTATTTCAACAAGAATTATGCAAAGATCAGTACTTAAATCATATCCTGAAATGGATTCGCCTGTGGTAGAAGAAGAAAGCAAAGAAGAAGTTGCAGAAGAACAAGAAGAAAAGAAAGAAAGCCTTTTCATAAGAGTGATGAACGCAATATTAGATGGAGGTAAAAACGGGGTAGATCTTGGTTTACAAATAATCCCTGGCGTTTTGATTATCTCAACTCTTGTGATGATGATAACTTTTGGACCAAAAGATGCAGCAGCTGGCTATGCGGGAGTAGCATACGAAGGAGTTCCTATTTTACCTTGGCTTGCAGAAAAAATAGATTTTGTATTCAAATGGTTATTTGGTTTTGAAAGCATGGAATTAATAGCATTCCCTATGACAGCTCTTGGTGCTGTTGGAGCAGCTCTTGGACTTTTACCAACCTTTGCCGAAACTGGAATTTTAGATGCAAACGCAATAGCAGTCTTTACTGCAATGGGAATGTGTTGGAGTGGTTATTTATCAACTCACACCGCAATGTTAGACTCATTAGGTTATAGAAAACTTATCTCAAAAGCACTTTTAGCACACACTATCGCAGGTCTTTGTGCAGGAATCATAGCACACTGGACCTTTGTTTTAGTTGGGCTAATTTTATAGAAAGAAAGATTAAAATAACAACTCTTTTCATCAATACTCAAAGCCCGAAATTAAGAAATAATTTCGGGCTTTATTGTAAAATAAAACCGTTTCCCCTCCACTTAACGCCAAATGCTTGCGATATTTTCAAGCAAAAGATTTCTGATTGCAAATTTTGAAAATATAAGCCCTTAGCTAAAAAGCACTAAATCAAAGACTTGGTATTTTTAAACCTTGATTTTGCCAAAAAAGTCTTTGTTTTAGTGGATTTTTTCCTTGATTTTTGCCAAAAAAATCAGGACTTTTGATCAACGAAAAGCCGATTTAGAAAAATTTAAATCGGACTTTCAAAAAATTAAATCGGCTTTTCGTAAAAATTAGTCAAAATTTCGCAAAATTTACCCTTAATTTCCGTCAATTTTCGTCAAAAATTTTGCTAAAAAATCGGTTTTGAAATTTTGGCAAAATAAATCCGATTTCCCTAATTCTTGAACTTAGCGGACTAAGACTTTATTCGCAAGTTTTTTGTGCTTTAAAAAATTTGTTATACCTTTGTGGGCAGAAAAATTAGATGACGTAAAAATAAGCCAAAATGAGAAAAATTAAATTTTTAACATTGATTGCGATTTTTTTTGCTTCGTTCGCAAGTTATGGAAATACATCTAACATTGATTACTCAAAGTTTACTTGTCTTCAATCCTTGGAGGGACATTTGGATGGTGTCCATTCCGTAGCATATAGTCCCGATGGCACAAAAATTATCAGTGGTTCAGTTGATAATACCATTAAGATATGGGACGCAAACACAGGAGAGTGTCTTAAAACCTTGAACGGACATACTAATTATGTCCGTTCTGTATCATATAGTCCTAATGGAAGAAAAATTATCAGCGGTTCATCTGATGGAACCATTAAGATATGGAACGCAAACACAGGAGTATGTCTTCAAACCTTAGAAGGACATTCTTCTTTGGTCCTTTCCGTAGCATTTAGTCCCGATGGAAGAAAAATTGTCAGCGGTTCATTGGATCATACCATTAAGATATGGAACGCAAACACAGGAGCGTGTCTTAAAACATTGAAAGGGCATTCTGAAAGTGTAGAATCCGTAGCATTTAGTCCCAATGGAAGAAAAATTGTCAGCGGTTCATATGATGAAACCATTAAGATATGGGACGCAAACACAGGACAATGCCTTCAAACCTTGGAGGGACCAGTCAATTCCGTAGCATATAGTCCCGATGGCATAAAAATTATCAGCGGTTCAAGACTCATTAAGATATGGGATGCAAACACAAGACAATGTCTTCAAACTGCAGGGTATTATGATTCGGTCAATTCCGTAGCATTTAGTCCCGATGGAAGAAAAATTGTCAGTGGTTCATATTTTAAAACCATTAATATATGGGATGCAAATACAGGAGAGTGTCTTCTAACCTTGGCTGGACATTCTGGAAGTGTCGAATCAGTAGCATTCAGTCCCGATGGCACAAAAATTGTCAGCGGTTCAGAGGATGGAACCATTAAGATATGGGGAGAGGAATAGGGATTGATTTTATAATATAAAGAAAAACGCTCGTGAGTCTTGGTTTAATTCAGACAAACGAGCGTTTTGTTTGTTATAACAATAAAATTATTATCTTTGCAGTTAGTAATTTAAAGTTATTGTTATGAATAGTGTTACGCAAGAGAGAATAATTCCTTCTATTCAAAAGTATTTTTCAACTCAGCCAATAAATAAAGCGTGGTTGTTTGGCTCTTATTCTCGTGGAGAGGAGAATGAGCAAAGCGATATTGATATTCTTGTTTCTTTTGATAAGGATGCGAAGATTTCTCTTTTTAAATATGCTGACATAATCTGTCAATTAGAAACATTACTCAATCAAAAAGTTGATTTAGTTGAAGAAGGTGCATTATTACCCTTTGCACAAGAATCAGCAAACAAAGATAAAATATTGATATATGAGAGAGACTGTTAAAGATAGAGGACGAATAGAAAAAACTTAAACAAAAAACGCTCGTAAGTCTTTGTTTAATTCAGACAAACGAGCGTTTTGTTTTATGTGTTTAAGGAATTATTTTCTTGGTGCTAAGCCTAAGATTTCTCTTGCTTCGGCTGAAGTTGCTATCTCTCTGCCTAATTCTTTTGCAATGCGAACTACTTTTTCTACAAGTTCACCATTTGATTTTGCTTTCACGCCTTTTGACAGGTAAATGTTGTCTTCAAATCCTACTCTTACGTTTCCGCCCATTGCTATTGCGGCTGCTGCCATCGGAAAGGCAGAACGTCCAACTCCTGTAACGGTCCAAGTTGAGCCGGCAGGGATATTATTTACTAACCAAGCAAGATTGCTAACTGTTGCAGGGGTACAGCCCGGTACTCCTAAGACAAAATTGAATTGCATAGGGTGTCCTGGTACTTCTCCTTTGCGTGCCATTGTTAAAATAGTGTCAAGGTGTCCCATTTCAAAGCATTCGTATTCTGGTTTAATGCCTTTTTCTATCATTCTCTTACCAAATGCACGCATTGTTGGCATTGTATTGTCGAAAATCTCATCTCCAAAGTTGCAAGTTCCGCAATCAAGTGTTGCCATTTCAGGTATTGGATTAGTATTTGTTATTCAAAAAGAAGGTAGATGTATAGTAAATAAAGAGTATTGGAAATATGCCGATATCGTTTTGCAGGGCGTTTCTTCTTCTGTCTTAAAGGTGGATCCCGTTGAATTTACCGAT
>CALEFF010000055.1 GCA_937876865.1 uncultured Bacteroidales bacterium | reverse complement strand
AGATTACTTCACATCGGCACTTCCTTTCTCACAGCGTGGAGAAGATGTTCATATCCCATCAGGTGTTATTAGAGGTAATATAGTAAATACAGCAGGTGGAGCTATCACATCAGGTAATATGGTAGCCATTAATCCATCAGATACATCTTATTCAACCATAGATGCAAATTCAAACGAAACAGTGTCAGTTCTTGGTGCTACAATTAGAGACTTAAGAAATGCATCTCGCTTACAGTTATTCCTTGAAAAAAACGCCCTTGGTGGCGGACGATACATTGAGCAAATGTTATCACATTTCGGTGTATATGGAGATGATGCAAGACTTCAGAGAGCAGAATATCTTGGTTCAGTAAAAAGTCCTGTTGTGATATCAGAGATACAAGGCACAGCCACAACAGATAAATCAGAACTTGGAGAGATTGCAGGTAAAGGTGTTTCTTATGGTGGTGACTTTGCTTTTGATTACAAGTGTAAAGAACACGGATTTATACTCGGTATTCTTTCAATTATTCCTGAAGCCACATATGCAGATGGTATATCACGCACATTTACTCATAGAAACACAAAACTTCAGTATGCTTTCCCTGAATTCGCTGAAATTGGTATGGAACCAATTTACACATCAGAACTCAATCTATCAGGAGCGATTTATGGTCAGTATGATTTAGGAGATGCAGACTTTGTTCCAATTTTCGGATATCAGGAGCGTTATATGGATTATAAGTGTAATAACAATCGTGTAACAGGAAAATTTGCTGACAGAGGTGACACATTATCACAGTATAATATGACTTATTTCCAAGATGGACAATATCCAACAGAACTTACTTCATCGTTTGTTAGCGTTCATGAGAGTGCATTGCAAAATCCATTTGTTGATACAAGTAATGAATCAGGTAATTTTTGGGTAGATATGTTACATGATTTGAAAGCTATCCGTCCATTACCAAAAACAACTATTCCACTTATATACTAATAAAAACTAATTAATTATGAGAACATTTAAGAATTTTACAAGATGGTTTGATGCAAAAGACTACGAGGAACATATTGGTAATCAATCAGTTGAGCCTAATCAGTGTATGACACCTGAAGAAATGCTTAATGCTTGGGTAACAGGAAAAGATTTACCACCAACCTTGAGTAATAGTTATGATGAGAACCCTAAAATAGACGAAATTGGATACAATTGCGGAAATACACTTCAAGGAATGGATTACTTGAAGTCCCTTAACGAACAGTTAATGAGACAGAAGAAGACTATTACTTCACCTGAAACTCAAACTGTAACTGAATTAGTTGAATCAGGAGATACTAACAAAGAGGAATAAGATATGAAGAACGATGATTTGTATGTTCCATATGAGATGGTAGATTACATATACACTTACGAAGAGTGGGTGTATATGTTTATCCCATCAGAATGGCAGTCTTGGTTCATAGAAACAGGAAAGTTGCGTGTTGATAAACCGCAAGCATCGGTTCTAACTTGATAATATATGCTAAGTGGAAACAACATTTAAAAATTAAAATATAATTAAAAATATAATAAAAATAATAAATTATTAGATTATATAAAACAATATTTATACGGAGACTTTATAGAGTTTATTCTATCAGATAAATCTATCAGATAAACTATTTTATATTTTCTATCAGTTCAATAAAAGAAAAATTGTTGTTTCAGTTCCGTCTTTACCGAAAATAGGTAACACTTACTTTCCAAAAAAACAAAAACATAAATATATAATAAAAACATTAATAATATGGCAGTATCAGCATTAGCAGCAGGACTTATCTCTGCAGGAATAGCGACAGCAGGCGGAATAGGAGTGAATGCTATCCAAGGAGCAAGAAATAAGAAGATGGCGAAATTGCAGAATGAGATGAATATAGAGAATTGGAATATGCAGAATGAGTATAATACTCCCGCCAATCAGAGAGCACGATTAGAGCAAGCAGGACTTAACGCTGCACTTGCTTATGGTGGATCTGGTGATACAGGTAATGCATCTTCCTTGCCCGCTTATCAAAACCCATCACATGATATTGGACAGTCCCTTATGAGCACCCAACAGTTAGCTTCCCTTGCTTCAAATATAGAGGCGATTCAAGGTATGCAGTTGGATAATGCAAAGAAGAAAGAAGAACTTCCATATGCAGGAGCGACAGCAAAAGCAGCATTGGATAACTATCTTGCAGATTTTGATAATAAACAGGCAAATACAGCACTTACAAAATCACAGGAGAGGAAAACTCTCAAAGAGTTGGATAAATTGGATGTAGAGATTCAGCAGATAAAAACAGGTATAGATGATATGCTTAATCAGATTAATATCCGCACAGCACAAAATGCTCGTGAAGAAAGACTACAGCCATTACGAGAGGCGTTATTAGTTGCACAGGATATATTAGCGAGAGAGCAGGCGACAGACTTAAAGGAGATGCGTCCTTATAAGCAGAAACAGATTAACTCACAAATTTCCTTAAATACAGCAAATGAAAAAAATGTTAATTTGAAATCATTTATGCAAGAATGGGAGAATGAATTTACCAAGAAACACGGTGTTCAACCATCACAGAATGTATGGACAACATTAGTTAATGGAATAATGAGTGGTATATCCCAGAACGCAGGAGGTTTAGGATTATCCGACTTATCAAATCCATTTAGATTGGTTGAAAAGTTATGGAAAGATTATGATGTTAAGAAGAAGTTAGATAAATCTTTCAGTGATTGGAAAACTCGTAATTATTTTGATAATAGCGGTAGTCAGCGAAATATCCCTCGTCCATTTATTTATCCATTAGATTAATACAAAAAAACAACATTACTATTATGGCACGCACAGTTAAAGTAAGAAAAGGTGGAGTGAGACTATAATCCCCTCCCCTGTCAAAAAGTTCAGAGACATAATATAGATTGTGTCTCAAATTCAAAAAACATTGTTAAACTACTTATTTAGATGGGGGACATTAACAGTCCCCCTTTCAAAAAAATGAAAAAAAAATTTACATAAATATAATAGAAATACAAACATCAGACTATTTACATAAATAATAAAAAATAAAATATCAAAAATGACATGGAACAGAAGAATCACTTACACAAGAATATTGAAGAATGCGTTAGTATTATCACTGATTATGGAGACGCTTCAAAGGTAGTTGATGATCTTGAGACTCTTGAAATTCTCAATGACATACTTGCATGCACAGTAGAGGAAATACTCTATGTATTTGAAATGCCTGAATACATTGAAGACGAGGATTAGTTATGGCGTGTAATCATATGATATCAATTACAAACCCAAAGACAGGTAAGAGAATAAGTGTTCCTTGTGGTCACTGTGTTAATTGTTTAAAGGACTTACAAAATGAGTGGAGTTTAAGATTAACTAAAGAGTTGCTATCAGCCCCTGAACGCCCAGCAGTATTTGTTACCTTAACTTATAACGATGAAAATCTTCCGACAGAAGAATGTAACGAAGAAACAGGAGAGATATACAAATATCCATCAGTATCCCCTAAAGATGTCAATAATTTCATTAAATGCCTTAAAACAAAGATAAATAGGTTAAAGAATAAAGGTAATTACAAAGGTTATAAAGGAGCGATAAAATACTTTATTACTTCAGAATATGGTCCAGATACTCACCGTCCTCACTATCACGGTATATTATTCGGTCTATCAAAGAAAGACTATGATTTAATTAATGAGTGTTGGAACAGAGGATTTATATATTTAGGAGAAGCAAATGCTAAGACTATTAGATACACTGCAAAATATTGTCTCAAACCTACGGAATTTTCAAACCCTAACAGAGAATCAGGTTACTTCAATTATGAGAAATACTTGGATGAAAAAGGAGTAAGAAGAAAAGAGTTCCGCAGAATGAGCACTAAACTCGGAGCAAACTATATTGAAAGCCCCGCAAATATCAGATTTCATTTAAAGAATCCATTTAAGAAACAGACTTGGACAGTAAAACTCGGTTCATTCAATTATAAGATGCCGAGATATTATAAAATAAAATTATATACAAAAGAAAACGAAGAAAAATATGGCACTACAAATTACGGCGATAATCTTGCTGACATTGTTAGCGATTATAAACTTAGGATTAGGAATGGTAACTTACGCAAGAGGTATTCTCAATGTAAAGAACTTATCAAGAGAGATTTACAGGACGCTATCCGCAAAGAACATTTACTTGTTCAAGATAGACGAGACTTCCTCAACAGAGAACAAAGAAAACACAGACAATAGATTTTAATTATGGAACAGGACAACAAACTTACAACAAAGAAATTCTTTACTGAAAAAATAGTGGTAGAGAAAACTCGCTTTGCAATTATTACAGGTTTAATACAGGATTTAATGTTTTATGCTTTCATTCTTTCATTAGCAGGTGTAATAGGAGCAATGCTAATATAAAATATACAAAACAAACTATTTTTTTAAATTTTATCTATTTTTAAACAGATATTTCAAAAACAAAACTATTTTTTTCATTTTATTCCAAAACTTTTTATTTTTCACACTTTTTTCTTGCTATTTCAAATAAATATCACAACCTTTGCGTGATAAAATACCATTTTTGTGCGGAGATATCATGCAATTGTAGCACAACACATTGACTATAAACAGCATAGCACCCGCAGCCTGAAATGGTTTTGGTTTTGAGAGATTTTATTTTTATTTTTTTTTAATTTTTACGTTATGAGAAAAAATTTATTTCTGACTCTTGCTTTGGCATTTGCTTCTTTTGCAGGTGTCAATGCTCAGGGATGGTCCCTTTCCCTGGGTGCCGGTGACGGCCTTCCAGGCGAGAACGTGCAGAAAG
>CALEFF010000054.1 GCA_937876865.1 uncultured Bacteroidales bacterium | reverse complement strand
AGATTTATCATTATATAAAATAGAAAAGCAAGGCAGAAAGTTGTATATAATACCTAAATTTTTAGATAAAGTATTAGCTTTAAGGCATATAGGAAATATGTTTCCAGATAAAATGATTGTGACAGCTGGTGATAGCGATGTTGATATGGCTTTCGTTAAAGAGGGAAAAATTGCTATTCTTCCAGGACATTCAAAACTACATATTAACAAAGCAATAAAAACAAAATCTAAGGGTATTTATGCTGGAGCAGAAATTTTCAAAATACTTCACAAATTAGTTCTAAAATAAATAAAAAGACATATAAAATCCTTAAAATTGTTTTTTAATACATATTTTCTTTAATATTTAATTATATTTCTATTTCTAATAATCAAACAGCAAAGCCCTAAAAAACGTTTCATTTTTTAGGGCTTTGGTTTATTTATCTTAATTTCAAATTACGCTAAATGACCAAATTTTAATCGTTTTAGTTCATTTTATTCTATTTTTCTTCTAACACTTGCCAATATCCGCCTTTTGCTCCGCCGATTCTTTGTATTTGATTGTCTTGTCGTAATTGTCGAATTATCTTTTTTACGCCACTTTCTGACAAGTTTGTGATTTCTTGTAGTTCTTTGATTGAAATTTTAGGATTTTTTCTAATTTCAGTAAGAATTTTCTGGTTACTTTTCTGGTTACTTTTCTGGTTACTTTTTTCTATTTCTTGTAATGCTTTCAATATGCATTGTAACATAAAAGTTATAAAAGGGGTACTATTTGCGGTTGCATCGCTTTGTGCAATAGCTTGGTAATATTGTTGTTGATGTTCTTTTACTATTGTTTCAACTGGTAGCCATGCGAAAATAGGTTGCCATTGCATTAGCAAGAGTGTTTGCCACATTCGCCCCATTCGTCCGTTACCATCTGCAAATGGATGTATAAATTCAAATTCATAATGAAAAACACAACTACTTATTAAAGGGTGGGTTGTGGTTGTTTCAACCCATTGTAATAATTCTTTTATTAGTGTTGGCACTCTATCGGCTGGTGGTGCTAAATGTAAGCATTTATCTTCTTTAAACACTCCTACGCCTCCTTTTCTATAAATACCACTTTCTGAAA
Source organism: uncultured Bacteroidales bacterium (assembly GCA_937876865.1). Taxonomy (GTDB): domain Bacteria; phylum Bacteroidota; class Bacteroidia; order Bacteroidales; family P3; genus Onthomorpha. The sequence goes on along the minus strand of CALEFF010000054.1, from coordinate 15,613 downwards.
CTAATTCAGAGGTCATTAGTTTATGTGCTTTAAGTAGGTCTTTTTCGTTATATGGATTGAGTTCAAATAGAAGGTTATAAGCATCTATTGCATTTTTTACTTCTTTTATTTCATTTGGTGCACCGAATACTCGTTTTCCTTCTATAATATCTGTTACTTGTTCTATTGACAAAGAGTTATTTTCTATTGCCAATGATGATTGTATGGTTTTTATGCGATTTTGTTTTCTTAATTGTGGTGTAGGTTGTTCAAGCACTCTTACTGATAATCTACCTATTTGTTCTCCTATCTTAATAGTAAGAGTGCTTATCTCATCATTTATAGTAAAGGGTGGTTGATATACGTTACCCTTCTTTTTTTTCATCTTTTTTCTATCTTATTTCAAATTCGCCTAATATGTTGTGGTCTTGGAAGCGTGAGAAGAATAGGATTTTGCTTGTGGTTGTTAGGTATAGAGTTTTGAAAAATGGCATTTTCATTTGTTTTGTGTCAAAGGCTTTGCTCCAACGGTATGATCCGTCTGAGAATACTTGTACGAAGTTTACTTGTGTTCGCATTTTGTCACCATTGTAGCATTTGACTGGTGTAAAAGCGTTGTTATCGTAGTTTTTTATGTGGTCGTTAAACATTATATATATGCCATAGCGGTCTCTTGTCATTGCGAATGAATTATAGCATTCTTTACCTTCAAAGTCTTTTTGGCGTTTTGGTATGTAAGAGTTTGAGGTTACTGTTCCATTTTTGTCTATATTTGTTATTATTATATCTCTATAATACATTGCGTCTTCGCCTGTTGGTTTTTCATCTCGGCGTTTTGGTGGTATTATTGTTGATTTGAATTCTTGTTCGCCTATCATTACAAGGTTGCTTCCTATCATTGAAACTAAGGTTTTTATCTTGGCTGTTTGGTCTGAGGGTTTTGGTAGACCTTCTTTTACCATTTCGTCTGTTTCGTATTCTTTGAAATTTCTTGTGCTACTGTTTTTTAAATAACCTCTTCTTTGGTCGTATTTGTATGCAAAGCTTCCTTGTGCAAGTTTTGGTTTGTCTGCATTTTTTCCATAATATCCTGCCATTAAGTAATCTCCTTCGAGGTTAAAGGCACATTTAATGTCGGTTGGCCATGCTTTTTCTATTTGTTGTTCATATTGTCTTTGTTCATATTGTGTGAGCCAAATTAGGTGTGCTTTACTATCGGTGTGTTGTACTTTTTTTCCTGTTGTATAGGAACGGATTGCCAAAAGAGTTTCTGTGCCTTCGTTGTTTACGCTTATGTCATGTATTTGATATTCTGGATTACTTATTTTTAATGCATGTTTTCTTTCCCATAGCATACGCATTCTTTCATCAAAAACTTCTATTTGAACGGCTTTTGCTCCTGCTGTATCTTTTTCAAAGAAGGCAAATGCAAGTTTTGTTTTGTTTTCTGAGAAATTGAATAGGTATGGTTTTTCTCCTTCTTTGGCAAAGTAACGGAATGTCTTAAATTTTTCTGGTTTATCCATTAGTCGCATATCTCTCAAATGAAAGAATTGTGTGTAAAGGTTGGCTGTTCCTGATTTTTCTACTACTTGATTTTTTTTCTTAGATGTTCTTTTGTTTTGAACGGGTTTATCTTCTGTTATACGGCTAAGAATAAATCCTACACAATCGCCTGCTCTCCAAGTTTGTTCTATTTTGAAGGTTGGGTGAGGAAATTCTATTCTTACAATTTTATCTACATTTAAGTTATAATCGCTTCTTGCAACGTAATAGTTGAGTTCAAATTCGCCTTCGCCTTTATACTCTTGCATGCAATACCACATATAGAATCCATTGTTATCTTGGGCTACTATTTCTGCATCTTGACAATCATCTAATATATCATAGAATCTTTCACCCCATTTTATATCTTTTTGTGCGTTTAAATTAATTATCGCAAACAGCGAAACAATTGCTAAAAATAGTTTTTTCATATTTTCTTTCTTTGTTTTATTTATTTCAAGTGGCAAATATACAATATTTTTTTCTTAGAGAATTAAACTTAACGTGTGTTTTGTTGTCAAAATTGCGTTTTTATAAGTTTTTAAATTAAAATAGATATGAAAAAATCTTTGATTATTCTGCTTTTGCAGTTGTTTATCTTTGGAGCAAACAATGTTTTTGCACAAGGTCAAGCACAGAAAGTCTCTGTAAGTGGACAAGTTATTGATGCAAACTCCGAAGAGACTTTACCTTTTGTTAATGTTACGCTGTTGAGTGTAAAAGATTCTACACTAATTGATGGTACGGTAACTGACGAGAAAGGAAATTTCTCAATAAAAGGAGTGAAGGCTAACGGGAGTTTTATTATGCGTTTGAGTTTCATTGGTTACAAAGACATTTATAAGGACATTAAGTTAAAAGGAAAGCCTTTGAATGTTGGCACTCTTGCTATGAACACTAATGCGGAGGTTCTTTCGGGGGTAGAAATCGTGGCTGAGCGTCAGATGATGGAGTATAAATTGGACAAACGTGTAATCAATGTTGAAAAGAATTTGGTTTCTGCCGGCGGAGATGCCTCTGATGTTTTGGAAAACGTGCCTTCTGTTTCTGTTGATGAAGATGGAGCGGTTAGTTTAAGAGGAAATTCTAATGTAAAAGTACTTATTGACGGAAAACCTTCGGAACTTTTGGGTAATGACTTGGCTACTGTTTTAGCTCAAATACCTGCTTCAACTATTGCAAATATTGAAGTTATCACAAACCCTTCTGCAAAATACGACCCTGAGGGAATGAGTGGTATTATCAACATTAAGTTAAAGGAAAAAGGAAATAAGGGTTTAAGTGGTAATGTTAATTTAACTGCAGGTAGTGCTATTGAAAAATTTATGCCACGTTTGAATGGTAGTGCAGGTATAAATTATTCTACAAAGAAATGGGGATTTTCGGCTTCTATGGACGGAAGATTCAATGAAAGAGGAAGAAGAAGCGATAATATGAAACTCTTATTAAATCCTACAAAAGATGGTTTAGAGGCTTGGATGAGAAGCAAACAAACAGGTAATTCTACAAATTTAAGCGGTGGAGGAAAAATAGGATTTGATTGGTATATAAACGATAAGACATCTTTAACCCTTTCTTACAATGGAAGAGTTCACGGAAACCCAACAGATGATGCCATAATTGCTAATGAAAATCTTTTAGATCAAAGATATGGAATTGACACTTCATTATATTCTGCTCGTAGTTTAGATCAAATCACATCGGGTAATAGCAATGGAAACTTCAATACTTTTTCTTTAAACTTCACTAAACAATTTGATAATCCTGAACAAGAATTAATGATTGACGCTAATTGGAATATTGGAAAACATTATAGAGAAAGTACTCAAACATTAGATTATTGGAATCCAACTATACCAAATTATGAAAAAAGAGATGTTTCGGAATCAAATAACAAAAGAGCGGTTGTGAACATTAATTACTCTCACCCTTTTTCTAAAACATTAAAAATGGAAGTTGGTTACAATCTCAACTATTCTAATCGCTATTCTATTTACGATTACTACTTAAATGGCAGCAATGTAAGAAATGACGACATGAGTTATGAATTCTACAACACAGAATACATCAATGCCGTTTACGCAACAGTTGGATATTCTTACGGAAAATTAAGTGGTCAAATCGGATTAAGAGGAGAAATCACAAGTTTAAACGGAAGAAAAGAAATGTTAGGTAAAGAAAATGACTCTATCAACAAACAATACACCTCTCCTTTCCCTACCGTTCACCTTTCTTACCAAATAACAGATATGCAATCGGCTCAACTTTCTTATTCAAGAAGAATCAATCGTCCTAATATGTGGACAATGATGCCAAACGTAGATTTATCAAACCCTGAGCACATTCGTTTTGGTAATCCAAACATTGACCCTGAATATACAGACGCTGTTGAATTGGGATATTCAATAATTTTGCCTAAAACAACAATTTTCACATCTGCATATTACCGTCAAACCAACAACAGAATATCTTGGTTTAATTTCCTTTGGACAGAAGAGAACGCAAGAAAGTATGGATTTGATTGGGTGTTAGATATTGCAGGCGATGAAGTAGATAAAGGAAAACTTGCACAAACAAGTTTGAATATTGAAAAGAGTGTAAACTATGGATTGGAACTTATCATCGACCAACAAATAACAAAATGGTGGAAAGTAAACATTAGTGCTAACCTTTTCGGAAACTACACTGACGCAACAATCATTAACGACAAGGAAATAAAATCTTTCAATTGGGACGCTAAGTTAAATTCTACAATGAACCTACCTGGCGAATGGACAATTCAAGCCTCTGCAATGTATTTTGCAGCAAACAAGACAATTCAAGGCGAAAGAGCAGCACGTTTCTTCTCTGACATTGCTATAAAGAAAAACATAAACAAAAAAATCACACTTTCATTGAGATATGCCGATATTTTCCGAACAGCAGGACATAATTCAACAACAATAACTGACGATTATATCTCATTCCGTCACGGAAGACCTTATCGTCAATCACTTACTTTGAACTTCTCTTATAGATTTGGAGATGGAAAACCAATGAAAAAAGCACCTAAAAAACGCTTAGACAACGGTGCAGGTGGAGAATCAGGCGGAGGAGAAAGTGAAGAATAATAGAATAGAATTAAATTTTCCAAAATTTCCTCTCTCGATAAGACAAAACTCTTCGGGAGAGGAAATTTTTGATATAATTAGAAAGCAATTCGTTGCTCTCACGCCAGAGGAATGGGTAAGGCAACACTGCGTTCACCTTCTTGCAAACACCTATCCAAAAGAACTTATTGCAGTTGAAGGAAGCCTAAAAGTAAACGGAATGAATAAACGATTCGATATATTAGTTTACGACAAAGAATTAAAACCTTTTCTTTTAGTTGAATGCAAACGCACCGAGGTTGAAATAACCCAAAAGACAATTGACCAAGTCCTTGCCTACAATCACACACTCAACGCCCCAAATATTTTTCTTACAAACGGCTTGTCGCACTTTATTTTAGCAAAGCACGCAGACACTTACGACTTTCAAAACAGTCTTCCAAAAATGTAAAGAAATAATTTTTCTACATATCATTTTTTATTTATCTTTGCGAAATTATTAACAATAAAAAACATAAAAATTTTAGCAGCGTTAATTGCAGGACTAAAAATAAACTTAAACATCAATTTTAAATGAAAAAGTATATTTTAATCACTCTCGCATTTATATTTTTACTAAGTGGAATTTGTTTTTCGCAATCAAGTATAGGAAAACGTTTTCGTAAGAATTATGCTTATAAATCTTTCAACAAGCCTTATGTTTCTTATACTCTTGAACGCATTCATTATAGTAAAAAAGACACAAATACTTTTCATACCAATGTTTATATAAACCGAAATAATAAAGAGCCTATTCTATATACCGTTTCTAATAGCGAGTATGCCATGAGATTGACTTATAATGATTTTACTTGGATAAATTCCACAACAGAAGAGATTATGTACTACTTGGCTCCAAAGAAAAACGAGCCAAGTAAGTATCAGGGAATGCTATCGACTCTATATTCTCATTTACATAAAGACTTGTGTGCGTTTGCTTTTATTGATGATGACAGAGATATAAGAATTAAACGAATTATACAAGATACAATTATAGAAGGCAAAAGATATGATATTCTCTTTGGAAAAACATGTACATTCATAAGCACAAATCATAAAGGTGAATCTACTAAATATTATAATGAAATAGAAATTCTATTTAATAAAGAAATTGATTTTATTGAGAGTGTCAAATGGCAAGAAATGAAATTAGATGGAACGCCAATGTATGAAGATGAATATGCTATTTGTCGTTATACTAATCTTTCTTTTGAAAACAAAGATACTGAATTTGTAAATATATTTAATGAAAACAATCCTGTATATACTATTTTTGAGCATTGCAATGACACAAATCCTTCAAAAGCCTATGTCGTAAAAGGAAAAGAATTCACTGTTCTAACAAATGAAATTTTGGAATGGAATTTAGTAAATAGCGATAAAGACACTACAAACCTAAAAAATGAGAATTCATGGATTTTACTTGTAACTTGGTATGAGGGTTGTTCTGCTTGTAAAACGTGGATTGCTAACTATGCAAAAGAAAAAAAAGAAAAAGGATTTTCAGAATTAGAAAAAAATGGAATAAAGGTTATTTGCATAAATCCATTTGCAAAAGATTTTAGCAGAATGCGTAAAACCGAAGAATTGCTTAATGCAAAAGGTTTGTTGTATTCAGCAAATGGATTACATAAAGTAATTGATCTGTATAGATTTCCTTCTTATTACCTTATTTCTCCAAACAAAGAGATTGTTTTTTCTACAAGTAGTATTATCAAAGATAATCAAATATTTGTAGAAGAAATGCAAAAGCACTTACCTTAAAACACGAAGCACATAAAAAATCAAAGAAATCTCAAATTTTTTCTTTGATTTATTTATTTTTTTCTTTGAAAAAATTTCAAAAAGTAAAGACTTATTTTCTGCTTTTTGTCTTTGGTTTTTTGTCTTTGGCAGATTTAACTTTATACTTTCCTATTTTATGACTTTTTTTCAATTTTTGCTTCGGTACTCCTACCATTACAGCATCGCTACTCGATGAGCAAGATTGAAAAACCATAGGAACGCTTAAAAATAAACTCGCTATAAGAAAAAGGATTGTTGTCTTTTTTATTTTTTTCATAATCTTATTTAGATATATCTAATAAATTAACATCGGGAAAGAATGGTGAGCAGGCTAAATAAATACCAAATAAAATTAAAATCACACCTACTACCCTATTTATAACTAAAACAACCTTGATTGTAAGGAAGTTTTTCAATTCATTAGCTATTGCACATTTTACAATATCCATTAACAAAACCGTAATTAAGATAAATGCTAAGAAAAGAATCTGTTCATTTGTATTATAACTACTTGCAACGCTTATAGGCAAGAGCCAATAAATCCAAACGCCAGGATTTGCTACGTTAAAGACGAATCCTTTTGCAAAGTATTTGAAATGGAACTTTGTTTTAATATCTACTATACTTCTTGTAGGTTGCATAATTTGTTTTTTAGTAAAATTATACACTCCGAATATAATTATTACCGCTCCTCCTATCAATCCTATAATTAATTGAGCCTTTTCCGATGCAAAAAGAGAGGATAGTCCAAACCAAGATATAAAAACCATAATTATATCTGAGCAAGAGATTCCCAAAGCAAGGTTTGCTCCTGCCTTAAAGCCGTAAGTAATACTTGTTTGCAAGAGAGAAAAGAATGCAGGCCCTACCATAAAAGATAAAGTAAAGCCAAACAAAATCCCTTGTGTTATTACGTGAAAAAACTCCATAAATCCACTACATTTTCGGTGCAAAGATACAAAAACTTACAAGAAGAAACATTTTTTAATGCATATTTCAAAGAAAATTGCGTATATTTGCAAATTAAAATAATTAACGACAATATAAAAACTAATGGATATAAAACTAAATACAATAGAAGAAGCAATAGCAGATTTCAAAGAAGGCAAATTTGTTATTGTAGTAGATGATGAAGACAGAGAGAACGAAGGTGATTTCATAATAGCCGCAGAAAAAATAACACCAGAAAAGGTTAATTTTATGTTAAAAGAAGGACGTGGTGTCTTATGCGCTCCTATTACTATGCAACGTTGCAAAGAATTAGAGTTAGATAGACAAGTTAGCAATAACACTTCTATACTTGGAACACCTTTTACCGTTACAGTTGATAAATTAGAGGGTTGTTCAACAGGAGTTTCTACTCACGACAGAGCAGAAACAATCAAGGCATTAGCCGATCCAAACTCTACTGCAACAACATTTGGACGTCCAGGACACATAAATCCTCTTTATGCACAAGATAACGGAGTTTTAAAAAGAGCAGGACACACAGAAGCCTCAATAGACCTTGCTCGTTTAGCGGGATTGCAACCTGCTGCCGCACTTATAGAAATTATGAATGAAGACGGCACAATGGCAAGAATGCCTGAATTGTTGAAAAAGTCAGAAGAATTTGGCATAAAGATAATAACAATAAAAGATTTAATAGCATATAGAGTTCAACACGAGACTTTAATCAATAGAGAACAAGAAGTGTCGCTTCCAACTCAATGGGGAGATTTCAAACTAATAGCTTACACTGAAAAAGACAAAGAAACAACTCACATGGTATTGAAAAAAGGAGAGTGGACAAAAGATGAACCAATTCTTTGTAGGGTTCATTCTTCTTGTGCTACGGGAGATATTTTCGGATCTTGCAAATGTGATTGCGGAGCACAGCTTCATTCTGCAATGGAAATGATTGAAAAAGAAGGAAAAGGCATGGTAGTTTATATGAGTCAAGAAGGAAGAGGCATTGGACTTGTAAACAAACTAAAAGCCTATCACCTACAAGAACAAGGAATGGACACAGTAGATGCAAACCTTGCCTTAGGATTTAGAGCCGATGAAAGAGATTACGGAATTGGAGCTCAAATAATAAGAGATATGGGAGCAACAAAGATTCGATTGATTTCAAACAATCCAAAAAAGAGAAGCGGATTGGAAGGTTACGGAATACAAATTGTTGATACTGTTCCAATTGTAATAGAGCCTACAAAACACAACGAACGTTACTTAAAAACAAAAAAAGAACGCATGGGACATAATTTACCTATTGAATAATGCGTTAATTAAAAAATAAAAATTATATTTGCACTTGAAAAATTTCTAAATTAGAATGGAAAAACTACAAAGCATAATAGAGGAAATAGAAAACAAAGTCGTGCTTTTGGTGGATAAAACACAAAAATTAGAAACTGAAAACCACAAACTAAAACAAGAAAACACCATTCTAATAGAAGAAAAACAAAATTTAATTAACAAAATAGAAAACTTAGAAAAAAAAGAAAGAACAAAGCAACGAGAAGAGACTGAAGAATTAAAAACGAGAATAGACGAATTGTTGCGTAAGATAGAAAAAAGTTTGGCTTTACTAATTTCGACAGAAAATCATAACGATTAACTATGGACGAGGACGTAAAAATAGAAATAGATATTGCGAATAGAAAATACAAAGTAAATATCAGCGAGAGCGATAGAGATATTTTCAACAAAGCCTCTGAAATAGTGAATGAAACACTAAAAAGATACGCAAGTATGTACTCTTACAAAGACAATCAAGACTTACTTGCAATGGTGCTTTTACAATATATGACTTCTTATATAAGACTTCAACAACAAAACACAAAGTCTGACAATAAAGAAATAGAAAATAGATTAACCGAATTAGACAAATATCTTACAGAGATATTGAACAAATGACATACCGCATCGATTCTAAAAATCAGTACGTAAATTCAACAGAAAAAAAATTAAACGAGAACGCTCATTTTGGATAAAACAGGCCTCAATCCGCAAGGATTCTCTTTTGAGACGGTGGAAGTTTGATAACAAAAGGCACTCAAAACTTATCAATTAGGAGTTTACACGCTCCATTTAAAGAAAAGATGCGGTTTTATTTTCGCACAATTTCTTCTCTCTCCGAATAAGTTGCCATATTTATAAATAATAAACTTTAATAATTATGGTATTTGTATATATCCTTATCGGATTAGTAGTTGGATTGGGAGTTGGAATACTTCTATCACACACAAGCTTAAAAAATAAGTTAGAAAAAGAAGGCCGTGCTTTACTAAAAGAAGCAGAAGAAAAGGCTGAAATCATTAAAAAAGAAAAAATGTTGCAAGCAAAAGAAAAATTCTTGCAACTAAAAGGCGAGCATGAAAAACAAGTTCAAGAACGCAACAACAAAGTAATGCAAGCCGAAAACAAAATCAAACAAAAAGAACAAACACTTAATCAAAAAGTAGAAGAGCTACAAAAGAAAAGCAACGAATTCCTTCAAGCAAAAGAAAGTCTTAACAAACAAGTAGAAAAACTTCAACAAAGACAACAAGAAGTTGAAAAAACTTACAAAGAAAGCGTTGCTAAACTTGAACAAATCGCAGGACTATCAGCCGAAGAAGCAAAGGCTCAATTAGTAGAAACGCTTACCGAAGAGGCAAAAGACGAAGCAATGAGCAAAATTATGGACATTGTTGAAGAAGCAAAACTAACAGCAAATCAACAAGCCAAGAAAATCGTTATAGAATCTATTCAACGCACAGCAACAGAAAACGCAATAGAAAACACAGTATCGGTTTTCAACCTTGAAAGCGAAGAAGTAAAAGGAAGAATCATAGGAAGAGAAGGAAGAAACATTCGTACACTTGAAAATCTAACAGGAGTAGAAGTAATAATAGACGACTCTCCTGATGCAATCTTGCTTTCATGCTTTGATCCTGTAAGAAGAGAAATTGCACGCCTTTCTTTACATAAACTTGTTACTGACGGACGCATTCACCCTGCAAGAATAGAAGAAGTAGTTGCAAAAACAAAGAAACAAATCGAACAAGAAGTAATAGAAACAGGTAAACGCACTTGCATAGACCTTGGAATTATGAACCTACACCCTGAATTAATCAGAATAGTAGGTAAGATGAAATATCGTTCTTCTTACGGACAAAACCTATTGCAACACTCTCGTGAAGTAGCTAACCTTTGTGCAACAATGGCAAGTGAATTAGGTTTAAATCCTAAAATAGCCAAAAGAGCAGGTCTTCTTCACGACATAGGAAAAGTGCCAGATAACGAGCCAGAACTTCCACACGCAATTCACGGTATGAAACTTGCAGAAAAATATAAAGAAAAACCAGAAATCTGCAATGCAATCGGAGCACACCATGATGAAATAGAAATGGAAAGTCTTTACGCTCCAATCGTACAAGTATGCGATGCTATCTCAGGAGCAAGACCTGGTGCAAGAAGAGAAGTAGTTGAGGCTTACATCAACCGATTAAACAAATTGGAAGAAATGGCTATGAGCTACAATGGTGTAGTTAAAACATACGCAATACAAGCCGGAAGAGAATTAAGAGTGATTGTCTCAGCAGAAAAAGTATCGGACCAAGAAGCAAACCAAATCTCAATGGACTTATCAAAGAGAATCCAAAGCGAAATGGTATTCCCAGGAATGATAAAAGTAACAGTAATCAGAGAAACTCGCTCAGTAAACTACGCAAAATAAACAAAACAAACAATAAAACAAAAAGCCGAGTCAAACGATTCGGCTTTTTTTATAATAAGTTAATCCTTTCCAACAAAAAGTCCTCAATATTTATGTACTGCACACCTTTCTCGTCTATCCACGGCAATATATTATCTCTAACAACAACAATCTTTGTATAAGAATCATCTATTCTATTTAGAGAATTTGTTTCTTGTTTTCGTTTTTCTTCATTTGCCACAGTAAGTGCAGACTGAATATAATAACGTTTGTCGGTTTTATTAACTACAAAATCAACTTCAAGTTGAGTTCTTACCTTTTTACCATTCTCATCTACATGATTATATTCCACAACTCCAACATCAATATTAAAATCACGTGCAATAAGTTCATTATACAAAATATTTTCCATGATGTGATTTTCTTCTTGTTGACGAAAATTAAGACGTGCATTTCTCAAACCAACATCCGTAAAGTAGTATTTCAAAGGAGTATCAATATAAGAACGACCTTTAATATCATAACGATAAGACTTACTCAATATATAAGCATCAATAAAACAATCCAAATAAGAAGATATTGTTTCATTCTTTATCTTCAAACCTTTGACTGACTGAAATGTATTTGACAATCGAGAAGGATTAGACAAAGAACCAACAGAAGAAGCAACAACATTAAGCAATTCATCAATAACTTCAACATTTGCTCGCAATCTATTACGTTCTATAACATCTTTTATATAAGTCAAACGAAATAAATCTTGTAGATATTTAGACTTTTCCTCATGAGTATTTTTATGTAACACAAATGGCATTCCGCCGTATGTCATAAACTCACGCCAAGCATAACGTTTATCATTTGGATAAGCTGCATAAAATTCCTCGTATGTAAGAGGAGTAATATGAATTTGTTCACCCCTATCTCGAAAAGCAGTAGCAACATCAGAAGACAACATTTTAGAATTACTGCCAGTAACATAAACATCTACATTTGGCAAACTTTTAAGCCCTAAAAGAACATCTACAAAAGTAATTTTTACACCAGAGCCTTTTGGAAGGAAAGGATTATCAATACTTTCCACCATTTGAATTTCATCAAGTAAAATATAATAATCAGTTTTTTTATCACTAACCCTATCTCTTAGATAATTTCCAAGTTCCAAAGGATTACGATAACGAATATTTATATCGTTATCCAATTCAATACTAATAATCTGCTCTGGCAAAACGCCCTCTTGCATAAGATAATCCCTATATAAAACGCCAAGCAAATAAGACTTACCACAACGCCTAACACCTGTAATTATTTTTATCTGACCATTTTGCCTGCTATTAATAAGTTTTTTAAGATTTCTTTTACGCTCTATTCTCATAATAAAGGTTATTAGTGCGACTATCCGCATTTTTACCCTGCAAAAATACAAATTATAATTAAATAATATTGTATCTCAAAGAAAAACTCCCTTAATATAAAGTCAAATACTCATAACTATTGCCAACAATTGAAAGATAACGTTCAAACTCTCCCCTATCTATCACCACCGTACCACGACAATCATTCGGGTGAAAAGAGAGTTTGTCGGCAGAAAGCAACTTTTCATCAAGAAAAAGATGCACATGATGCTCCAAATCGTTAATCAAACCAAAGGGAGACACACTTCCCGGCTCCAAACCCAAGTAACGCATCATTCTCTCAGGCGAAGCAAAGGACAATTTACCACAAGAAGGTAAACCTTGCGAAAGAAGTCTTGCTTTAAGTCTTTGTTCCAAGTCGTGAATATCGAGTTCATAATCACAATGAAAACAAACTAAATAATGCTTGTTGCCCTTATGATTGCGAAAAAAGAGATTCTTGCAATGAACACTACCATCGTCTTTCCACCAACGCTTAGCCTCCTCAATAGTCTTGCCCTCAGGGTGAAGATAATGAGAAAAAGGAATATTGTTTTCAATTAAAAAATTCAAGACCTTGTCAATTCTTTCAGTATTCTCCATAACATTTTTTTGTTTCTCAAATGCAAAGATAATATTTCTTTGTTTTAGAAAATTATTTCTTTGATTTATTTTTCTAAAACAAAGAATTATTTTTCTAAAACAAAGAAAAAAAAGAGCGACTCTTTTGTTTGAGTCGCTCTTTTGGGTTTATTGATTGTTAAATGTTATTCAACTATCAATTTTTGTGTGCTTACGGCTTTGTCGGTTACTATTCTTATGTAGTAAACTCCACTTGCCATATTGCTAACATTAACTGTGTAGCGTGTTGTACCTGCACTTATTGCTTCTTGGCTTAGGATTCTTCCTTGTAGGTCGCTGATTACTATCTTAGCGTCTTGGTCTAATCCTACGATTTCCATTGTTGCATTGTCTGTTGCAGGGTTTGGATAGATTGTTGCTGTGATTGTGTTTAAGGTTGTTGCAATTGTTCCTATTCCTCCTTCTATTTGTTCAAGTGTTGTGAAAGTTATTGAAACCCATTCTGATGTTTGTTCTTCGCACACGGCTCTTACTTCTATTGTGTAAGTGGTATTAGGAATTAAGTCTGTCAATGTTTTGCTTGTTGTTGTAAGGGTTTCTGTTTCTGAACCGTTTATCTTTAATTCGTATGTGTCTGCTACTCCGTTCCAAGTGATTTCTGCAGAGTTTTCTGTGATATCGCTTACCAAAAGTTCAGTTGGTGCATCGCATGGTGTTGATGTATCAATTGTATTTACGTAAGAAAATGCGTCTATACAGAAATATGCAGGTATATTCATTCCATAACCGGAGTCATCATCGGTTTGAAGTGTGAAAACAACCTTTACGCATTCATTTAAAGGGGTTAAATCAAAGTATTTCCATTCTTTTACTACGTTATTTGCGTTTGCAAGTGATGTAATGCTGCTTCCTGTTACGTTTCCATTTTCATCATAACCTGTTGCAATAATATTAAGGTAGTGTCCGTCATTTGCAAAACTTGCTGTATTCATATAATTGTAAGCACTCATTGAATTGTTTACATAAACTCCAATAGGATAGAAAGGAGTATCGTCTTCTTTTCTTACAACGTTATGTTCCTCTGTTCCTATAAAATCACTGTAATATCCAACCATATAAGTATTTCCTAATCCTTCTAATCCGCAAAGTGAAGCTGATGAATAAGATGTTACACCTGTCGATGTAGTGTGATTAGATGGCCCAAATCCACAAGCAAACATTCCTCCATATAGTCCTAATGCATCATAAAGCAGACCATTGCTTAGGTAAGAAAGGCGATAATTGCCATCTGCATCCATCTCTCCATTGTCTGCACTTATCAATTCATGAGTATCGGCAGATGTTAATAGACCTTCGCAATCTGCGACAAAATAACTGCTTCCTTGATTCAATACTCCTACTCCTGTAAGGTCGTATCCTGTTGAAGGACCACCTGATGTGCCATCGTAGATTACGTTCCCTTGCGAGTCTGTATCAACTCCTCCAATTATATCAACAATACGTACATATCTTACATTGTTTCTGTTAAAAAACTCATCGCCTTCTATTTCTGAAAGGTCGAAAGGTGTACCCCAACCAACTTCATGTTTTCCTGCAATGTTGTTTAGCAATTCCGGACGAATATCATTGTATGTTGTATAGCTTGTTGCGGGAAATCTGTAAAAATGTTCTCCATCGCTACTCACTTCTACAAAACCTAATTCCAAGTAAGTTGAATTGAAACCGTTTTCAAATACACAGAAGTCTTCACCTTCTCCATCTATTATTGGAGAGGAAAATGTTATTAATGCAATTCCTCCATCTCCTAATGAAACACAAGTTGTTGTTGTGCTGTCGGGACAACCTTGTGCATTGTAAGGTTTTCCATAAGATGCATAATTTGTTGTTGAATTTCCTTGAAAGCCTCTTTGGACTTCAACTCCCAAAGCCCAAGATTGAATTCTCGGATTAGAAATATTAATTGCTCGGCAACCTTCTGTGCCTACTGCTCCATCAAATTGAGCAGAAACTGTCATAGTTGCAAATAGTGCAACCAAACTGATTAAAAATTTTTTCATGTCTCTATTGTTTTTAAAATTTAGTTTTAAAACCATAGAGCTTTAATTGAAAAAAGAAAGACAAAATTGCTGAATAAAAAACCGCATCTTATGTCTAAAGCTCTTTCCTCGAAAGCTCAAAACTTTAAACAAAAGGCAGGTCTTCTGACTCGTTCAACACCGATAGCCTTCCCATTTACTTTATTTCAACAGTGGCAACAAGATATTTCGGTATCCTTTTATGAACTCACAGCAGCGGGACTGTTTTGGATTTTCACCAAATTCCCTTTTAATCTCTGCATAGAGAACCCTTTGCGACTGCAAAATTACATAATAATTTAATATCTACAAAATTTTATTTATTTTTTATACAAAAAAAAGAGCGACTCTATAAAGAATCGCTCTTTTGGGTTATTTGATTGTTAAATGTTATTCAACTATCAATTTTTGTGTGCTTACGGCTTTGTCGGTTACTATTCTTAT
>CALEFF010000053.1 GCA_937876865.1 uncultured Bacteroidales bacterium | reverse complement strand
GACTTGAAAATATCGCAAGCATTCGGCGTTAAATTTATAGAAATTTTGTTTACATCCGAAAATTCGTGGCGAATCTATTTTATTAATGCTTTCTTTATATCCAAGAAAAAGGCAACGGCTAAGAAAATTAGCACGCAAAGGGTGTTGATTGAAAGTCTTAGTGCTGTGTTGTCAAGGTTTTGGAAAACGTTCATCACAAAATACAACCCTAAGGCAAGGATTACATAAAGCAAGAAACGTTTTATAGGGTATTTTACGGGATAGAATTTTTGTCCTATCGCCCAACAAATTATCATTATTGAGGCATAGCAAATCAAAGTTGTGTATGCTGCACCTAAATAGCCAAAACGTGGCACTAAAATAAAGTTTAAAACCAAGGTTATTGCAGCTCCAATGCCCGAAATGTAGGCTCCGTAAATTGTCTTGTCGCTTACCTTATACCAAATTGAGAGATTGTAATAAATTCCCAAGCAGAAATTTGCCAAAAGAAGTATTGGCACAACGTTTAAGCCAACTCGGTATTCCTCACTAACGAAATATTGAAATAAATCCATATAAGCAATTACTCCAAGAAAGATTGTGAGAAGGAAGATAGTGAAAACAAGCATTACCGAAGAGTAGGTTTGTTTTGCATCTTGCGATTTCATTTTTGAAAAGAAGAAAGGCTCGGCTGCAAACTTAAATGCTTGAATAAAGAGGCTCATTACGATAGAAATCTTGTAGCATGCACCATATATTCCTATTTGTTGCATTGCGTAGGTGTTGCAATCGGCAGTATTTTCGGGGCAAGTTAAAAGTTTTTTCAAAGCAATACGGTCAAAAGTCTCGTTTACCATTCCTGCAAGTCCACCAATCATAACGGGAAGTCCATAAATCAACATTTGTTTCAAAAGAGAAAAACTGATTTTAAAACGAAATTTAGAATATTCAGGTAGAAGCATCACAACAGATATTGCACTTGCTAAGAAATTTGAAATAAAAATACACTCAACAAGGTTATCTGGTTTTAGAATGAAAAAGAAAAATAGATTGAATCCTATGTTTGAAAAAATATCAATGCTTTTAATCAAGGCAAAACGTGCAGCTTTGTTTTCTTGACGTAGTTTTGCGTAAGGTATTGCACGAAAAGCATCAAGTGCAACAATGATTAAAAACCATTTAATATAGTTTTGTTCGTTTTCATATTGCATTGCACTGCTTATGCTCTCGATATTGAAAAAGGTAAGCAAAACAAAAAGCGAGGTTGTGCAGAAAAGCGAAAATAAAGACGTGTTAAAAACTACAGACTTGTCTTCGTGTTTTTGGCAAAAGCGAAAATATGCCGTTTCCATGCCGTATGTGAGAATTATCATAAGGAAAGAAATATAGGCATAAAGCTCTGAAACCACTCCGTATTTGTCTGCCGTAAGGGAATAGGTGTAAACCGGAACTAAAAGATAGTTTAAAAATCTTCCTAATATAGTTGGTAAACCATAAATTGCTGTTTGCCCTGCAAGTTTCTTTATATCGCTCATTTTTTTCTTAGAAATAATATGTTAAACAAAAGAGTGTTTCTCTGTAAGTTATCTTTACATCTTTTTTATATCGGTCCAGAAATCCGAATTTATTGCTTATGTTAAATCCAACCTTACCAAAAATAAATTTAAACCCACAAACAAAACCAATATCGTGAGGATTAAACTCTCCTTGTTGTAAATCTACCTTGTTTAATTGTGCTTTAAAGATATAATCGTAAGCAAGCCCAAGATTAAATCCTATTCCTACATCTGTACCAAAGTAACCTAAATTCCAAGTCAAAGGAACGGATAGTTTCATTGCTTGAAATTTTCCTTCAATTTGCTTGCTTTGTTCCATATTTGCAAGAACGCCTAATTCTAAACTTTGCCAAGGGTTTATATTGTAAAGGAACATAAAACCACTATTTAGAGTCCTTCCGTTTTTTCCTGTAATGTTTCCACTATGATAGTATTGATTACAACTGCCTATTGCAAAGTTTAGTCCAAATTCAAATTTATCTCTTTCACCTTTATGTTTGTCTGTTTTTTTTCCTGAAAAACCTAAATCTTTATAATTGCTTGCGTTTACGGTAAGATTGAAAACAAAATCGCAAATCCTATCCATGCCCTCGTAATCTATCAATTCTGCATCGTCTTCGGGCTTATGATAAGGCGAATCTGTACCTGTTGTCAATGTTATTGCGGGAATATCTTTTTTTGCAAAAGAAGAATAGTCCGAATCGGTGAAAATAGATTTCTCATACTTAGATACCTTTATTTTTAAGTCGGTTTTTGTGCTTGAGAATATATCTTTCCAACCATTAAGCATAGCAACATTTGCAATTTCCAAAGCACCATTTTTGTACCAACCTACCATATCAAGATTTATCATTAACTTAATATCAGAAAGTGTATCAACAAACATAGGATTTTCTACAAATATCTTACTACCAACAAGACCTACCTCTTCGGCATCAAACCAAATTAAAATAATATGACGATTTATTTTGTCTGTATTTGCATTTAGCAAACGGGCTAATTGCAAAAGCATAGCACTTCCCGATGCGTTGTCGTCAGCTCCGTTATATACTTGATTATTTCTTATTCCTAAATGATCATAGTGAGCACCTATTACAATGTATTCAGGATTATACAAAGGCTTTTCTGCACGTATTTCTGCAACTATGTTTTTTACATCGTTGAAATCAAATTCTTGAACATAATGACTAACATTTGCTTGATTTAATTGCGAGCAAATATATTCCCTTGCAAGAGAGCTTCCAATGCTTCCGACCTCCCTTCCTTCCAAAGCATCAGAGCTTAAATAATAAACATCTTTCTTTAAATTTTCTCTTTGTTGGCTTTGAGCAAAACAAAGATTTAAACTCAAAATTGAGAGTATTATGACAAAAAATCGTTTCATTTTTTATATTTTTTCGCAAAATTATAAAGAAATAACGTAATTTTGTAAACTCAAAGCATAAAACTAAAAATAAAAATGAAAAATTTCGTAGAAGAATTGCGTTGGAGGGGTATGATACACGATATTATGCCGGGCACAGAAGAACAATTTTTAAAACAAACCGCTACTGCATACGTAGGATTTGACCCTACAGCAGATAGTCTTCATATAGGACACTTAGTAGGCATTATGATGCTTTCTCATCTTCAAAGAAGCGGACACAGACCTATTGTTTTATTGGGTGGAGCAACAGGAATGATTGGCGATCCTTCTTTTAAAAGTCAAGAAAGAAAGCTTTTAACCTTAGAAGAAATACAACATAATCAAGCGTGTATAAAAAAACAATTATCTCGTTTTATGGATTTTGAAACCGAAGCAGAAAATAAGGCTTTGGTGCTTAATAATTATGATTGGAATAGCAAGTGGAGTTTCTTGGATTTTATAAGAGATGTGGGTAAACACATAACTGTGAACTATATGATGGCAAAAGACTGTGTGAAGAAAAGAATTGAAACAGGACTTTCTTTCACAGAATTTTCTTATCAATTGCTTCAAGCATACGACTTCAAATATTTGTATGAAAACTATGGATGTAAACTTCAAATGGGAGGCTCAGACCAATGGGGAAATATCACTTGCGGAACAGAACTTATAAGAAGAACTCTTGGAGGAGAAGCTTTCGCAATGACATGTCCTTTGATTACAAAAGCAGATGGCACAAAATTTGGAAAAACTGAAAAAGGTAATGTGTGGTTAGATGCAGAAAAAACCTCGCCTTATGCTTTCTATCAATTCTGGTTAAATGTTTCTGATGACGATGCAAAGAAATTCATTCGTATCTTTACATTCCTTACAAAAGATGAAATAGAAGCCTTGGAAAAACAACACGATGAGGCTCCAAATTTAAGAATACTTCAAAAGGCTCTTGCAAAAGACATAACAATACGCGTTCATGGAGAAGAAGAATACAACAAAGCTGTTGAGGCTTCTGAAATTCTTTTCGGAAAAGGTACAACCGACACTTTGAAACGTTTAGATAGTGCTACATTCCTAAGTGTTTTTGAAGGAGTACCTACTTTTGAAGTTAGTAAAGAAGAAATTTTGCAAGGAATTAACATAGTTGATTTATTAGCAGAGAAGACTCAAATTCTTGCATCAAAAGGAGAAGTTCGCAGAGCCTTAAAAGAAAACTCACTTTCTGTCAATAAAGAAAAAGTAAAAGAAGATTACATAACTTCTGCTGAGAGTCTTTTGAACGAGCAATACATTTTAGTTCAAAAAGGTAAGAAAAACTACTTCATAATAGTAGCAAAATAGAGAAAAAACTCTTAGTTTTTTTGAAAAAAATCAAAGAAAAATTTAATTTTTTCTTTGATTTTTTTTTGAAAAGTAAAGAAAAAATTTCTACTTTTGCAAAGTTATTTAATAGAGTTATTAAATAGGTTAAATAAATAGCGTATGCAAGAGAATAATATGGAACAACAAATCCTTTTTGTAGCAAGAGATTTGTTTGTACAACACGGTTATGATGGTGTTTCTACAACTCAGGTTGCAAAGGCTGTGGGTTGCAATCAAGCCTTAGTGCATTATTATTATCGCACCAAGCAAAATCTTTTTAAGATTATATGTCAGCAAGAAATACAAAAGATGTTAAAAATTCTTGTCGATATTCCACAAGAGGATATTTCGTTTGAAGATTTTATTGAAAATATTATTGAGGCTCAAATTGGTTTTTTGAAAAACAATCCCGATGCTCCGTTTTTCATAATTGGCGAATTAAGACACAATAGTGAGGTTTTGAAAATGATGAAAGAACTTTTTTCTGAATTTGGGAAAGAGGTTCTAAGAAAGATTCGTATGTTTGTTGAAATGAAACAAAAAAAAGGAGAATTAAATGATGTTTCAATAGAGGATTTACTAATAGATATTGTATCCTTAGACGTTATGTCGTTTGTAGGACAAATATTGTTTACACAAATCTTAGAAATGGATTCTCAAACACAAGAAGCTTTTTTGGAAAGAAGAAAGACTCATATAAAGAAACTAATATTATCAAACATAAAATCATAGAAAGATAATGTATAAATTAGGTATAGATATTGGTTCAACAACAGCAAAAGCAGTAGTTGTAAATAATAAAAAAGAAATTGTTTATTCCAATTATTTAAGACATAATGCAGACATTAAAGGAACGCTGTTAAATATTCTTGAAAGCATAAAAAATCAGCTTAACTCTAATGAAGAAATAGAGGTAATTATAACAGGGTCTGCTGGATTTGGAATTTCAGAACGTTTGAACGTGCCTTTTATTCAAGAGGTCATTGCTGTGTCAAATTTTGTTAAGCATTTCTCAATGGATATTAACTCTATAATTGACATAGGGGGAGAAGACTCAAAAATTATCTTCTTTTCAAAAACTTCTTCCTTGCCTGTGATGAGAATGAATGGCAATTGTGCGGGAGGAACGGGTGCTTTTATCGATCAAATGGCATTAATACTTGGAGTAAGTGTAGATGAACTTGACGCTTTGGCACAAAACTCAAAACATATCTATCCGATTGCATCGCGTTGCGGTGTTTTCTCAAAGACAGACGTACAAAACCTTGTTGCAAGAGGTGTTTCAAAGCAAGATATTGCAGTGTCGATTTTCAATGCCATTGCTCTGCAAGTTGTTTCCTCGCTTTCAAAAGGAATGCAAATAAATCCAAAGATTTTATTCTGCGGAGGACCTTTAACTTACATAAAATCGCTAAGAGAAGCCTTTGCAAGAGTTCTTTCTCTTGATGAAAAAGATTTCATAACCCTTGAAAACTCTAATCTTATTCCTGCAATGGGTTGTGTTTTCACCGATGGAGAAAAAGGACTTTCTACTGATATAAATCAAATGATAGAGAATGTAAAAAATATCTCAACTATTTCAACACAAGAAAGCAATAGGTTAGAGGCAATATTTAATAGTGAGCAAGAATTAAAAGAGTGGAGAGAAGATAAAGCAAAGGGAGAGAAGGTAAAGTCGTTAAAAGATTTTTCGGGAGATTGTTTTCTTGGATTAGATAGTGGCTCTACTACAACAAAACTTGTATTAACCGACAAAGAAAGCAATATAATTTTTTCTGATTACAGTAGAAACGGTGGTAATGCTTTAAAAGCAGTTGAGCAAGCAATAGAGAGAATGAATACTGCCTGTAAAGAAAATAACGCTACAATAAATATAGTTTCTGCTTGTTCAACAGGCTATGGAGAAGAGTTGATTAAAACTGCTTTTTCTATGGAGTATTCTGTTGTAGAAACAATTGCTCACTACAAAGCTGCAAAATCTTTATGTCCTGAGGTAGATTTTATTCTTGATATTGGAGGACAGGATATGAAAGCTTTGTTTATTGAAGACGGAGTGCTGAATAAAATAGAATTAAATGAGGCTTGCTCTTCGGGTTGTGGTTCTTTTATAGAGAATTTTGCTAATTCGCTTTCTTATCCTGTTGCAGAATTTGCACAAATTGCTTGTTTGGCTAAAAATCCTTGTGATTTAGGGACACGATGCACTGTCTTTATGAACTCAAAGGTTAAACAATCTCTTAGAGAAGGTGCAAGCGTGGCAGATATTTCAGCAGGGCTTTCCTATTCTGTTGTAAAAAACTGTTTATATAAAGTCTTAAAACTAAACTCTCTTGATATTGGAAAAAATATTGTTGTTCAAGGAGGAACAATGCGTAATGATAGTATTGTGAAAGCCTTGGAAAATATGTTAGGAATAAAGGTTTTTCGTAGTCAAACACCAGAACTTATGGGTGCATACGGCTGTGCAATTTATGCAAAAGAGAATTACGAGAAACAAAACATAGAAACAACTTTTTCTCAAAAGGTATCAAGTTTTACTTCTAAGGAAATAAATTGTAAGGGTTGCGAAAATCAATGCCTTGTTACTAAATATGTGTTTGAAAACAATAAAGCATATCATTCGGGTAATAAGTGTGAAAAAATATTCTCTTCAAAAGCCGAAGAAGAAAAAGGAGATAATATTTATACTTATAAATTGGAAAGAGTTTTTGAAAATCCTCCGCTTGCAAACCCTAAAATGCAATTAGGTGTTCCAAGGGTGTTGAATATGTTTGAGGATTTTCCTTTTTGGAAAGCGTTCTTTTCTTCTCTTGATATAGACCTTGTGCTTAGTGAACTTTCAACTTATAGCAATTATGAAAAGGGATTAAGGCAAGTAATGAGCGAAAATATTTGTTTTCCTGCAAAACTTGTGCATTCTCACATTGATAATCTAATTGCAAAGGGCTTAAAACGTATTTTCTTCCCTTATGTTGTTTTTGAAAAGAAAGAAAGCGAAGGAGTAGCTAATTCATATAATTGTCCGATTGTTTCTTCTTATAGCGTTTTGATTAAAAGTCAAATGTCTGTTTATGATAATAGTGAGGTAAAAATAGATAATCCTGTCTTTACTTTCAAGGATAAGAAATTGCTTTTGAAGAATTGCGAAACTTATATCAAGACTTTATGTAAGGAATATAAAGAATTAAAATATTCTTCTGCACAAATAAAAAATGCTGTCAATAAAGGCTTGGAGGCTCAAAGTAAATTTGAAAAAGATATGCAAGCAAAGGCGAAAGAATATTTTGAGAAAGCAAAAGCAAACAATATTCCAATAATACTTTTGGCTGCAAGACCTTATCATACTGATTCTTTGATTCAACATAAACTGAGTGATATTATTTCTTCTCTTGGTGCGTGTGTGATAAGTGATGATATTGTGAGATTGAATAATGATTTTGATATGCAGGATACTTATATGCTCTCACAATGGACTTATATGAACAGAATTGTTAAGGCTGCAAAATGGGTATGCGAGCAAAATGATGAGGTGAATTATGCACAAATCACTTCTTTTGGCTGTGGGCCTGATGCTTTTCTTTTAGATGAGATAACTAATCTTTTGAAGCGTCATAATAAGTCTTGTACTATAATAAAGGTTGATGATATAAATAATGTGGGTTCAATGCGTTTGAGAATTAGAAGCCTTTTGGAAAGCCTTAAACAAAAGTCTAATAAACAAAAGTGTATTCAACCTTTTGTTGATACAAAGATTTTTGATTTGGAAGATAAGCATAGAACAATTCTTGCACCATTTTTCACCGATTATGCTTCTCCTTTATTGCCGGAGGTCTTTGCTTTGAGTGGTTATAAGTTAGAGGTACTTCCTTTAAGCGATAAGAAATCTGCTGATTTAGGCTTGCAATATTCTAATAATGAGGTTTGTTATCCTGCAACTCTTATTGTAGGAGATATGATTAAGGCTTTGCGTTCTGGAAAATATGATTTGAATACAACGGCTGTTGGAATTACTCAAACAGGTGGTCAATGTAGAGCCTCAAATTATTATCCCGTTATACGTAAAGCACTTGTTGATGCAGGTTTTGAGCAAGTGCCTGTTATTTCTGCTGCAATGTCGAGCAATGTAAGAAGCAATCAACCGGGCTTTAAACTCGATTTTAAAAATATTGCTGTAATTGCTTTTGATGCAATCTTGTTTGGCGATTGTCTTTCTAAACTTTATCATTCTACTGCTGTGAGAATAGAAAATCCTTCTTTGGCATTGGATTTGAAAAATCAATATTTACAAGAAGCAAAACCTATAGTATTGAAAAAAGACCGTAAAGGATTGATTGCTTTGCTTAAAAATGCGGTGAAAGAGTTTAATAAATTATTGCCAGAGGAATATTTAGAAAGAAAAAAGGTTGGAATAGTAGGCGAAATCTTTTTGAAATTCCACCCTTTTGCTAATCAAAATATTGTTGCGTGGTTGATGAGTCAGAAAATTGAGGTAATTCCTCCGACTTTAACTCCTTTTATGACGCAATTCTTTGTAAATAGAGATAGCAAACTTGAAAATAATGTTGATACTTCTTCTATTCCTAATCCTATAATGAAGCTGTTGTATGTTTTAGTAAAGAAAGAAATAGAGAAATTCAACAATATCATTTCTAAGTTTAAGTATTATTCTCCAATAGAAGATATTTACGAATTGGCAGATGAGGTTAAGAATATTATTCCTTTGATTGCTCAGTTTGGAGAAGGCTGGGTTTTGCCCGCAGAGATTGTTTCTTTGGCACGTAATAAAGCAGATGGTGTGATAAGTCTTCAACCTTTTGGCTGTATTGCAAATCACATTATCAGCAAAGGCGTTGAGAATAAGATAAAACAATTATATCCTGATTTAAGTCTGCTTTCTTTGGATTTCGATTCGGGAGTAAGTGAGGTAAATGTTGTTAATCGTTTGATGTTATTAAAGGATTCTATGTCTAAAAAAGCGTAAAAAACAATATTTCTAAGAGAAAATTTGTATTTTTGCAAGTTAGAATAGAAATTATTAAAATTAGTAAGTATGAAAAAACACATTTTGTTATTCGCACTTTTAGTTAGTGCTTTTACATTAAGCCTACAAGCTCAACAAGGTAAATGGGCTGGAACAATTAAGTATCAATTAACTTGGTCTGGTGATGTTCCTCAAGGATTACCAGCAGAATATGAAGTCAAAGTATTTGAAGAAAAGACCAAGTTTATGGATATGACAATGGGAGCAATGGTTTTGACTGATGCTCAAAGAAAAACTGCAACTCTTATGTTTGATTTTTCTCAAATTCCAGTGGAAGATGTTTCTGGAAAATGGTATATAAGAGAAAAAATGCCAGATTCAGCTTTCACAGCAGTAACTTATAACTTCACAGGTAAGACAAAAGAAATGGCAGGAAAGACTGCTCACGAAGTTGTGGCAACTTATAAAAACGCAGAAAACGTTGAAGAAACAGAAACTTTCTGGGCTTGCAAAGATTTAGGCCCTTCTCTTGAAATGATGAACTATCCAGGATTGAACGCAATGCCTTTTGAATACACTGTTCAATATGCAGAAACTCTTTCTTGTACTTTCACTGCTGTTGAAGTAATTGACGGAAAAGTTAAAAAGACTGATTTGCTTTTAGAAACAGGATATGAAGAACTTACTATGGAAGAATTCCAAGAAAAGATTCAAATCCTTCAAGAAGCAATGGGTGGCGGAGCAGGAGCAGAAGAAGATTTTTAATCAATTTAAGACTTAAATAAATAATGCGAAAGACAAAGGGTTCAAAAACCAAGAAAACAAAAAATAGTTCTAATGAAGGTTCTGTTTCTACTTTTGTAAAAAGTGAACAATTCCCTAAAATAATTGCTGTTTTAATTGCTATTTTTATTGTTTTCTCTTTTGTATCCTTTGTCTCTTTTTATTGGACTTGGTTCAATCAAGACAATCTTGATGTAGAGAATTGGTGTGGTCCAATGGGTGCAAGAGTGGCTGATTTTTTCATTAGCAACTCTTTTGGAATAGCATCTTTCGGCTTTCTTGTTCTTTTATTTCTTGCAGTGCTAAAATTATTTAAAGCCTTAATCAATAACATTGGCAAGTGGATTATTAGTGTTCTTGTTATAATGTTGTGGCTCTCTTGTTTTATTGGTTTTTTTGTTGTTTCTTTTCCTTCAACCTTTGCAACCTTAGATGTTTTTGCAGGTGTAGTTGGCATAATGGTTAATAACTGGCTTGTAAAAATAATAGGAATTTTTGGTGCTGCTTTATTTAATTTGGCTTTTACTTTTATTTTTCCAATGCTTCTTTTCGGAGTTAGGTATTCTTTTGTAAAAAAACTATGGATTAGTGCAATAAACAAAATAAATACTCCAAGACCTAAGAGAGAAAAACCGATAAAGGAAAAGAAAATAGAGAAAGAACAAAAAGAAGAAAAAATAGTTGTAGAAAAAGAAAAAACAGAAGAAATACCCCCTGTTATAGAATTTGATATAGAGCCACAAACCGACACAATAGAAGAAGAAAAAGAAGATGTTGAATTTGAAATTCAAACAGACACTAAAATAGAAGAAGAAACTTTTGAAGACAAAGAAGATTTTGAAGAAGAAATAGAAGAACATTACGGAATAGATACGCCGTATGATCCGAAATTGGAACTATCCTCTTATAGACAACCAACGGTTGATATACTAATAGATTATGAAAAAAACAATAAAGTAATAGATGAAAAAGAATTACTTTCCAATAAAGATAGAATCGTAAGCACTCTTAGAAACTACAAAATAGATATAGTAAAAATATCTGCAACTCCTGGACCTACTGTAACACTATACGAAATAGTACCTGCACCAGGAACAAGAATAAACAAAATAAAAAATCTTGAAGACGACATTGCTCTTAGTCTTTCGGCTTTGGGCATTAGAATAATAGCACCTATACCTGGAAAAGGAACAATTGGTATAGAGGTTCCTAATTTTAATCCTCAAATAGTATCAATGAAAACAATGCTTACTTCACCTCAATTCGTTGATACAAAATATGAACTTCCAATAGCAATAGGAAAAACAATTTCTTCCGAACCTTATGTTGCCGACCTTGCAAAAATGCCACACTTACTTATGGCAGGAGCAACAGGACAAGGTAAATCCGTAGGCTTAAATGCTATCATATCTTCGCTATTGTTTAAAAAACACCCATGCGATTTAAAATTCGTAATGGTCGATCCAAAAAAAGTAGAACTATCGCTTTACTCCAAAATAGAAAGACATTATTTAGCAAAATTACCCGATTCTGCCGAAGCAATTATTACCGACACTAAAAAAGTAGTAAAAACATTAAATTCATTGTGCAACGAAATGGATATGCGGTACGAATTGTTGAAAAGTGCCGAATGTAGAAATATTATAGAATACAACGAAAAATTCAAAAAAAGATGTCTTAATCCAGAAAATGGACATCGTTTTCTTCCATATATTGTATTGGTATTTGATGAATTTGCCGATTGTATTATGACAGCAGGAAGAGAAGTAGAACAACCAATTGCCCGTTTGGCACAATTGGCAAGAGCAATAGGCATTCATTTGATTATTGCAACACAACGTCCTTCTGTAAATATTATTACAGGTATTATCAAAGCAAATTTCCCAGCGAGAATTGCTTTTAAGGTATCTTCAAAAATAGACTCACGAACAATTTTAGATGCTACTGGTGCCAACAATTTAATAGGTCGAGGCGATATGTTAATATCTACAGGTAGTAATATTACTCGTGTACAATGTGCACTTGTTGACACTCCGGAAGTAGAAAAAATATGTGCTTTTATCGGAGAACAACATGGTTATACCGATGCCTTTTTATTGCCAGAAGTGGCAGATGATGCTTCGGAAACCACTATACAACAGGCAGATGATGGCGAATTTGACCCCTTGTTCGATGATGCCGCTCGTGAAGTTGTAGAAAAACAACAAGGTTCAACATCTTTCTTGCAACGTAAATTTAAAATAGGTTACAATAGAGCAGGAAGAATAATGGACCAACTTGAAAGAGAAGGTATTGTAGGTCCTTCTATCGGTAGTAAAGTTCGC
>CALEFF010000052.1 GCA_937876865.1 uncultured Bacteroidales bacterium | reverse complement strand
GCGAACATTTTGGAAAATTAAAAGGATTAAAATTAGTTTATTTTGGAGATGCTCGTTACAACATGGGTAACTCTTTAATGGTAGGTGGAGTAAAAATGGGAATGGATGTAAGAATCGTTGCTCCAAAAGGACTTCAACCAGATGCTGAATTAGTTGCTACTTGCCAAGAAATAGCAAAAGAAACTGGTGCTACATTAACTATAACTGACAATGTAGCAGAAGGAGTTAAAGGTTGTGATTTCTTATACACTGACGTATGGGTATCAATGGGAGAACCAGCAGAAGTTTGGGCTGAAAGAATCGCTTTATTGAAACCTTACCAAGTAAATAAAGAAATGATGGAAATGACAGGTAATCCAAAATGTAAATTTATGCACTGCTTACCTGCTTACCACAACTTAGAAACACAAGTAGGTCGTGATGTTTACAAACAATTCGGCTTAGATGGAGTTGAAGTTACAGAAGAAGTTTTTGAAAGCGAAAACTCTATCGTATTTGATGAAGCAGAAAACCGTATGCATACAATAAAAGCAGTTATGGTTGCAACACTTGGCGACTAATTGCTTTGCAATCTTAATAGAAATAAGGGAGGAATTTAATTCTTCCCTTATTTTTTTATTTTTTTTCTTTGCTTTTTTAGAATTTTCCTTAGGATTTTTAAAATTTTTCTTTGCTTTTTTGAGTTTTTTCTTTGCTTTTTTCTCTCTTAAAAAGGGGTGTCAATTTAAATGAAAGATTTTTTAGATTTTTATTTCATTTACATGTATTCTTCCTTTTGAAATCAGTGCAAAAACTTAACACGCCTAATTTTTGTGGTTATAAAAAAATGTTATACCTTTGTGGGCAGAATTTTAATGACAATAAAAAAGCGTTTTTGCTTATTTTTGGGTTGTTTGAAACTTGGACAATTTCATACAATAAGCCAAATAAATAAGGAAAGAATGTTTATGTTTTTTTTATTAAGTAACCAATTTAGTTAAAAATATAAAGCCAAATAAAAAATGAAAAAGATAGTATTGTTTCTTTGCACTCTATTATGTGCAAATGTGATTTTAGCCCAAACAAATTTTTGGGTTGATTCGTTGCAATATGAAATATATCCTGAATTATTGCCTGGAATGGCAACTCTTACTTATGCGGATAATTCAATTACAACTGCAAATATTCCTGAAACTGTTAATTATAACGGAACGAATTATAGAGTTGTGTTTATAGCATATGGAGCATTTGCAAATTGTAATAGATTAACTTCTGTTAATATTCCTAATAGTGTTGAAGAGTTTGGTAATAATGTTTTTGCAAATTGTTCTGCTTTAACCTCTGTTACTATTGGTGAGGGTATTCTTTCTATTCCTGATAATTTTTTTGATGATTGTACTATGTTAGAAACAGTTACTTTGGGTTCAAATGTTAATTTTATTGGCAGTGGTGCTTTTGGTAATAGTGAATTGTTGCAAAATGTTACTTGTTTATCAATAAATCCTCCTGAAATAAGTGATAACACTGCATTCGCTTATCCTAACACTGCAATATTAACTGTCCCTTGCGGTAGTTTAGATGCTTATTCTTCTGCTAATTCTTTATGGAGTACTTTATTTGCTGATAGAATTGAAGAAAATTGCGAAGATGATAGTGGTTTAGAAGATGCAGAAGAAACTTTATTTTCTTTCTATCCAAATCCAACAAAAGACAAACTTACTTTCAGTCAAGTGATAGAAAAGATAGAAGTAATAGACCTAACAGGAAAAACAATTTTTACTTTTGCTAATGCAAAGACAATAAACATTGAATCCTTGCCAGCAGGTGTTTATTATTTACGCTTAACAAATAACGACAAGGCAATAATACGAAAGGTAAATAAGGAATAACTTGAATAACTAATTCTTATTCCTTAGAAATATTTTCATCAAACCATTGCCATAAAGAATCCTTTGGCAGTGGTGCGATGATTCTTATTTGTTCTTTTTTTACGGGATGAAGAAATTCTAATTCCCTTGCGTGAAGTGATATTGAGGCGTCTTTATTACTGCGTTCAAATCCATATTTTAAATCGCCTTTTATTGGACAACCTATATTGGATAATTGAACTCTTATTTGATGATGTCGTCCTGTTTTAAGATTTACTTTTAATAGTTGATAGTTATCTGATTTTTTTAGGACTTCATAGTCCAATTCGGCATATTTTCCTTTGTTTGTGTCTTTTGTAACGTAGGTTTTGTTTTGTTTTTCGTTACGAATAAGAAAGTTTACCAACGTTGCTTTTGGGTTTATGTTTTTATTTCTTACTATTGCCCAATATGTCTTGTGGATTTGGTGTTCTTTCATCATTTTATTAAGACGAACAAGGGCTTTTTCTGTTTTTGCAAACATCACAACGCCACTTACAGGACGGTCTAAGCGATGAACTAATCCACAATAAACGTTTCCGGGTTTGTTATACTTTGTTTTAAGATAATGTTTCACCATTTCCTCTAACGAAACATCACCTGTTTTGTCGGAATGTACGATTTGGGAAGAGAGTTTGTTAAGGATAATTATATGATTGTCTTCAAAAAGAATTTGCTTTTCTAATTCTATGCTCATATACTTGCAAGAATTGAAATTCCTCCTTTGACTTTATCTTCTAATTCTGCGTGTACTTGCGAGTCAATAGGAATAAACAAATCTACTCGTGAGCCAAATTTTATAAATCCTAATTCTTCACCTTGTTTTACTACATCTCCTTCTTGTGCATAGCAGACAATTCTTCTTGCCAATGCTCCTGCGATTTGTCTTATTACGACTTTTTGTCCTTTTTCTGTCTCTACGCAAACTGTTGTACGCTCATTTAAGGTTGAACTTTTAGGGTGCTTTGCTATTAGATAGCGTCCTGAATGATAATTAACGTAAACTACTTTTCCTGAAACAGGATAACGATTTACATGAACGTTATTTGGCGACATAAAAGTGGAAATTTGAATACATTCTGTCTTTAAAACTTCTGGTTCAAATACTTTTTCCACTACAACTATTGTTCCGTCTGCCGAAGCAATTACTTGATTTGGGTTTGAGGCTAAATCTCTTGCCGGGATTCTAAAAAATCTAATTACTACAAAATCAAATATCAATAATCCTGCAATTAGCAACCACCAAAACACGTTCCATTCTTTTATGAAACAAAACATAGCAACTAATGCTAAGATTGTAATGATTATAATCGAAATACTAATTTTGTATCCTTCTTTATGTATGTACATATCCTTATTATTTTACTATTAATTCTAAATAAACCCACACTATCGGCAAAACTATAAACAAAATGTCAAAACGATCTAATATTCCTCCATGTCCTGGGAGAATTTTTCCACTATCTTTTACTCCCATTTGACGTTTAAACATCGATTCAACTAAGTCGCCAAGTGTTCCAACAGAGGAAACGATTATTGAAATCACTATCCAATGCTGAATTGCAAATATATTAGAAAATTTTGAAATTACAATGCCTGCGATTATAGTAAATAAAAATCCTCCAACAAAACCTTCCCAACTTTTCTTAGGAGAATGTCTTTCAAAAAGGCGATGTTTGCCAAATTTTACACCTGTCAAATATGCGAAACTATCGTTACACCACGCTAAAATAAAGACACTTAAAAGTAAAAGTGGTTGAAATTCTGAATTATATTGAATTATTAGATTTGTTGTAGAGATTGGCAAAATTATATAAATCAATCCACAAATTGTATAAGCAATAGAAGTGAAAGGCTTTTCGTTTTTTTGATATAAAGCAACAATAAAAATTGCAACAAACAATACCACACTTATCAAAAGCGGTATTTTAAAATTTAAGTCAAAAGAGTACAAAGCAACAGTCAAATAAAGACATATAGCAGTCAAATAAGCAAGAAGAGAATTTATTTTTTGACAATTTTTTGATGTGATATTATAAAACTCACTTAAAGCAATAAGACCTATAATTCCAAAATAAATGGAAGATATTATAGGATTGAAACAAATTGCAGCTAAAACGCTTGCCACATACACCGCTCCTGTGAGAGTTCTTTTTAATAAATCATTCATATTCTTTAATTATTGTTCAATTACATAAAGATAAAATTCTATAACAGATTGTTTCAATGCCTCACTTGGCATAAAAGTAGTTATACTTTGAGGGATATTTTCCAACAAAGGCATAAGTGCTTGCTTGTAATCTGAGAAAACTTGCGAAGAATGTGCAACAACGATAAAAATAGAGGGCAATTTATTTATTCGTCCACCAAATCCTTGGTTAGAAGTAATAAGAATGCTTCCAGAATTAGCAATCATGGCCTGACAAAGACTAATTCCAACTATTGCATTATCATTTTCTAAAACAGTTTCAACACCTACACTATTCAAATAAGAGTTTAATTTTTCATTAAAAGCAAGAACTCTCTCCCATTTACGATAAGCAATATGTGATTGCAACTTTTTAATAAAATCTTCTTGATTTTCACAATAGATAAATCTTCCTTTGGTTTCAACAAACCTTTCTGCAAAAGCAACTAACTTATCTTGCTCAATCTTAGAGTAAGAAACAGGTGGTTCTTTCTTTTCAAACTCACCTATTTCTACCTTTGTAAGATTTTGTTTTACAACTCTGAGAAATTTTTCTCGTTTATGCTTGTTGCTCATCTGTTTTTTCTTCGTCCCAAGGACGTTTTCCGTAAATATTCTCTACGTCTTCTCTGAATATTACTTCTCTTTCTACAAGTATAGTTGCCAAAGCATCTAACTTTTCTCTATTTTCAATTAAGATTGTTTTCGCTCTGTTATATGCTTCTTCAACCATAGAACGTATTTGTACGTCTATTTTTTCCGCAGTCTTATCGCTGAATGGTTTTTGGAAGCCATACTCACTTTGTCCGCTTGAATCGTAAAAACTTATATTGCCTATTTCTTTGTCAAGACCATAATAAACAACCATTGCATAGGCTTGCTTTGTTACTCTTTCCAAATCGTTCAATGCACCTGTTGATACTTCTCCAAAAACAATCTCTTCAGCGGCTCTTCCTCCAAGCAAAGAAATCATTTGGTCTAAAAGTTGAGCCTTTGTAGTGATTTGTCTTTCTTCTGGTAAGTACCATGCTGCTCCAAGTGCTTGTCCTCTCGGTACAATGGTAACTTTTACAAGCGGATTAGCGTGTTCTAACAACCAACTAACAGATGCGTGTCCTGCTTCGTGATAAGCAATTGTGCGTTTTTCTTTTGGCGTAATGATTTTATTCTTTTTCTCTAATCCTCCAATAATTCTATCAACCGCATCTAAGAAATCTTGTTTTTCTATTATCTTTTTATCCTTTCTTGCTGCAATTAGCGCTGCTTCATTGCAGACATTGGCTATATCTGCACCTGAAAAGCCTGGTGTTTGTTTGGATAAAAACTCTATATCTACGTCTTTTTCGTCAAATTTAAGTTTTTTCGTATGTACGTTAAAGATTGCTTTTCTTTCTGTTAAGTCTGGCAAATCTACATGTATTTGACGATCAAATCTTCCTGCTCTTAACAATGCTTTATCTAAAATATCTGCTCGGTTTGTTGCAGCAAGAATAATTACTCCTGCATTTGTACCAAATCCATCCATTTCTGTGAGCAGTTGATTCAAGGTATTTTCTCTTTCATCATTAGATCCAGAAGATAAGTTTTTGCCTCGTGCTCGTCCAATAGCATCTATTTCATCTATAAATACGATACAAGGTGCTTTTTTCTTTGCTGTTTCAAATAAATCCCTAACTCGTGAAGCTCCAACGCCAACAAACATTTCCACAAAATCACTTCCCGACATTGAAAAGAAAGGAACTTTTGCTTCTCCTGCGACTGCTTTTGCCAAAAGAGTCTTTCCCGTACCCGGAGGGCCAACTAATAACGCCCCCTTAGGGATTTTTCCGCCTAAATCAGTGTATTTTGACGGTGATTTTAAGAAATCTACTATTTCTTTAACTTCTACTTTCGCTTCTTCTAAGCCTGCAACATCTGCAAAAGTAATTGAAATATCTTTATCCTTATCATAGAGACGTGCTTTACTTTTTCCAACATTAAAAATACCTCCGCCCATTCCGCCACCGCCAGAATTACTACCGCCTCTCATCATCCTAAAAAACAATATCCATACAAAAATCATCACTATCATTGAGATAATGAAAAAACCATTGTCTCCAAAGAAACTTTTTCTTTCTTCTGATTCAACATTTATGCGTTTGTCTGCTATTATTCTTTGTTTTTCTACTTGAGTTGCTACACCTACTGTATCTTTTGCTATCCATTGATCCTCTACAGTCTTTAAAATAGCACGGAAATCTTCGTAATCAACAAACTTAAATATGTAAAAACCATTGTAATTCTTATTTGTAGAACCAAATGTGCCTTGTGGTTTTAAGTCTTTGTAGGTTGTATCGTTTTGAATTTGTGATTGCTTGATGTAAATCTCAGCAAACTCTTTATTAACTACGTTAATTTTTTCGTAATCCTTTTTAATCAAAACTTTTCTTAACTTTTCCTCGTTGATTTCCTTTGAAGTAGTGGAATCTCCTCCACCAAACATCATAAATCCCAAGATTAAAAGCAATCCAATGTATATCCAATATATTTTGAATTTGATTTTAGGTGGTTGTTTTTTTGATTTATTTTGTTGAGTCATAGTTTTGTTTTTATTCTATATCTTCTAAATGAGTTTGTTTAACGTCTTTCCACATTGCTTCTATGTTATAAAACTCTCTTGTTTCTTCTAAGAAAACGTGAACAACGACATCAAAATAATCAAGCAAGACCCATTGACAATTTTGTAAGCCTTCTACTTTTCTTGGATTGAGTCCTGTTGCTTGTTTAATTTCTCTATCGATTGAATCGGTAATTGCGTCCACGTGAGTTGGAGAATTAGCTGTACAAATTACGTAATATTCAAATAAAGAGCCATCTATACCATCAAAATCTATTATGGTAATATTTTTTCCTTTTTTTTCTTGAATTCCTTTCACCGCTATTTGCGAAAGAATCTCTGCTTCTTTTCTTTGTTTTCCCATTCTATTTTATAAAATTATTATGCAAATATACGAATAATTCTAATAACGCTAATTTTTGAAAAAAGTTGTGTATTTTTTTCTTTGTTTTAGAAAATTATTTCTTTGAATTAGCAAATTATTTCTTTGTTTTATTTTTTTATTTCTTTGAATTATTTTGGGCTTTGTATCACTTATACACTTTTTTCAACATTTCAACGTTAAAAAAAAAAGAATACTAATTATTATATGTTATTTTTTTGTAGTAATTTAGTTGCTTAAAACAATAATAAAAATGAGAAAGAACATTAAAACACTGATTGTCTTAACGAATTTATTTTTAATACCTTTTATTCTACCTGCTCAAAAAACAGAGATAAAAAAAACTGATGATTTAAAGCAGGCTTATGAAAATTATAATAGTAAAAACTATTCTTTAAGTTTTGAACAATTTTCTTCATACATTGAAAAACACAAGGCAAACTATAATTTATCGTTAGAAGATGCTTATTTCTTTCAAGCATCCTGTGCTTATGAAATGATGAACAACGATACAGATAAACTTCTTTTAGATTTCATCAATTCTTTCAAAGAAAGCCATAGGTTAAACGATGCAAAATTTCTTTTAGCCAATCATTACGTAAGGAATCAAGAGTTTGCGAAAGCCGAATCAATATATTCTCAAATTGACACTAAGACTTTACCTCAAAACACAAAGTATGAATATTACTACAAGAGGGGACACTGCCAATTTATGCAGAATGACTACGATAATGCAAAGACTTGTTTTATGAAGGTAAAAGATGCAAGAAGTAAATATGCTGTTGCAGCAACTTATTTCTATGCTCACATTCTTTATGAAGAGCATGACTACAACAAAGCCTTAAAAGAGTTTCTTTCTTTAAAAAATGAGAAAAATTTTGGAAAGATTGTTCCTTACTATATAGCACAAATATACTATAAAGAAAATAAATACGAAGAGTTAATTGCAATTGCCTCTGACCTTTCAAATAGTTCAAAATCTAAAAACAGTTCTGAACTCAATAAAATGTTAGGAGATGCTTACTATAAACTTGGTCGTTATAGCGAAGCAATACCTTACCTTGAAAAATCAGTACAAGAACCAAACGTTGCAACCCCTCAAGATTACTATCTATTAGGATTCACACTTTTAGAAGAAAAACAATACGATAGAGCAAAGACATATTTAGAAAAAGCAGGAAATAACGAAGATTCTCTTTCGCAAAACGCACTTTATCATTTAGGAATTTGTTATCTTCAACTAAATGATAAAATTTCTGCAAAGTCTATGTTTAAGGAGGCATATAAATATGACTATGATAAAAAGATTAAAGAAAAATCATTGTTGAATTATGCAAAACTTTCTTACGAAACCAACTCTGCTTTTAACGAATCTATAAAGGCCTTTCAGACTTACATAGAATTATTCCCAAAATCAGAAAGCACAAATGAGGCTAAAGAATATCTTGCACAACTTTACGGAAACACACAAAACTATCGTGATGCTATTGAAATGATTGAGCAAATGACAGAACGCAATAAAGTTATCAATCAAGCATATCAAAGAATTTGTTTAAACAGAGCAATTGAGTGTTTCAACGAAAACAAACTTGATGAAGCAATAATTTATCTTGACAAATCATTATCACAAGCCCATTCAAACGAAATTACAGCTATTGCCTATTATTTAAAAGGCGAATCTTACTATCAAATGGAGAATTATTCACTTTCAATCAACAATCTTGAAAAATTCTTCTCTACAACAGGCTCTAATTCCAATATTTATTACATTCAAGCCAACTACACAATGGGGTATAACCTTTTCAAGCAAAAAAAATACTCCAAAGCAAAAGAATATTTCAAGAAATGCGAAACAGCACAAAATGAAACAATGAAAATTGATGCTAAATGTAGATATGCCGATTGTTTATATATGAATAAAGATTTCCAAAACGCTATTAAAGAATATGATTATGTGATTACACAAAATAAATTAGACGCTGACTACGCAAGTTATCAAAAAGGAATGGCGTATGGTGCATTAGGAAACTACGATAGAAAGATTAGCATTTTAGAATCTGCATTATCTCAATTCCCAAAAAGTAATTATGTAGCAAGCATTAAGTATGAATTAGCGAATTCTTACTTAACACTTGACTTATATCCTAAATCACTTGAACTATATACCGAAATCACAAAAAATTACCCACAATCAATACATGCAAAAGACTCATATGCAAAAATAGGTATGATTTACTACAATATGGGCAAAGAAAAAGATGCACTAATTCATTTAAAGAAAGTTGTGGAAACTTACCCAGGTACAGAGGAAGCAAAATCTGCCTTAAACAATATCAAAACAATTTACATTGAATCAAACAATGTAGATGAATTTATTGCATATACAAAGAAAATTCCAGAGGCTGAAATCACTCAAACCGAACAAGATTCTATTAGTTATCAAGCAATAGAAAATCAATATATGAATGGTGATTGCCAAAAAGCCATAAACGGATTTAAAGACTATATTTCAAAATATCCCGATGGTGCTTTCTATGCCTCTGCTAATTATTATTTGGCAGATTGTTTGATGAAAAACGCTCAAAAGCAAGAAGCATTACAAGCATACGAAAACATAATTAGCAAACCTAAAAACGAATTTACAGAAAAAGCCATTTTAAAGGCTGCAAATCTAAACTTTGAAAACAATAACTACGAAACAGCACTTCAAGAATTTTGTTTGCTTGAACAAACTGCCGAAATAAGCAACCATAAACTTCAAGCACTTTTAGGAGAAATGGAATGCTATTACCTATTGAATAAATTTGATTCAACAATCATTGTTTCAAATAAGATTCTCTCTCTTGAAAAAACCGATGAAAATATTTCAGAAAAAGCATCTTACTATTTAGCAAAATCTCTTTTGAAAAATGCCAACTCAGGTCAAGCAATAGAAGAATTTAAGAAACTTACCTCCGCCAAAAACACTGAATACGCCTCAGAAGCCCAATATACACTTGCAGAAATCCAATACAACAATGGCAATTTAGAAGAATCTGAGAAAATTATCTTAGAAATTACAAGTAATCCAAGCAGTGAATTTTGGTTAGCCAAAGCTTTCATTCTTTGGGCTGATATTTTCAAACAACGAGGCAATAAAATACAAGCCAAACAGACTCTTCAAAGCATCATAGACAATTATGAAGGAGATCAATCGATTATAAATGAGGCTCAAAACAAACTTGATGAAATCAATAACAAACACACAGAAGAGCAAAAACTCCAAGAGCAAAAACTACAAGAGCAAAAAGAAGCAGTAGATGAAATAATAATTGAAAATAAATAGGTATGAAAAAATATATTTTAACATTATTTGTAACGTTAAGCATAAGTCATTTATCATTTTCGCAAGAAAACACTGAGAGTGTTTACAATGAAGATATTATAGTAAGGACAATTTTTGACCCTGTGGTGAATGAAGCATATAAAATAAACGATAAGCCACAGACTTACGAAACAAAATTTGAAATTCCACCATTTCAGTACGAGAAGACAACAAAACAATTCCCTACAACAATGGTTTTTGAGAAAATAAAACCAGCAAAAGTTAAAGGAGAGCCTCTTTCAAAACTCTATAACTCACATATAAAAGCAGGAATCGGGACTTACTTTACCTCTTTATTAGATTTATCTTACACACAAACTCGTTCAAAAGATTTTATCTACTCTACACATTATAGACATAATTCTTCATTAGGACAAATCAAAGATTACGGAAATTCAACCTTTGCAAACAACGATTTAACCTTTTATGCAAAAAAAATATGGAAGAATTTCTTTTTAGATGCTGGCCTAACATACAATCATCAACGTCAATATTTTTACGGATTCCTTGATAGCATGGATATAGACAAAAAAACATATATCGCTCCCTATCATAACGTAGGCGGATTCGTTAAATACCAAAGCATATACCGAGAAAACTCCTCATTACACAACTCTTTGGATTTTGCAATCAATCACACATTCAACAAATGGGGCAGAAAAGAAACACATCTTGCTGTTTCTGGTGACTTACACAAAAACTTCATATTCTTAGATAGCGACAAACAAAACATAGGTCTTAATATAAATTACAAACACTCTTTTGGAGGATACGATCCAAAAGACTTAGCATTATTCTATAATGAAATGCTTCCTCTATCATTTGACAACAATAATGGAAGCGTTGATATAAAGCCCTATGTCAACTTAAAAATAAAAGATTTCAAACTAAATGTTGCTCTTGACTTTGTTCCAACCTTTGGAGATAGAAAAGAATTTCAAATATTACCCTCACCCTCAGCCGTTGTAGAAATCCCAACACTTGCCAACCTCATCAAAATAAAAGCAGGAATAGTAAGCAACTTTGATTTCCCTACTCTTAATTATCTAAGAATAGAAAACCCTTATCTTTCACCTCTTGCAAAAATAGAAAGCAACAATCAAATGGATATTTTTGCAAAAGTTTACTTCATAACAAAAAGCAACATACTTCTTTCCCTAAAAGGAGGTTACAAAATGGGAAATAATGACTATTTCTTTACACTTGCTAAAAATGCAGGTCTAAACAATATGTTTACATTAGTATATGATAACACAAAAACAACATACGCACAACTTGACCTAGCATATCAAATAGACAAAAAGATAGATTTAAGTCTAAATCTATTGTATCAAAACATAAAAACAACAAACCTTGAATTTGCTTGGTACAAACCAGCCTTTAAAGCAAATTTATTGTTTAGATACAACGCAAACGATAAGTTTAGCATTAGTTTTGTACCAAGTTTCCAAAGCAAAGTAAAGTGTTTGAATCCTGAGGGTGAGGTTGAAGAATTAAAAAGCAAGATTGACATAAACCTTGCAGCAAATTACAACTACAACACAAAACTTTCATTCTTTATTGAATTGAATAATATTGCTTATCAACGCTATTACAACTACTACAACTATCCTTCACAACGCATAGTCTTAATGGCAGGAGCAAAATACGCTTTCTAAAAAAATGATAGAGAAGCTTTCTTTTCATCAAGCTTGGCAATTAGAAAAATTATGCACGGAAAACCTAAACTATTCCGTGCATTTTTTATCTGATTTATTAGAAAATTTTGACAAAATAGAGAATCATTCTGCAAGACGTTCGCTTTGCAAAATCATTGCTTTAACCCTAAAAAACAAAAGTAAACTTTCAAACGAAATTTCCGAGATAATAGACAATTGCAACAAAGAAAAACTAATAGAGACCTGCTTTATTCATTTGCTTAATGAAAAAACACAAGTTTCACTCTTAATGTGGTTGGTAGAAATCTTGCTTTACTACTCACAAGAAGAAGAGTGGATAAAGCAAGAGTTGATTTTCTTTGCACAAGACCTGCAAATCAATTCCTCCCCTGCTAAATTACAAATCATAAAGCGAATAAAGAAAAGACTATCGTAATAACAAATAACGATTATAGTCCTTTTAAATCCAAAGAAAATTTAACATCAGGTATTATCTCTTTATACAAAAACATCATAAAATAAATAGGGTAATACACAACCTTGCCAACAACAGATACATTATCATTACAAAAAACGATAGCCTCAACAATATTATACTCATCACAAGTAAGCACATTATTTAAAGCACGATGCCTTTGATAATTCTTACCAGACTTTACCTCTATCGGCAAAACTCTTCCATTTATCTCTACGACAAAATCAAGTTCGCCCATTTTCTTACTATTATAATAGTACAAACCCTCAAAACCATGAGCATACAATTCCTGAGCAACTACATTTTCATAAATAGAACCAAAATTGATATTATCATCTCCTGTTAATATTCTTAGTTGTATCCCATCAGAATATTGGCAAGCTAATAAACCAACATCATTAGAAAACAATTTAAACAAGTTTCTTGAACTTGCCAACATCAAAGGCAGTTTAGGCTCCTCTATATTAAAAATAGGAATTGCTACACCAGCATCTTTCAACCAAACAAACTCCTCTTTATATCTTTCTGCCCTCGCATTCTTGTCAATATTCTTAACAATAAACCTCTTGCACTTAGAATTAAGTTCAGAAGGAATTAGATCAAACACCTCCTTAATACTCAATTTTCTTTCATCATCATACTGAGAAATATCCTTTCTATAAAGCTTTATAATCTCCCTTTGAGTAAGCATAACATCTTGAAGATTATTATTTTTCAGATACGACATCACAGAAGCAGGCATTCCTCCCACAATAAGATAAAGCCTAAACACCTCCATCATTTTTTTATGTACAAAATCATCAATAGGAATCTTTTTCTCAAAAGCAAACTTCAAACCATCTATCACTTCACTTTTAACACCAACAGCCCACATAAACTCCTCTAAATCCAAAGGAAACATATCCAAAATATCCATATAACCAACAGGAAACGACCTAATATCATTCAATTCCACACCAAGCAAAGAGCCACTCATTATATAACGATACCTGCCATCATCAACCAAAAACTTAATCGCAGTAACAATTTCAGGACATCTTTGAACCTCATCAAAAAACACAAGAGTATCTCCCTCTATAAGAGGTTTGTTAGTATAAGCTGACAATCTTAATAAAATATCATCACAATTCTTAGCGTTAGAAAAAATACCTACCGCATCAGGTGATTCAATAAAATTAATTTCTACAAAACTCTTGAAATTACTCTTTGCAAACATTCTTACAGAATACGTCTTGCCTATTTGACGAGCACCTGTAACCAATAAAGCTCCTTTACTTGTTTTATAAAAATGCTCTATCTGTTTAAATATCTTACGTTTCAGCATAAAAATATCATTTTCCAAACACAAAACCACATGATTTTTGTCATTTTTCCAATGCAAAAATAAGCAATTTTGTCATTTTTCCAACATATTTTAATCATAAAAATGTCATTTTTCCAAAGAAAAACTATTCATCGGATGATTCAAAAGAGGTTGGTAATGATTTTTTAGTTTTAGATTTGATTCCCTTTTGACCTAATTCTTTTAATCTTTTCACAACATTGCCATTCCCCGTAGTAAGTTGTCCTTTGGCTTTTAGAAAAATTATGCACGGAAAACCTAAACTATTCCGTGCATTTTTTATCTGACTTATTAGAAAATTTTGACAAAATAGAGAATCACTCTGCAAGAGTTGATTTTCTTCGCACACGACCTGCAAATCAATTCCTCCCCTGCTAAATTACAAATCATAAAGCGAATAAAGA
>CALEFF010000051.1 GCA_937876865.1 uncultured Bacteroidales bacterium | reverse complement strand
AAAAAAAGAACAGAGCAACAATGGACAGCACTCTTTGATGCTGTCGTGACATCCATCATCGGTGGTAGATGTGCAAACGACTATTTCTGAGATTTTTCGATTAACTCCATCGTGGATGAGGCAATCTGAGGAGCAGACCTTCTCATAAAGGAACTTAAAGAACGGGAGGAGACCGAGAATTGAGGTGTCCATCTGAAAACATTTTGGACAACCCGTCCCATCCGTTTGGCAACAGAGACAACCTGAAAAAAAACGAGATGTTTCGAAATAGAGACATTCGGAGACCAAGACGGTCAAAGAAACTGATGAACTCGGAACGGACAGGATACGGGGGACAACCGGAGAGCCAACCATCTACAGTTGAAAATTAAAACATCATAACTGCATCGGGTGTCGGATATTTTCGTACCTTTGCAGAGAGTTCTTTGAAGGTATTGCCGGTTAAATTATGGGGAAAAATCCCTGATTTTGTTCCATAATTGTACCACAAAAATGGAAAATCCTGATAACCAGTACCGATTATATAAGAGGAGGTGAAGTAATTGAAGAATTTTAATTAAACAATATTTGACCGAAAAAAGAGTGTAACTTAACGTTGCACTCTTTTGTTTTTTTTATTTAAAGAAAATATTTATAACTTTGCATGAAATAAAAAGGCTTTAAGTAATAATTACTCAAATGGAATCAAATAAAATTAGAATAGAATCTATATTGGCTAATGGTGAACATATCAATTTAGAATGCAAAAAAGCGACAAATACTATTCCTAATTCTATATGGGAAACCTATTCTTCTTTTGCAAACACTTATGGAGGTACTATTCTACTCGGTATTGTTGAAAATTTAAAAGAAAAAGATATAAAAAAGCGTTTTCAAGTAGTTGGCGTTGAAGATTCACAGAAAATTATCACTGATTTTTGGAATACAATCAATAGCAATAAAGTTAACGAAAACATTCTTTCAGATAGCGATGTCAATATCATTGATATAGATGGTAAAAAAATTGTTTGTATTAATGTTCCACAAGCAGATTGGCGTATAAAACCAATATATTTGAACGATAATATTTATAAAGGAACTTATAAACGTAATCAGGAAGGAGATTATCGTTGCACAGAAAGACAAGTACGTGCCATGATTCGTGATTCATTTGAAGAAGGAAATGACGGAATCTTGATTGAACACTATAATATGGACGATATTGATCTTGATTCATTACATCGTTATCGTAATCTATTCCGTGTATGGAATGCAGACCATATTTGGAATGAAGTAGATGATAAAACATTCCTTAGAAATCTTGGAGGATATATAGTAAACCGAGAAGAAGGAAAAGAAGGACTATCAATGGCTGGGCTAATGATGTTTGGCAAAGGACTTTCTATTAGAGAACGTTTTGATAACTTCCGTATGGACTATTTGAATTTCTGCAATCTTATCGGAGAAGAACGTTACAGCGATCGCTTAACCTACGATGGGCGTTGGGAAAACAATCTTTATCAGTTTTTTAGTATAGTACTACCAAAGATGACATTTGATCTTCCAAGACCTTTTCGTATGGAAGGAATGCAAAGAGTAGATGATACACCTCAGCATAAGGCTGTTCGAGAAGCTTTTACTAATGCTATTATTCATGCCGACTTAATGATGGAGTCTGCTATCTTGCGAATTGAAAAGCATGATGATAAACTTTGCTTCCGAAATCCTGGACTTTTACGATTGCCATTAGAACAAATATATGAAGGTGGTAGCTCTAAGGCTCGTAATCCTCGCATCCAAAACATGCTCCGCATGGTGGGATTCGGAGAAAACATCGGTTCCGGCTTCCCTCAAATCATTGCAGCATGGAAAGACACCAAATGGGGCGAGCCAGAACTGAAAAATAAGATTGAATTAGATGAGGTGGAATTGGTATTGCCATTAGGTAAAGAACAAAACAGTAATTCTTTTAGGTTAAATAATGACCGAAAAGATGACCGAAAAGAATTAACTGAACGTCAAAAGTGTATAATTGAACTATTGATTCAAGAACCAACATTAACCGCAAAAGCTATTTCGGAAAAGATTTCGGAAAAGACTTCGGAAAAGACTTCGGAAAAGTTTGAAGTTTCAGATAGGACTATTGAAAACGATTTAGCTCAATTAAAGAAAATGGGAATTCTCATTCGCGAAGGAGGTAGAAAAGATGGTCGTTGGGTGGTAAATTTGTAGGTTATGCTATAAAATTAAAAACTTGAATATGTTATTATTTTATGAAAAAAGATACTTATGAATTAAAACAAGTACTTGAATATAATAGTTTTTTTAATGAAAAGAAGGATTTAGATATTATATCTGTATTGAAAAGATATAAACGTACAACACTTGTTAAAATGGCTGCAGTATTAAGTCACCATTATGGTAACTTTGAAATGCCTAATAATGGAAAAACTTTTTTTTCAGAAAAAAGTCAAAAGCATATTGTATAT
Organism: uncultured Bacteroidales bacterium; assembly: GCA_937876865.1. GTDB lineage: Bacteria > Bacteroidota > Bacteroidia > Bacteroidales > P3 > Onthomorpha. Next base: position 7,634 of record CALEFF010000051.1, on the reverse strand, counting down.
GTAAACGAGGTATTTGAAAATTATTATAATAAAATCAATTTAAATAAAAATAATACAGTTATAGTTTCAACGTATAGGACGGCTCTTGAATTATGGCGATTGATATTTTCAATTCCAGTTGAAGAATATTCAAATACAATGCCAGAAGAAGATGAGGAATTTTATTTGTTTAAGGTTATACTTGCAATTAATGAGAAAATATTTAGTTTTAAGAAAAAAACAAAAAAAGAAATTGATGAATTGATTTTTCTAAATAATTTTCTAAATAATGATAGCAATTACTATGCTTATAATGAAATAATGCAAAGTCAAATGTATTATTTTTATAAATTAGTAAATTTCATTCCTCAAAATGAAGTTATGTCAAGAGCGTCAGATGTGTTGTTGTCTAAATGGGGAATAACTTCTTGGAAGCAATATTATGCTACAATACTTTGGTTGACAAAAAAGACAGACGAATATTTTAAGAATAATCAAACAGGTGTTCCGATTGTCCCATTATGGAATATGATGTTAAATGATGAAACAGGACTTTTTTCAGAAACATTAATAGAAAGTTTGTGTATAAATGAAGATGATTATATCTCGATAGAAAAAGTTAATACCGATTATAGGCAATTTCGTTCAAAACCATTTATAAAACTAAAAGATGGTTCAGGTGTTATTGTTATCAATAATCAATTCTTATGTGAACGTTTGTATAATAGTTTGTATTTTGATTTCATGCCATTAATTAATGGTAAAAAAGGTAGCATTGGTTACTTTGACTATAACAAGGACTTTGTTGAGAAAGTGTTGTTTAGAGAAACATTTTTTAAATGTCTTAATGATAATGTTGTTACTTGGCCTGCAAGAAATATACATAATGAAAAAGAAGATAGACATGAACCTGATTTTTATGCTCGTTATCCTAACGGAGAATTGTTGATTATGGAATGCAAAGCTATAAAAATGAATGGAGAAATTAGAGATCATGCTGATTATGATAGGTTGTTAGATGAACTTCATGAAAAGATTGTATTAAAAACACGTAATATAGATTCGACTAGAAAAGAATTTAAGAAAGATCCAGAGCCTATAGGTATAGGTCAAATAATTAATCATATTGATTCTATTGAAGATTACACTTTTAAATGGGATAATGGCATACCTGATCAAGTTGCTTATTATCCAATTATTGTATTTGAAGATGTGCGTCTTTTACAACCAGGCTTAATGTCAATATTGAATAAGTGGTTCTATGAGGAAATTAAGAAAAGAAAAGAGATTGAACTTAAAGATGTTGCGTGCATGCCAATAATTCCAGTTTCAATAAATACATTGTATCTTTATGATGATAAAATAAGAAATAAAGAATTATTTAGACTAATTGATGAATATCTTATATTATATGCAAAAGATCAAAATGACGGAAGTTATGCTATAAAACCGATTTCAGATTTTGATGCTTACTTAAGGAGATTACCCTTTAATAAAAAGAATGATATAGCTAAGTGGTTAAAAGGCGAGTAAATCACTACTCGCCTTTTTCGTATTCGGAAATAATGTCTTCTAATTCTTGGGCTTGGTTTAGGGTGTATTCGCCTATTCTTGTGCGGCATAGGGCTGTGAGATAGGCTCCGGAATTAAGGTAAAAACCAAAGTCTCTCGCGATACTTCTTATGTAGGTGCCTTTTGAACAAACTATTCTAAAATCTACTTCGGGCAAGGCTATGCGTGTGATTTCAAATTCTTTGATTGTGATTTTTCTTGATTTTAGTTCTATTTCTTTATTGTCTCTTGCAAATTCGTATGCTCTTACTCCATTTACTTTTAGGGCAGAAAACATTGGCGGAATTTGATCTTGTTCACCTAAGAAAGCCTCTGCTGCTTTGTAAATAGCCTCTTGTGTTATGTGATCGGTAGGATAGTAGTTATCAATCTCTTTTTCTTTATCAAAACAAGGGGTTGTTGCTCCTAAATAAAAGGTTCCTGTGTATTCTTTCTCTTGTGCTTGATATTCTTCAATCTTTTTTGTGAATTTTCCAACGCAAACAATTAGCAAACCTGTCGCTAAGGGGTCTAAGGTGCCAGCGTGTCCTATTTTTATTTTCTTTGTGTTGAAGTAATGTTTCAGTCTTACTTTTATCTTATTGACTGCTTGAAATGAAGTCCACTCGTATGGTTTGTTTACAAGGATTACGCCACCTTTTTCAAAGTCTATCATTTCTTATGCAACTGAAAGATTTACTCCACAAAGCATTAAAACTATGATAAGAGCACCTACGATAATTCTATAATAGCCAAAGGCTTTGAATCCGTGCTTTGTAAGAAAACTAATAAAGAATTTAATTGCTAATATTGCAACAATAAACGCTACAACATTACCAACGATCAATGCAGTAATGTTATCTGTTATCATTTGCACACCTCCTGGTTCTAATATTGCTTGTAAGAGTTTGTATCCTGAGGCTGCAAGCATTGTAGGTACGGCTAAGAAGAAAGAAAACTCAGCTGCGGTTTCTCTTGAAAGCTTTTGACTCATACCTCCAACGATTGTCGCCATAGAACGACTCACTCCCGGAATCATTGCAATACATTGCACCAAGCCAATAAAGAAACTCTTTTTGTAAGTAATAGTTTGGTCTTGTGAAGGCTTGTTAAACCATTTATCAACAAAGAGCATAAATACTCCTCCTATGATTAACATAACGGAAACTACCCAAACGTTTTCCAAAACAGAGTCTATTAAGTCTCCTGCTAAGAAACCTATTATTGCAGCAGGAAGAAAAGCAACTAAGAGCTTCCAATAGAAATTCATTGTTTGGAAAAATCTCTTCCAATAAATGACTAAAACCGATAATATTGCACCAAACTGAATGCAAATAGTGAATAGTTTTACAAAATCGGTGCTTTCCATTCCTAAAACACCTTGAGTGATAATCATATGTCCGGTTGAAGAAACGGGAAGAAACTCTGTAAGACCTTCAACTATTGCTATAATGATTGCTTCAAAGATTCCCATTTTCTAATTATTTGGATTTTTTCATTATTGCATAAACCTCTATTACCAAACCTCCAACAATTAAAATAGGGGCAATAACTAAACGTCTTGTATTAAAAAGAGCATAATTAAATTCATCAGGATTTTCGCTTCCTCCACCAGAAAGAAGAATATATCCCAAGATTAAAACTACTACTCCTATAATCATCCAAATGTAGTTTTGCTTTCCGAAGGCAAAACCTTGCTTTTCTTCTGTATTATCTTTCATTTCTTATATTGTTATCTGTAAAGTTTACTACTTTTTAAGTTCATATTTTTTCTAATCGAACGTCCTGTGAAAATAAGAGTTAGGAGCGTTCCAAGAACTATAATACTTATTCCAATTATCGCATAGATTTTTATGTGATCAAGAATATTTAATCCTCCGATGCTTGAATATGCCCAAAAAAGAACGCCTGCCAAAAACACATCTGCAACAATGCTACCAATCAATCCAAGCATAAATCCCTTAGCAATAAAAGGGCGTCTAATGAAACTTGGTTTTGCTCCAATCAACTCCATAGAGCGTATTTGCAAACGTTTGTTGCTTATAGAAAGTCTAATAGTGTGATTGATAAGAGTAATTGCGATGAATAGCAAACAAAGGAACAACACAAATATAAAAGCACTTATGTTGTAGATAATGTTGTTTATGTCGGTGATTAAGTCATGTCTATAATCCACAACATCAACTATGTCTTTGGATTCAACACTTAAAATAAATTGTCTAATTTGTGTAATATTCAATGACTGAGCTTTTAGGTTTACCTCAATAGATGCTTGATAAGGATTAACGCTATCCAAAACCATAAGGTGATTATCGCCCATTATCTTATTCATCATTTGAGCTGCCTCTTCGGGAGAAATATATTTAGTGGACTTTACCTTAGGGTTAAGTTGAATTTCTTTCTCCAAAGCCAAGGCTTCTTCGCTTGAAGTGCCAGAATTAAGATATACCGTAAAAGAAACTTGCTCTTTTATCTCATTTGACACATTGTAGGCGTGATAAATGAAAAGAAAAATAAAGCCGAGAAGAAACATTACTAAGGAAATGCTAAGCGTTGTAGAGAAACTCGCACTCCAAAGTCCGTGTGATTTGTTACTATGATTGTTTTTCATTATTTTTTTTCTTATATTTTCTTGCAAAAATACGCTTTTTTTGAAAAAACTCAATAGAAATCCTCATTTTTGTTTACTTTTGTTGTTTGAAACCATAAATATAATTCTTATGAGAGAGATTTTCGTAGAAAAGTTCGGTGGAGCATCGGTCAATAGTGCCACTTCAATAAAGAATGTCATATCAATATTGCAATTAGACGAAAAAGCAAGAGTAGTAGTCGTTTCCGCAATGGGCAAAACCACCAATTCCTTAGAGAAAATAGTAGATTTATGGTACAGATTCACACGCTTCAATCAAGAAGAATTTGACTTTATAAAAGCATATCATACCTCCATAGTAAAAGAATTGTTTGAAAACACATCGGCTCTTGATATAGCACTTTCTATGGTAGAAGAAATTTTCTTAGACCTAAAACAAAACCTACTAAGTCTTAATCCTAAGGACTACGACTTTCTTTATGATAGTATAGTTTCCTACGGTGAGAAAATATCTACTGCAATTCTTTCGCTATATATGACAAGCCTTGACATAAATCACCGACTTATCCCGGCACAAGAAGTAATAAAAACAGACAACTCATATCGTGGAGCACAAGTAGATTGGAAAAAAACCGAAAAAGAAGTAAAAGAAAAACTCAACAACCTATTTCTTGAAACAGATTTAGTGCTTACGCAAGGATTCATAGGCTCTACACGCGAGGGATACACAACAACGCTCGGTAGAGAAGGCTCTGACTATTCTGCTGCCATATTTGCATATTGTTTTGAGGCAAAATCCTTAACGATTTGGAAAGATGTAGATGGTTTAATGTCGGCTGACCCAAAAAGAATGCCCGATGCAAAGAAATTAGAGCAAGTTCCCTATCGCGAAGCCATAGAATTGTCCTACTATGGAGCTTCAGTAATTCACCCAAAGACAATAAAACCACTTGAAAACAAAGCAATCCCACTTTATGTAAAGAGTTTTCTAAACCCAGAGAAAGAAGGAACGGTGATAACGCACGCCGAAGAAGTCAAACCCTTAGTGCCAAACTATATATTCAAAGACAAACAAACCCTGCTTTCCGTTTCGGCAAAAGATTTCTCCTTTATTGTGGAAGAAAACCTTGCAAATATTTTCTCAGAGTTGTCTTCCTTTGGCGTAAAGGTGAATTTGATTCAAAATTCCGCCTTAACCTTTTCCGTATGCTTTGACCAAAACGATTATGTCTTACCAAGACTAATAGAAGCCTTGCAACAAGACTATAATGTCAAATACAATAACGATTTACAACTGATAACAATCCGACATTATACACAAGAAACAATAGAAAACCTAAACAAAAAAGGCAGAATCCTTATTGAGCAAAAAAATAGAGTAACCTTGCAGTGTTTGATTGAAGAAAACTAATCACTCTGCGTTAAAAAATTGCCAATATTGGCAAAAATTTAATGCAGAAAACTTGTAAAAAGCAAAATATTACTATTTTTGCATTAAAAAATTGCCAATATTGGCAAAAATTTAATGTAAAGATGGAAATAAAAAGAGATAAATATCTACAACAATTAATAGAAAGTCGTCAAAATGGCTTTATAAAGGTTGTAACAGGAATAAGAAGATGTGGTAAATCTTACCTTTTAAATGTTTTATTCTATAAATATTTATTAGCAAATGGAATTTCGGAAGATCATATTATAAGAATTGATTTAGAAGATCGTTTGAATAAGGATTTGAGAAATCCAGATACAATGCTACATTACGTTCATAATAGAATAAAAGATAAAGAGTTATATTACATTATCATAGATGAGGTTCAATTGATGGACGAATTTGTTGATGTATTAAATAGTTTTCGTCATATAGAAAATGCAGATACATACGTCACAGGAAGTAATTCTCATTTTCTTTCATCAGATATTCCAACAGAATTTAGAGGTAGAGGAGAAACTATTCATATAAATCCACTTTCTTTTTCGGAATTTTATTCAGTAAAAGGCGGAGATAAACAAGAAGCTTGGAGAGAATATTACACTTATGGAGGATTGCCTCTTATTTTGTCTTTTGATAACGAGGAAAAGAAGATAAATTATTTGAAAAACCTATTTGAGACAGTTTATTTAGCAGATATTATTGAAAGACATAAAGTAAAAAATGAAAATGAGATGAGAGAGCTAATGCTAATCATAGCATCATCAATAGGAAGTCCTTGTAATCCTACAAAATTATCTAATACTTTCAAAAGTGTTAAAAATGTAAATATAGGAAGTCAAACAATTTCCAACTATCTCTCTTATTTGTTAGATTCTTTTCTTCTAAATAAAGCTATACGATACGATATAAAGGGTAAAAAATACATCAATACACTCGCAAAGTATTATTTTGCAGATATAGGTCTAAGAAATGCTATTTTAGATATGCGTCAGCAGGAAGAAACTCACATAATGGAAAACATTATTTACAATGAATTGATTGTGCGAGGTTATAGAGTTGATGTTGGAATGGTAGAGATAAAGACACTTAATAAAGAAGGAAAGTGGCTTCGTACTCAACTTGAAGTGGATTTTATAGCAAGTCTTGGAAGCAAAAAGTATTATATACAATCGGCTTTTTCAATTCCTGATAGAGAAAAAGAAATTCAAGAATCACGTTCATTGATAAATATCAATGATTCATTTAAAAAAATAATTATTGTAAAAGATCACATTATGCCTCGCCGAAATGAAGAAGGAATATTGACCATTGGATTGTTTGATTTTTTACTTAAAGAAAATAGTTTGGAAATGTAAATTGCAAAAACGCTCGTAAGTCAAAATAAAACAAAGACTCACGAGCGTTTTTCTTTATATTATAAAATCAATCCCTATTCCTCTCCCCATATCTTAATGGTTCTATCATTTGAACCGCTGATTATTTTTGTGCCATCAGGACTATATGATACGGAATAGACTTGCCATGAATGTCCCATCAAGGTTTGAAGACATTGTCCTGTGTTTGCATCCCATATCTTAATGGTTTTATCCCATGAACCGCTGATAATTTTTGTGCCATCGGGACTATATGCTACGGAATTGACCCAATCTGAATGTCCCTCCAAGGTTTTAAGGCATTTTCCTGTGTTTGCATCCCATATCTTAATATTATCATCCCCTGCACCGCTGATAATTTTTGTGCCATCGGGACTATATGCTACGGATTCGACACTCTTTGAATATCCCTCCAATGTTTTAATGCATTCTCCTGTGTTTGCATCCCATATCTTAACGGTTTTATCCCATGAACCGCTGATTATTTTTGTACCGTCTGGACTATATGCTACGGAATTGACCAAATCTGAATGTCCCTCCAAGGTTTTAATGCATTCTCCTGTGTTTGCATCCCATATCTTAATGGTTTCATCATACGAACCGCTGATAATTTTTGTGCCATCGGGACTATATGCTACGGATTCGATACCATCTGAATGTCCCTCCAAGGTTTTAAGGCATTGTCCTGTGTTTGCGTCCCATATCTTAA
>CALEFF010000050.1 GCA_937876865.1 uncultured Bacteroidales bacterium | reverse complement strand
GGAGAACAAGAAGAAGACACTTCCTTGTGGCAAGAAAGCAAAGACTCAAAAGCAGGCAAGGTAATCAATTCCGATTTCCTTAACGGCTTAGACGTAAAAGACGCAATAAAGAAAGCAATCCAACACATAAAAGAAAATAACTTAGGCTTTGGCACAATAAACTATCGATTAAGAGATGCAATCTATTCACGCCAAAGATATTGGGGCGAACCATTCCCAATTTACTACAAAGACGGCATAGCAACTCCAATTTCCGAAAGTGAACTACCGTTATTATTGCCAGAAGTCGATAAATACCTACCAACAGAAAGCGGAGAGCCACCAATAGCAAGAGCAAAAAATTGGCAAACCAAAGACGGCTATCCATACGACTGCAATACAATGCCGGGATTTGCAGGTTCAAACGCCTATTCCATAAGATATATGGATCCAAACAACACAGAAGCCTTAGTATCCAAAGAAGCAAATCAATATTGGCAAAACGTAGATTTATATATCGGAGGAAGCGAACACGCAACAGGCCATTTGTTATACTCACGCTTCATAACCAAATTCCTTTTCGATATAGGAGCAGTTTGTAAAGAAGAACCATATCAAAAACTCATTAACCAAGGAATGATACAAGGCCGTTCCAATTTCGTATATCGAGTAAAAGGAACAAACAAATACGTATCCTATAACCTAAAAGGAGAATTTGAAACCGACCCATTGCACGTTGATATAAATATAGTGGACAATGACGTTTTGGACTTAGAGAAATTCAAAGCGTGGAGAGAAGAATTCAAAGACGCAGAATTTGTTTTAGAAGACGGAAAATACATTTGCGGACACGAAATCGAAAAGATGAGTAAAAGTCTTTACAACGTACAAAACCCAGACGACTTAGTAGAAAAATATGGAGCCGACACACTAAGATTATACGAAATGTTCCTTGGACCATTAGAACAATCAAAACCTTGGGACACCAAAGGAATAGAAGGAGTGAGCCGATTCATAAGAAAATTCTGGCGATTATATCACGATAAAGACAATAACTACTCGGTAAGCGAAGAAAAAGCAACAAAAGACGAACTAAAAGCATTACATAAGACCATAAAGAAAGTACAAGAAGACATAGAAAGATTTTCTTTCAACACTTCAATTTCTACATTTATGATATGCGTAAACGAACTATCAGACTTGAAGTGCAACAAAAAAGAAATCCTTGAACCATTGTGTGTTTTATTGTCGCCATTTGCACCACACATTACCGAAGAACTTTGGAATCTAATGGGAAATCAAACAAGCATAAGCTTTGCATCTTTCCCTGCCTTTGACGAAAGCGTACTTGTAGAAAACACATTCAAGTATCCAGTTTCCATAAACGGAAAAATGCGTGCCAATGTAGAGATTGCCTTAGACTTAGACAAAGATGAGGTAGAAAAAATAGTCTTAGCCAACGCCGAAGTGCAAAAATACATTGACGGAAAACAGATAAAGAAAATCATCTTCGTACCAAAGAAGATTGTAAACATAGTTGTGTAAAATCACACCTTTGACAACCAAAAACCAAAGCCCGAAATCAACCAAAGATTTTGGGCTTTGTTGTAAAATAAACTTGTTTTCCCAAGAGTTAAGCCCGAATGCTTGCGATATTTTCAACTCTAAGATTTCTGATTGCAAATATTGAAAATATAAGCCCTTAACTAAAAATCACAAAATCAACGACTTAACTTTTTTAAGCCTTAAAAATGCCAAAAAAGTCTTTGATTTTTGCGATTTTTTCGCTGTTTTTTTCAAAAAAACCTTGATTTTTTCCAAAAAAAAAGGAGCTTTTCAAATTTCTAAACGAGCTTTAGAAAATTTTAAACGTGCTTTAGAAATTTCTAAACGAGCTTTTCGCAAAAAAACTCCAAATTTGCGAAAATTTAACCTCAATTTTCATCAATTTTTCGCAAGAAATTTCACAAAAATCTCAAAATGAAATTTCCGCAAAATAAAGATTTTTGCCTGTAACTTTTGAGTTGTGAAAAATAAGAGTTTGTATAAGATTTTTTTGTGCTTTAAAAAATTTGTTATACCTTTGCAAATTGAAATTAAAAGAACGAAAAAATATGTAAAAACAACGAAAAATATAATTTTAACGACATAAAAAAGCGTTTTTGCTTAGATTTGGTTGAATGAAACCTCGAAAATTTCATACAAGTTTACCAAAAGACAAGCTGAAAACGCTCACGAGTATATCGTGGGCTTTTCTTATTTGGTAAACAGGTAGTTTCGAGGACCTCATTCAACGATAAGAATTAAGTTCACGATTTTTTATTTTTATAAACTCGAAACTAAAAACAATAAGATATGAGGAAACATTCATTAAAGGTGCTTTGGCTGATTGCGATGCTTGTTTTGACAAGTTCTGCCTTCGCACAAAAAATCGCAGTCTTGAATTTCAACGCAGGAGTAGGCATTAACCAAAATGATGTCGACGGTATATCTTCTATTTTCAACACTTATTTTTCTCCGAAAGGAGCACAGATAATCGAGAGAACAAGAGTTGACAGATTGTTGCAAGAGCAAAAATTCCAAACAACAAAGTATACAGATGCCGATATGGTGAAATTGGGTAAGATTCTGAACGTTTCGTTCATTGTAGTGGGAGATGTGAACATTGTAATGGGGCAATACAATGTCGATATCAGAGTTGTGAATGTTCAAACCGGCACAGTTGTTGCAAAAGACGGTATTTCGTTTAACAAAAACACTTCTTACAGAGGCACAATGCAGCAATTGGGAATACGATTGTCAAAGAAAATGGAAGCGGAAATAGCGAAAATAAACGTTAAAAACAAGCCAAAACAACCCGAAAGCAAGAGCGGCGTAAAACAACAGCCGGTTGCAAAAAAGGAAACAAGCAAACCGAGCGGTGTAGGTTCGAGTGCCCCTGCACAACCAAGGTTCAAAATTCTTCAATACTTGGAAGGACATACGAATCTCGTTAATTCGGTAAGCTGGAGTCCTGACGGGAAATATTTGGCAAGCGGTTCATGGGACAAAACCATTAAAATATGGGACGCAAACAGCGGTGTGTGCATTCGAACCTTGGTAAGTTACTGTGGCGTGCTTTCGATTAGCTGGAGTCCCGACGGAAAATATTTGGCAAGCGGTTTAGAGAATGGATCCTTTGAGATATGGGACGCAAATAGCGGAGAATGCTTTCTAGCCTCTAAAGGACATACGGATTGGGTGTTTTCTGTTTGCTGGAGTCCTGACGGAAAGTATTTTGCAAGCGGTTCAGTGGACAAAACCGTTAAGATATGGGACGCAAACAGCGGAGAGTGCATTCGAGCATTGGAAGGACATTCGGATTACGTTAATTCTGTTAGCTGGCGTCCTGACGGAAAATATTTGGCAAGCGGTTCAGGGGACAGTACCGTTGTTATCTGGGATGTAAATAGTTGGGTGAGTATTCGTACCTTGGAAGGACATTCTGTAGCATACAATAATGACGTAAGCTACATAGCAAGCGGTTTAGCGGACAAAACCATTAAGCTATGGAACGCAAAGAACGGTAAAGAACTGAAAACCTTGAGAGGACATTCTGCTTTAGTTACTTCGGTTAGCTGGAGTCCCGATGGAAAATATTTGGCAAGCGGTTCAAGAGACAAAACCGTTAAGATATGGGACGTAAACAGCGGTGCATGTCTTCAAACCTTGGAAGGACATACGAGTTGGGTGTTTTCTGTTTGCTGGAGTCCAGACGGAAAGTATTTGGCAAGCTGTTCAGATGATAAAACCATTATTATCTGGAGCTTGAAGTAAACCCTATATATATAAGGTAAAGGAAAACGAGCGTTCGACCTGCTTTTGCATTTGCGAACGCTCGTTTTGTTTTTTGCTTCCTCCGTTATCTATTCAACTCCCATTGCTCTAAGTCGTATTTTGCTTCGACTTGTGTTTCTATTTCATCGTCTAAGGCAGGGAAAAAGTCAATTCCTGTTATGCGTTCTACTTCATCTATTGTGTTTACGTACTTATAGAGTTTGTTATTGCCGCTTTGGTTTTTGAAGATAAAGCCTATTGCTTGTGGATTGCCGCTTTCAATGCCTTTAAGCACTACTTTGTAAAACGCTTCTGGTACACGGATTTCAAATTCCTTGCCAATGAATCCGTAAATGGGCTCTTTGTAAAGCACAGGTCCACAAACAATATACACACTCTCGCTCATAGCCCATTCTCTGCACGCTTCCTCTAAGTCATTCCAATCTCCTTTGTTAAGATTTTCGTTTTGAGGGCAGATATTCGATGTATAAAAACTCTCTTTCATTGCATCGGCGTCCCATTTGTTGTCTGCCGCAGGACACATGTGCCCTCTATTCCAACCACTGTGCGTATATTCGTGTGTTGTTATTGCATATTCTTTTGGAAGGTCAGGATCGGGAAGAAATTTCTTGTATCGGCTTGCGTCTTCTGTTAGTTTTTCTTTGTAAAGTTCCCATGCAACCCAATTAGGTAAAAGGTTGTCGGTGTTGTAACCAACGCTATATCCTTTATGATGTAGAATTATCTCATTATTTGTGTGTTTCGATTGTGGAATTTCTAAGTTTTCAATCTCTGTTTGTTCGGTTTGTGCCTTTACTTTTTCTTCAAATACACAGGAGGTAAAGACCACTAAACATAATGCTAATAATAGAAATGTTTTCTTCATATCAAAAAAAATTAAAGTTTTATGCAAAAATACGGAAAAAGTCTTTAAATTTGTATTCTCTAAGAGTTATTAAATTAAAACAAAGAAATATTTATGCGAAACGCTTTTTTAAAAAATTTATTCTTTGCTTTATTTTTCTCTTTCTTTGCTTTGCAAATGCAGGCTCAAATAAGAGGAGAGTTAAAGGATAAAGATACAAAGGAAAATATTCTTTTTGCCAATGTAGGCTTGATAAAATCATCAGATAGCACTTTTGTAAAGGGTGCAATCTCTAATGAAAAAGGTGCATTCGTTATTCGAGGGGTAAAAGACGGGGATTATATTTTGAGAATCTCTTACATAGGCTATAAACCCTTTGAAAAACTAATCACATATAAAGATAAATTGAATTTAGGCACTATTTTGCTTGAAAAATCGGTTGAAATCCTTGACGGAGTTGAGATTGTGGCACAGCGTCCTTTGTATTCTATGGACGGAGACAAGACTGTGTATAGCGTAGAGGACGACCCTTCGATTCAAACCGGTACAACAACCGATGCTCTTCAAAATGCACCGGGCGTACAAGTAGATGCAGAGGGAAATATCACGCTTCAAGGCGTTAATTGCGTAGAAATATGGCTCAATGACAAGCCTTCAAAGATAAAGGAAGATGGTTTGAAAACATTTTTGGAAAACTTGCCTGCAAATGCTCTTCAAAAAATCGAGGTAATGACTGACCCTCCTGCAAAATATGCTAATTCTTCGGGTTGCGGTGTGATAAATATCATTACAAATACAAAGATTAAGAAAAACCATTTCATAAGTTTTGGCTCGGAAGTAAACACAAAAGGAGAAATAAGACCACATTTGTCATACGTTTGGGCGAATGAAAAACTTAATATAGGCTTTTATTCAAGTTTTAACATAAGAAATAATCATACTGTAACCGATAGTTATGTTACTTCTTTTAATCCTGATAGCGAACCGGGGGTTGATACTGTTTATCATGAGATAAATCACAACGAAAACGATTCAAAAACATACGGAGGTTGGCTTTCCTTTAATGTAGATTATGAAATAGATTCCACGCAAGAGATTGGAATGCACGTAGGCTTTGGACCGAATTATGATAACGTTATTGCAACAGGCGAAAGAACACGTTGGGATTATAAAGACCAAGAAAAAATAGAAACAAGATTCTTGTCTGAAACTACAAATAAAGGATTCTCATCGTGGGGTTTTGTTAGTGGAGATTATCAAAAGAAGTTTGATAATAAAGGTCATAGATTGAATGTTTCATTGAATGGAAACTTTTCTCCCGACTTTGCAACAGAGACTTCAATTAGGAATTACTTACAAGAAAATCCTCTTTTCACAGATTTAAACAAACAATACGAAACATCTTCCGATAGTTACAATTTTTCTTTGGATACTCGATACACACGACCTTATAGTGAAAATGGAGAAATCTCAGCAGGTTTGACCTTAGGCGTTGATAACGATTATAATATTAAAGACGTAACAGAGTTTGACTCAGTTTCGCAGGTTTATAGTCTTATAGACGAGTTGCGTTCCTTTGATAAACACAGCAATAACTATGAAGCAAGAGGATATGTCGATTGGAGATATAAGATAAAAGACTTTACAATGAGTTTTGGCTTGAATGCAGATGCAGAACTTAGAGATTTTATTTCTCAGAACACCTATTTCGCAGATGATACCACTATGTTCTTTTTTACAATGCGTCCAAGAGTTCGCTTATCCTATAGAACAAAATCTATGCACGACTTTAACATAAGTTATAGTCTTTCTACATCGAAGCCATCTATTAATCAACTTACGACTTTCCGTGATTACAAAGAAGAAAGTTATAGCGTAGGAAATAGAGACCTTAAAAACGCATATTCACATAGCCTTGGAGTGGGTTGGAGTAAGTTTTTTATGAAAGCAGGCTACATTATGGTGGATTATGATGCTACTTGGAATCGCAATTCCGTTAGTTATGTTACGGATTTGACTTATGATGAGTATATAGGTCGCTATATAAATTACTCAACGCCTTATAATTTAGGTTCTTCCTTTTCTCAAAGTCTTAGAGTCTTTGGAAATATAAGATTAGGTGCTTTTGCAAACTTAAATCTCTTCTCTACGCTTGAGCATAACATTGACGAAATGACTTATATTGACGGAAAAAATTACCGACAAGAGAGTGTGTACTTGTATGGTAATGCAAATCTTTGGTCAAGGTTCTCAAAAAAATTCCAAATCTTTGTTGGAGCAAATGTTCGCACACCAACAAAAAGTATTTTCTCTGAATCGGGATATTACTATAACTTAAACCTTGGAGCAACTGCTAATTTCTTTGATAATCGCTTGACTTTGTCTTTGAGAGTTAGCGATCCGTTTAATTGGAACAAGAACTCAAACAGCAATTTCGCTCCTTACTATCATTCATACTCTACAAGCGTGAGAGATAGTAGGTTTATATCGTTTGGAATCAAACTAAAATTTGGAAAATTAGAACTTGAAAATAAACAAGCCTCATCAGGAGAAGGTGGAGGCGGTGGAATGTAAAAATTTTACTTAAACATATTTTATGGATATAATAATTGCAGGCGATGGAGAAGTAGGTTTTCACCTTGCTCGTTCACTTTCTAAGATTAAACACAACATTACTGTGGTTGATCCACACTCGGAATTACTCAATATGCTACAAGCCGATTCGGACTTATTGACTATTGCCGGTAATTCTACATCTATTGAAACTCTTAAAGAGGCTGGCGTTGCTTCTTGCGACCTTTTGATTTCTGTTCTTCACGAAGAAAGCATCAATCTTATGACTTGCATTCTTGGAAAAAGACTTGGAGCAAAGCGTTGTATTGCTCGTGTTAGTACTTTGGAGTATTTAAACGAGGAAAACAAGAGTATGTTCAAAGGATTAGGGGTTGATGAAATGGTTTGTCCCGAAAGAATAGCTGCAAAGGAGATTACTAACTTGCTTACAAGAAATACTGCAACCGAAATATTTGATTTTAGTAATGGTCTTTTGCTTGTCTATATGATGCGTTTGGATAAAAATGCTCTTCTTTTGAATAAAACTATGGCAGAAATGGGTCAACTTTATCCAAACTTGGAAGCGAGAGCGATTTGTATTATTCGTAAGGGTAAAACCATAATTCCTGCCGGCCCTGATATGTATATGAAAGACGATTTGGTATATTTGATTGCTAAACCTGAGAGTATAGAAAAAATTAAAGAACTTGGAGGCAAGAGAGATTATCAAATCAAAAACGCAATGATACTTGGCGGTGGACGAATTGGTAAGAGAGCAGCTCTAAATCTTCAAAACGATATTGATTTGAAGTTAATAGAGATGAATAAAGAGCGTTGTTTTCAATTGGTTGATGATTTGAATCGCACAATGATTATAAATGGAAACGGAAATGATATAAATCTTCTTATGGACGAGGGTTTAGATGAAACAGATGCTTTTATTGCTTTAACCGATTCTTCGGAAACTAATATTCTTGCTTGTCTTCACGCTCACAAACAAGGTGTGAAAAAGACTATTGCTTTGGTTGAAAACGTGAGTTATATAGATGTTAGTCAGGAAATAGGTATTGATACAATTATAAATAAGAAATTGATTACTGCTTCTTACATTGCGAGATTTACTTTAAACGCTAATGTAACTTCAAGCAAGTGGTTATCGGGTATTGATGCGGAAGTGGTGGAGGTTTTGGTAAAAGAGAATGCTCCAATAACGAAAAAACCGATTATGTATTTGGATTTGCCTAAGGGAGTAAACATCGGTGGAGTGATAAGAAATAATGAGGCGTATATTGCAAAGGGTAATGTTCAAATTATGCCGGGTGATAAGGTGGTTGCCTTTACAATTCCTGAATCGGCTAATAAACTAATGAAACTTTTTAATTAATTACTACTCTAAATGTTTATTACAAGAAATCTTAATAAGAAGATTTTTTTCTATATTTTCGGAATGAACTTATTGTTCTTTTCTGTGGTGTTTTTTTTCTCTGGATTATGCTCTTATTTGTTTGATGATAACTATCTTCCCTTTATTATTTCTTTCTTATTAACTTCTTCAATAGGTTTTTTGCTTGCATATAGAAATAGAAACTACACTTCTTTGATTTCAAAGAAAGATGGACGGCTTTTAATTGGGCTTTTGTGGTTGATAATGCCTATTTTTGGTGCTTTGCCTTATATGATTCATGGTTTTAGTTTTACAAATGCTTTGTTTGAGTCTTATTCTGGTTTTACAACTACGGGTGCGAGCGTGATAAAAGATGTTTCTGCTATGCCAAAAGGCTTATTGCTTTATAGAAGTTTTACACAATGGGTAGGCGGATTAGGATTTGCTGTTTTTATTATTCTTTTCCTTAAAACAATGCGTAATGGTGCTAATAATTTGTTTAATGCTGAGTTTAATTCTATTGAAAAGGAAAAAGATTCTCCTCATATAAGAAATACGGTTTATAAGATTTTTACAATATATTCTTTACTTACCTTATTTTGTTTTCTTTTGCTTCTAAGGGGTGAAATGAATTGGTTTGAGGCTCTTTGTCATTCTTTTTCTACTATTTCAACCGGTGGATTTTCTGTCTCAAATGGTAATATCGGTTCTTATTCTATATATTCTCAATATGTGATTATTCTCTTTATGTTTTTGTCTGGAATAAGCTATTTTTTGTTTATTTTTGCCTTTAAAGGTAAATGGAAAAGACTATTAAAAGATGAGCAATTAAAATTCTATGTTTTTTTAATTTTTTTCTTTACTTTTTTTATTTTTTTCTTTGAATTATTTTTTAAAAACTATGATTTTTTTTCAGCAATTAGAATATCGCTTTTTTATGTCGTTTCTATCGTTTCTTCAACAGGCTTTGATTTGCAAGTAAACTCGCTTGGAATGTTGCCAACCATTATTTTTATTTTCTTAATGTTCGTAGGGGGCTGCTCAGCTTCTTCTTCTACGGGTTTAAAGATTGTAAGGGCACTTGTTTTGATTAGATATATTCCGGTTAGTTTGAAAAGAATTTTCCATCCTCGTGCAATCATTCCTGTTCGCTACAATGGTAAGGCGTTAAGAGATGAATCGGTGAGGTTGATTTTTGGTTTCTTTTTTCTTTTCTTGTTAATATTTCTTGCAGGTGCTTTTTTGTTTTCAGTTATGGGTAATGGATTTATCGTTTCCTTGTCTTTGTCGGCTGCTTCTATTAGTAATATGGGACCGATTATGGGTTCAATTGCAGAGGGCTTTTCTTATGGAGATTTAAACATTGTTTCAAAATATATATTGATGGTTTTGATGTTAATAGGGCGTTTGGAAATTTATGCTTTCTTTGCTTTGTTTTCAAAATCTGTTTGGGGAAGAAGTTAATATTGGGTTATGAAAGGGAAAAATACTACACAAATTATTACAGGGCTAAGAGTTATTGGATTGCTTCTTATTTTAGAGGCAGGTTTTATGGCTTTAAGCCTACTTCCTGCTTTATATTATAGGCAAGGAGACTTCTTTGCTTTGCTTTCTTCAACTTTGATTACTCTAAGTGTAGGTTTGATTTGTAGAATTAAAAAGGTTGATAAACAATTAAGCATAGATAAACGATTAGGTATTTCGATTGTTGCATTGATTTGGCTTTTAATAGGATTTTTTGGTTCGTTGCCTTATTTGATTGGAGGATATATACCAAATATTGCAGATGCTATTTTTGAAACTCTTTCAGGTCTTACTACTACGGGAGCGACTATTTTAAGCGATGTTGAGAGTTTGCCAAAGGGAATTTTGTTTTGGAGAAGTTTAACTCATTGGATAGGAGGTGTAGGAATAGTTGTAATTGTTGTTTCTTTTGTTCCTTTTATTGGAGGTGGTGGAATGGCGTTGTTTTCGGCAGAGAGTGCAGGCCCAAGTAAGACAAAAATCTCTCCACATATTGCAACAACAGGAAAAATCATTTGTGGAATTTATGCAGTGCTTACAATGATTTGTTGTCTTGTGTATTGGCTTTGTGGAATGGAGTTTTTTGATGCTATTTGCCATGCTTTTTCTACTCTTGCCTCAGGAGGATTTTCTACAAAGAATACTTCTGCTGCTGGTTTCTCTCCTTTGATTCAATATATGATGATTCTCTTTATGTTACCTGCGGGAATAAACTTTTTATTGATTTATCGCCTTTTAAAAGGTCAGTTTTCTGCCTTGAAAAATAATGATGAATTTAAAGCATACGTTGGTGGAATTATTTTTGCCTTTGTCTTAATTTTCTTATTCACCTATAACTCTTCTACAAATTTTGAATTGACGGTAAGAAATGCTCTTTTTCAAACCGTAAGCTTTATTACAAGTACGGGATTTGTTTCTGCTGATTACACAAGTTGGTCTTTACCTGCTATTTGGGTTGTTTTAATGCTTATGTTCTCAGGTGCAATGAGCGGAAGTACAACAGGGGGATTGAAATTGGTTAGAGTATTACTTTTATTTAAAAATGCAAGAAGTGTAATTAGGAGAGGAGTGCATTCACAAGCCTTTATTCCGGTGAAAATGGATGGAAGGATTGTGCAAGATAATGTAATCAATAATGTAATGGCTATTTTCCTTATGTTTATCTTGCTTTTGATTTTGGTTTCTTTTTCTTTGATTTGTATGGGTGTAGGAATAGAAGAGGCAATAGGTGCGGGAATAAGTTGTGTCTTTAATATGGGACCCGGATTAGGTGAAAGCGGTGGCTTTGGTTGCTTTGCTCATTTTCCCGATGCTGCAAAATTGGTCCTTTCCTTAGCTATGTATCTTGGACGTTTAGAAATAGCAACTGTAATTGTGTTATTTATGCCATCGTTCTGGAAGAAATAAAAAGAAAGTGTTGTTTACTCGTGATAATACACTCTTTTTATGCGTTGAGAGACCGATGTAAATATTTCGTATGGTATTGTGTCTAAGGCATTCGCCATTTTCTCTACTGGATTTTCTTCTCCAAATATCACAACTCTATCACCTACTTTTGCTTCTATTTCACTTAGGTCTATCATACACATATCCATACAAATGTTTCCTACTATCGGTGCGTGTTTTCCATTGATATAGACTGTAAAGCCTTGAAGAGAAAGGTGTCTATTTAATCCGTCTGCATAGCCTATTGGTATTACTCCAATTTTTGTTTGTTTTGTGGCTATGAATCTTCTCATATAGCTTACGGATTCGCCTTTTTCTATTGTTTTTATTTCGCTTAGGTAACTTTTTAGTTTGTGTACGTATCGTAAGTGCTTTTGTGTTTGTGGGTTTACACCTATTCCATACATTCCTACACCTAAACGTATCATGTCATAGTGTGCTTGTGGAAAACGAATGCTTGCAGCTGAGTTGCAAATGTGTTTTAAGATTTTGTAATTGAAGGATTGTGTGATTTCATTGCTTATTTGCTCAAAGGTTTTTATTTGTTTTTCTGTGAAATCATCAAGAGTTTCATCGTCTGCACAAGCAAGGTGTGAAAAAATTGAGGCTATTTCTATGTTTTTGTGTTGTTTTAAAAAGTTTATTAGTGGTTTTACGTCTTGTTGTTCAAAGCCTAAACGATGCATTCCGCTATCTATTTTTATATGTATGCGTATTGTGCTGTCTTTTATCATATTGAGTGTAGTGAAATTGTGTACTACTACTTCAATATTGTGCTTTATCATTTTTTCTAAGGCTTCTTTCTCAGGTGTTACAACGACAATAGGAGTTTTTATGCCGTTTTTCCTTAGTAAAATGGCTTCATCGGCAAAGGCTACTGTGAAATAATCGGCTAAGGCAAAGTGTTCTAAATTTTTTGCTATTTCGTAAGCCCCACATCCATAGCTTGAGGCTTTTACCATTGCCATTACTTTTGTGTTTTGTTTGAGTTGTGATTTGTAGTATTTGAGATTGTCGTTTAAGGCAGAGAGATTTACTTCTAATATGGTTTGATGTGATTGTGCTTCTAAGAGATTTGATATTCTTTCCATATTATAAGTTCTTGCTCCTTTGATTAGTATGGCTTTTGAGTAGAATTGTTCTATGGAGAAATTGTTTAAAAATTCTTCTACATTGAGATAGAAGTGTGTTTTAATGGTAAAGAGTTCTTTGTGATTAAAATAATCTTCTCCTATGGCATAAAATTCGTCTATTCCTTTATTATATAATAGGGAGTTGATTTGTTGAAGTGTGTTTTTGTCGTTTTGATTTTCTGTCATTGAGGATAGAATAGCAATTTTGCTTAAAGAATTGTTTTGTTGATTCAAATAATCTAATGCGGCTTCTAATGAGGTGAGGTCAAAGCAGTAACTGTCGTTTATTACTATGCCTTCTCCTAAGCCTTCTTTGAGTTGGAGTCGCATTTCTATGTTTGAAAGGTTGTTTACTTGTTGTTTTAGCGTTTTTTCTTCAATTCCTAAGTGTAGTGCTGTAATGTAGGCTAAGCAAGCGTTCTCTATGCTTGCTTTGTCTTTGAATTTTATGTTTAATTCTTTGCTTAATTCTTCGGTTTTGAAGCTTATGAGTTTTATTTCTCTGCTCTCGCACCATTGTTTTACCATATTATATATGAAAACATCATCTTTTGAGCAAATGAGTGTTTTACAAGATGTGAAAAGTTTTAGTTTTTCTTCTATTTTTTCTTCTAATGAAGAGAAATTTATTTGATGTGCCGAGCCGATATTGGTAAATATTCCAATTGTTGGTTGAATCATTTCTTGTAAGCGTGTCATTTCGTTTGGTTTTGAAATGCCTGCTTCAAATAATCCTAAATCGTAGTTTGTGTTTAGTTGCCAAAGCGATAGGGCAACGCCTATTTGAGAGTTGTAACTGCGAGGAGAGTAACATATTTTCTTGTTTTCTTGTGCTAATTGTACAATCCATTCTTTTACAATGGTCTTTCCGTTTGAGCCTGTTATGGCAACGACTTCTTTGTGAAAGTTTTCTCTTTTGTATTTGGCTATTTTTTGTAGGGCTTCTAAACTGTTTTTTACTAAAAGAAAGATTGCTTTTGGAAATTGATTCAATTCTTGCAATTCTTCACAAATAAATAGTCTAATTCCTTTGTTATAAAGTTCTTTGATGTATTTATGACCGTCGTTATTTGTGGTTTTGAATGCAAAAAATAGGGTGTTATCTATAAAGTTTAAGCGTCTTGAATCGTAAAGTAAGTGTTGGATTTCTATATTCTTAAAATTAATTTGATTAACGAGGTTTTCGCCAATCATACATTTTGCATTGCATATTTGAATTACTTGTTCTAAGTTTAAATTCATAGACTTTTTTTGCAAAAGTAAAAAAAAAACTAATTTTGCACTCTCAATTTATGAAGAAATATTTGTTGATAATTGTAGGTTGTTTGAGTTTAGGCTTGGGAATTATAGGAATGTTTTTGCCAGTTTTGCCTACAACTCCTTTTTTGCTTTTAAGTGCAGGGTGCTTTCTTAGAAGTTCAAAGTCTTTGTATGATTGGTTGTTGAATCACAAATATTTTGGAGAATATATTAAAGATTTTATGGAACATAGAGCAATAAGCAAAAAAATAAAAATAACAATTATTACAACTTTATGGGCAACTATTTTAGTATCTGTTGTCCTTGTTGATTTAATGTGGGTAAAAATACTTTTAATTCTAATAGCTATAGGAGTAAGTGTGCATATTCTGTATTTTAAAACAAAGAAATAAAAAAATAAAACAAAGAATTAGAAAAATATTTTGGCGTAATATTTTTTTTATTCAAAGAATAATATCTAACTTTGCAACACGAAAACAAATCAATGTTTTAAACAACGTTTTAATAAAAAATAAAAAACTATGGACGTAAAAAAAATTTTAGCAGACGTAGAAGCAAAGAACCCTGGACAACCATTGTTCTTGCAAGCAGTAACAGAAGTATTGGAAACAATCGAAGAATATGTTGCTGAACACCCAAAATACGATAATTATAAAATTATCGAAAGAATGGTAGAACCTGATAGAATATTCCAATTCAAAGTAGAATGGGTAGATGATAAAGGACAAATCCAAGTAAACAGAGGATTTAGAGTTCAATTCAACAATGCAATTGGACCTTACAAAGGAGGATTACGTTTCCACCCAGCTGTAACATTAGATACTTTGAAGTTCTTGGGATTTGAACAAACATTCAAAAATTCTTTAACTACATTACCTATGGGTGGTGGTAAAGGAGGTTCTGATTTCGATCCAATGGGAAAATCAGATAACGAAATAATGAGATTCTGCCAAGCATTCATGACAGAATTGTACAAATATATAGGACCAGACACAGACGTTCCTGCTGGAGATATAGGAGTAGGTGGAAGAGAAATAGGATTCTTATATGGAATGTACAAAAAATTAGCTCGTGAAAACACAGGAGTTTTAACAGGAAAAGGAGCTGGTTGGGGAGGATCTATCCTTCGTCCAGAAGCAACAGGATTTGGTGGAGTTTATTTCGTAAACAATATGTTGAAAAAACACGGATTAGAATTAGCAGGTAAAAGAGTTGCTATTTCAGGATTCGGTAACGTTGCATGGGGAGCAGCTAAAAAAGCTACTGAATTAGGAGCAAAAGTTGTTTGTATTTCAGGTCCTGATGGATATATCTTAGATGAAGAAGGAATGAATGACGATAAAATAGCTTACATGTTAGAACTTAGATCTTCTAATAATGGAGTTGTTAAACCATTCGCAGATAAATTCCCTTCAGCTACATTCATCGCTGGTAAAAAACCTTGGGAAGCAAAAGTTGATATCGCAATGCCTTGTGCTATCCAAAACGAATTAAACGGAGAAGATGCAAAACAATTAATCGCTAATGGAGTTACATTAGTTTGTGAAGTATCTAACATGGGTTGTACAGCTGATGCTATCCACGAATTACAAAAAGCAAAAGTTATCTTCGCTCCTGGTAAAGCTGCAAATGCTGGTGGAGTTGGAGTATCAGGATTAGAAATGAGCCAAAACGCTGGACACATTGGTTGGACAGGTGCAGAAGTTGATGAAAGATTACACTTTATGATGGATTCAATCCACGACAACTGCGTAAAATATGGTACAGAAAAAGACGGATACATCAACTATGTTAAAGGAGCTAACATTGCTGGATTTATCAAAGTTGCTGATTCAATGATAGAATTAGGAGTTTGCTAATTCATAAATCATATAAAATTTAAAGGGAAGTTTTTTAACTTCCCTTTTTTTATTTCTTTATGCCAAAAACACAATATCTTATAAATGGAATACGGCGTAAGATTTCGTAAATCAATGGTGATAAAACAAAGACTGCAAGTGTTAGTGTTGCATAAATAACAAATATAGGCAAAGATGTGTGAACTTTCAACATATATCCAAAGGAAGCAATTACTACATAATGAACAATGTATAGCCCGAAGCTTGATTTAGTCATATAGTTTGCGAAAGAATTTGTTTTATTGCAGAAACGTTGAAATATTCCTAAAAGTCCCAAGGTCATAAACCAAGTATAAATAATATTAAGAGGGTTTTGAAGATATTGAGGAGAAATATTGTCTTGTCCAAATGTTGTTATTGTAAGAATTGTTCCACAAATAATAGCAATAGAAATAAGAATAGGAGAGTGTTTTCCTAAAATCTCTTGCACCTTATTGTGAGAGAAAACGAAATAACCCATTAAGAAAGGAATTAAATAGTTTAATGGTTTGTATAAATTCAAAAGTCCGTCAAAGGATTCTTCTCTTGGATTTGAAATAAGAGTGAATGAGCCTATGTAAAGCAAAACTCCTAAGACTATTATAGGAATAATTCCTATTTTTTCGCAAGCTTGCCATAGTTTATCCTTTTTATCAAATTTGCGAATTAAGAGAAGAATGATTGAAAATAACCATAAATCTTGAATAAACCAAAGAGGACCTGTTCCGCTTATAGTCCAAATGAAATATTTTATAAACACAGGCATTTCTTCTGGGAAAATAGGACTTCCGTTTGCCAAATTTGCTCCTTGTGTATTGAAATAACCTGTAATCCAATGAAGAATAAATAGTCCTAATGTTGAAGGCACAAGTAGTTTTCTTGTTCTTGATGAAAGGAATTGTTTAGAGGAAATCTTTTCTAAACTATATCTCGAACTTATTCCTGCAATTAGAAACATCAACATCATAAACCAAGGATACAAAACATACATTACGATGTCTTGATATTGATTTCCACCAAATCCTCCAATGCCTCCGAATACTCCTTTATTATTATAGAAGTATATAACGTGATAAAACAAAACTGAAAGTACTATTGCCCAACGAAGATTGTCTAACCAATACTTTCTCATTTGCTACCTCCTTCCATTATATCATCGATTGCACTTTGGAAAATCTCGGTTTTTACCAACGCCATTCCGTTTTTGTCTCCAAGAAGCAAGAGAGCATCACCTGGTTTAATGTCATAAACCTTTCTTGCTTCTTTTGGGATAACTATCTGTCCCTTATCTCCGACCTTTACAACGCCAAAGATATATTTACCGTCTTTTTCGCTCATAAGTATGAAAAGTTAGAAATTTCTTACAAAATTACAATAAATTTTTTGAATAAACAAAGAAAAAAAATCAAAGAAAAATTTTAAAAAATCAAAGAAAAAAAATAAAAAAACAAAGAAAAATTTTTAAAAATCAAAGAAAAAAAAACAACTAAGTATTAGGTCTCTTTTTTTTGTGTATATTTGCAAGAAAAATTTTTAAAAATATGATTTTAATTGCAGATGGGGGCTCTACAAAAACCGATTGGGCTTTGGTAGAAGGTAAAAATATAAAGACAACGTTTTCTACAAGAGGAATGAATCCTTACAATGTATCGGAGCAAACAATGAGAAAAGAAATAGAAGAAAAAGTTTTGCCAAATACAGATGTGAATAGTGTTTATGAAATATATATTTACGCTTCGGGATGTTCAGCAAAAGTAAAACAAGAGGAAGTTGTAGCGTGGTTTAAACCTTATTTTCCTTTTGCAAAGATATGTGTTGAAGGAGATTTACTTGGAGCTGCAAGAGCTACTTGTGGAAGGAGTGCTGCAATAGCTGCAATTCTTGGAACGGGTTCAAACTCATGTCTTTACGATGGTGAAAATATTGTAGAAAACGTAGCATCGCTTGGATATGTTCTTTGTGATGAAGGAGCAGGAACAAATATTGGGAGATTGATTCTTAGAGATTATTTAAGAGGACGTATGCCTGAGGAATTAATGCAAAAGTTTGCAGAGAAATACCCAGGAGAAGAATCGGATTTTTTAAATAAACTTTATAAAGAAGAAGGTCCTAACTATTATGTTGCTTCATTTGCACGCTTTGCAATAGAAAATAAATCAACACCTTATTGTAAAGATGTAATAATGCAAGCCTTTGACAATTTCTTTAAAGAACAAATAACTTATTATACCTCATATAATAAATACGTTATAAATGTCGTTGGAAGTATAGCTTGTTTGGCAATAGAAGAATTAAAAGAAGTTGCAAATAAGTATGGTATGCAAATAAACAATGTGATAAAAGCACCATTAAATGCTCTTGTTAATTATCATATACAATAATTTAGGTATAAAAAATCTTGAAATTATAGTTTAATCAAGTTTTTTTGCGTACATTTGCATTTAATTTATTGGAAAAATAAAATTTTTATCGAAGATGAGTAAGATAGATGTGCTTCTCGGTTTACAATGGGGAGACGAAGGAAAAGGAAAAGTAGTAGATGTATTAACACCAAAATATGATATAGTAGCAAGATTTCAAGGAGGTCCGAATGCAGGACATACACTTGAATTTGATGGGATTAAACACGTGTTACATATAATTCCATCGGGGATTTGTCATAAAGAAAAAATAAATATAATAGGCAATGGTGTACTTATAGAACCATTGATTTTTGAAAAAGAAATATCAACCTTAGAAAAAATAGGTTTTGACCCTACAAAAAACTTGTATATCTCTAAAAAAGCACACTTAATATTACCAAGTCATCGTCTATTAGACGCTGCAAATGAAGCATCAAAAGGAGAAAGAAAAATAGGCTCTACTCTAAAAGGAATAGGTCCTGCTTACACCGATAAAGTTGCCCGTACAGGATTAAGAGTTGGAGATGTATTGTCGAAAAACTTTACTTCTAATTACGAAAAAGCAAAACAAGGTCATGTAAGAATTATAAAATCATTAGGATTTGACGAAAACTCTTTCCAAATCGAAGGCTTAACTTTGGCAGAGTATGAAGAAAAATGGATGGCTTCGCTTGAAAATTTAAAAAGATTTAATATCATAAACAGTGAATATTATATAAATCAAGCATTAGACGATGGTAAAAAAATATTAGCAGAAGGTGCACAAGGAAGTATGTTAGATATAGACTTCGGATCATATCCTTTTGTTACATCTTCAAATACCATTACAGCAGGAGTTTGTTCTGGTTTAGGAATTGCACCATCAAGAATAGGAAAAGTGTTTGGTATTTGTAAAGCTTATTGTACAAGAGTTGGTAGTGGGCCATTCCCAACAGAATTATTTGATGAAGACGGAGAACAACTAAGACAAAAAGGAAGAGAATTTGGTTCTACAACAGGAAGACCAAGACGTTGTGGTTGGTTTGATATCCCTGCATTGAAATATGCTTGTATGTTAAACGGTGTTACGCATCTTATGTTAATGAAAATAGATGTTATGAATGAGTTTGACACAATTAAATACTGCGAAGAGTATATTATTGAAGGCAAACGCACAATGGAATTACCATTTGATATGGAACAAACAATGGAACCAGTGTATTCATCTTGCAAAGGTTGGAAACAAAACGTTGAAGGTATAGATAAATACGAAAACTTACCAGAAAATATGCGTCAATACATCGCTAAATTAGAAGAAAAGACAGGTTTGCCAATAGTTTTAGTATCAACAAGTCCAAATCGTAAAGATACGATTATTAGAGCGGAATTTTAAATAAACAAAATAAATAATTTATGAGACGAATCATATTAGCAACATTATTATTAACTATTTCATTAGGACTTAACGCTCAAAAATTGCGTAATTCTGATATTCCGCAAGAAGTTAGGTTAGGATTAGAAAATACATATTCAGATTACAAACTTCAAGGTTGGTATTTTGAAACAGGACAATATGTTGCAGAAATAAGTATAGATGAACAAATCGGACGAGTGTTTTTAACCGCAACAGGAAATTGGCAATTCACTATCTTTAATGTAGCAGAGCAAGAATTACCAACCTTAGTTGCAAACTATTTCTTAAATAACTATCCAGGATATCGCATAAAAAAATCAGAATACATAGAAGATTTTTCAGGCGATAACTATTATAGGTTGATTATTGCAATGAAAGGAATAGGTCAAACAGAGTATGAAATGATTTTTGACCCAAGAGGAAAGCTTACAAAGACCAATGCACCTGATCCAGACTTTGTTAAAAAAGATTATATTTCAAGATTAAATCCAGAAGCCATAGAATACAGACAAAAAAAGATGGCAGAAAGAGCAGAAATGGACGGAAGTGGATTGGAAATCAGAATAGAAGATGATGTGAAGAGTGCAGGAAAGAAAAAATCCAAAGACGTGGAAATTGATGTTCCTGAATCGTTAGACGTATCTGTAACTCCAAAAGAAGTTTTAGATGCTTTTAACAAGAAGTTTAGAAGAATGGAAGATGTAAAATGGAGACAAGACGGAGAAAACTTTATAGCGTCATTTGAAAATCGTGGAATTCCAACAGAGTTGTGTTATAAACCTGATGGAATGTTAATGACAACAACAAAGCAAGTAGAGAAAGATCGTTATCCAAGATTGATAATGCAAGATTTAGATGAGCGTTATCCAGATGCTAAAATAGAAAAATTCCAAAAAGTAGAGTATGATGTTAAGTATAGAAAGACTATAACAGATAGAAAATTGGAAACTTATTTCTATATTGAATTATCAGAAAAAATAAAAGGCAAAAAAGATAAGAAATATATAAAGCTAACCTATGACAAGTCATTTAGATATCAAGGATTAGCAGGTTCTACTGATGAATACGAAGATTAAAATTATAAAGTATGTAGTCGTGCTACTAATGCTTTCGATTACATCTTTATATCAAACAATTTCAGCACAGAAGCAAGTATATTATAGTTCTGATTGGGGAGAGAAATTACCATCTTTCCCCAATCACTTAATATTAAAATCAAATGTTGTCTTTGTTCATGAAAATATGACAATGACTTGTGATTCTGCAATATTCAATACAGAAGAAAATCTTATAAACGCATACAATAATATCCATATTTATCAAGATACTCTTCATTTATATGGTGATGAGTTCTTTTATGATGCAAATATAAAAGTAGCAGAAGTCTTTGGTGATACTGTAACTTTATATGATGGGAAAATAAACCTCCAAACAGACTATATGGTAATGGATAGAGTTGCTCAAACAGTGCGTTATACAACTCATGCAGATATTTGGGATGAAGAAAATACGCTTGAAAGTAATTTTGGAACGTATTTAATCGATACAAAAGTGTTTGAATTTACCGATGAAGTGTTATTAGAAAATAATTCACTCAATCTAATTTCCGATTCACTCTTTTATGATAGTAAATCAAAGATTGCGTATTTTTTTTCAAAGACTTATATTACTACAAAAGACAGTGTGAAAATCAGTACTTCAAAAGGTCTTTATGACACAAAAACAGATGATGCAACTCTTTATAAAGATAATCTTATTATAAACGATAGTAAACAGTTAGTTGCTGATAGTATATTTTATAACACTAAAACAGAAAATTCAAAAGCTTATCGTGATATATGTCTTACAGATAGTGTAAATCAAATTATTGCTTACTCTCAATATTTAGAAAAGGATAAAAAAGATTCTATTCCATACTTTTTTTTAACAAAGGAAATACTTCTTCAACAAGTAGAAGAACAAGATACACTTCATTTACATTGTGATAGTATTTGGATATATTTTGATACAAATATGCGAGCAGAGGAAATGTATGCTTATAATCACGTGAAATTTTATAGAATGGATATGCAAGGTGTAGCAGATACGCTATTTTATGATATAAAAGATTCTTTGGTATATTTTCTTGGACGACCAATTCTTTGGAATGAAAATAATCAATTTACTGCCGATACAATAAGTCTAAAAGTGGTTGAAAACTCTGTTAGAGAAATGTTTATGTATCCAAATGTTATAATAGCACAAAATTCAGATACAACAACAAAACAATATTTCAATCAAATAAGTGGTAGAAATTTCAAAGCCAATTTCTCAAAAAATAGAATAAAGTATGCAGAAATAGAACACCAAGTAAAAAGTATTTTTTATTTTTGGGAAGAAGATAAAAAGAATAAAAGACTTACTGGGGTGAATATTGGAGAAAGCAGTAAATTAAACCTATATTTTGAAAGAGGGCGATTAAAAAAAATGACAGCAATTGATTTGCCAAAATTTTATTTAGACGATAATGATCGTATTGATGAAAAAGAAAAAATATTAAAAGGTTTTGTTTGGTTAGAAGAAAATCGTCCTATGTCAAAGCAAGATATTTTTATTCATAGAAATTGACAAAATGTCATAAAAATAGAGAACGGAACAAAAATTACATAACACACTACGAAGATATTATGTTTAACAAGAAAAAACACAAAAAAGATATGGAAGAACAACAAGTAAATGTTCAGAAAGAAGAAGTAACATCGGAACAAACACAAGAAACAATAGAAGAAACTACAAAAACAAAAGAAGAAGAATTAACGGAAAAGTTAGAAGAGTTAAATAAAAAATATCTTTTGTTATATTCAGATTTTGAAAACTTTAGAAAAAGAACATCAAAAGAAAAAATAGAACTTATTCAAAACGCAGCAGAGAATACAATTAAAGATTTGTTGCCAGTTGTAGATGATTACGAAAGAGCATTGGTTAATTTCGAAAAATTTGAAGATGAAAAATTTCTTAAAGCCAAAGAAGGAATAGAATTGATTTATAATAAATTGATGTCAATCCTTACTCAAAAAGGTTTAAAGCCAATGAACGCAAAAGGAGAGAAATTTGACGAAAATCTACACGAAGCAATAGCACAAGTGCCAGCAGAAAGCGAAGAGCAAAAAGGTATAGTATTAGATGAAACCACTAAAGGCTATTACTTACACGAAAAAGTAATAAGATATGCCAAAGTAGTTGTGGCGATGTAGTAAAAAAAAAGAAAAAATTAAACAATGGCTAAAAGAGATTATTATGAAGTACTCGGGGTTTCAAAAGACGCTACCGATGATGAATTGAAAAAAGCATATAGAAAATTAGCGATAAAATATCACCCAGATAAGAATCCGGGCGACAAAAGTGCAGAAGAAAAATTCAAAGAAGCAGCAGAAGCCTACGATGTATTAAGAGATAAAGACAAAAGAGCGAGATATGACCAATTTGGACACGCAGGAGTAGACGGACAAGGAGGATTTGGTGGTGGAGCAGGAATGAATATGGATGATATCTTCTCTATGTTTGGCGATATTTTTGGTGGTGGATTTGGAGGGTTCAGTGGCTTTGGTTCACGAAGCAATGGCAGAGGTAAAAGAGTGAATAAAGGAGGTAATTTAAGAATTAGAGTAAAACTAACCTTAGAAGAAATAGAACAAGGAGTAGAAAAGAAAATCAAAGTAAAAAAATACGTAGAATGTTCTTCTTGTAAGGGAAGTGGAGCAAAGGCTGGATCAGAAAAAGTTACATGTTCTCATTGTGGCGGTTCAGGAGTGATTGTTCAAATACAAAGAACAATACTTGGAAATATGCAAACACAAACTACTTGTCCGCATTGCAATGGTGAGGGAACGATAATAAAAGACAAATGTCCAGATTGTAGAGGCGAAGGAATAGTTCAAAGAGAGGAAATTGTAGAAATAAAAATTCCAGCAGGAGTTCAAGACGGAATGCAATTGGCTATGCGAGGTTTAGGAAACGCTGGTGCAAGAAATGGAATTAATGGCGACTTGATAGTTGTAATTGAAGAAATCAAACACGAGATATTTGAGCGTGATGGGAACAATCTTTGTATGCAAACATACATAACTTTTTCTGAAGCGGTGCAAGGCTCAACAATAGAGGTGCCAACATTAAGTGGAAAAGTTAAATTTAAAATTGAACAAGGAATGCCATCGGGTAAAGTATTCCGTTTGAAAGGTAAAGGACTTCCAGATGTAAACGGTTATTCAAAAGGTGATTTGCTTGTAAGAGTTGATGTTTGGGTGCCAAAGAGTTTTACAAAAGAGGAAAAGAAATTATTAGATGAACTTTCAAAATTAGACTCGTTTAAACCAAAACCAAACGCAAAAGAAAAAAGTTTCTTTGAGAAAATGAAGAATATGTTTTCATAACCAAAGAGAAAATGATATTAACCAAAGAGAAAATAGAACAATTCTCCAAAATGATTGAAATAAGTGATAATATAGTGATATTATCTCACTTCAATCCAGACGGAGATGCTGTTGGCTCAACTACGGGGCTTTATAAATTTTTACAAAACTTAGGGAAGAAAAATCTAAGTATAATCTATCCTAATGAATATGCTCAAAATCTTTCATTTTTATTTGAAGGAGTAAATCATCTTATAGCAAGTAATGGTTTATTGATTGTAAAGCAATTGTTGAAACAAGCAGATTTATTGATTTTTATGGATTTGAATCGTATATCTCGCACCTCAGAAGAATTGCAACGCTTAATAGAGCCACTCAATGTGCCAAGAATTTTAATAGATCATCACATTGACCCAAATCAATTTGATATTTCTTTCTCGGATTCAGAGGCTTCTTCAACTGCTGAATTGACTTACAAAATTATAAAACAGTTAGACCCTACCAAAATAGACCTTAATGTAGCAAAATCAATCTATACAGGAATTTGTACCGATACAGGTTCATTCTCATTCTCTTGTGCAAGAAGAGATTGCTTTGATGTAGTAGCGGAATTAGTTGATTTAGGATTGGAAATAGCACCTTTAAAGCGTCAGGTATTTGACCTGTCTTCTGAAAATCGTTTAAAATTATTAGGATACTTACTAAGTGAAAAATTAAGAGTATTCCCAGAATACAAAGCGGCATATATATCAGTTTCAAAACAAGAATTGCGTCAATTTAACTTTCAAAAAGGAGACTTAGAAGGTGTTGTAAATTATCCTTTACGCATAGAAGGAATTGAATTTGCAGCATTATTATCAGAACGTCAAGACACAATTCGATTATCTTTCCGTTCAACGAATCCGAATATAGATGTAAACAAATTTGCAAATCAATATTGGAATGGAGGAGGGCATATATTAGCCGCAGGGGGTAATTCAACTCTTTCTCTTGAAGAAGTGGAAAAAATATTGGAAGAACAAATACAAAATAACTTACATGAAAACAATTGTTAAACTACTTCCTTTAATTTTTCTACTACTTATTGTTTCTTGTTCTCGTTCTTATAGAGAAGAAGACCTTACAGAAAAGGTTTTAAGCAAAGAAGATTCTCTTAGAATAAGAGAAGAAAAAATAGAAGATAGGTTAGAAAAAAATAATCAAATAGTAATAAAAAAAGAATTAGAACGTATAAAATCCTATGTTGAAAGAAACTCTTGGCAAGTCAAAGAAATAGATGGTATTTTCTTGGAAATAATTTCTCAAACCAAAGGGGGAAAAATACAAAACGCTGAAATAATTTCTTTAAACTATAAATGCTATTTGCTTAATGGTACAAAGGTTTACGATAGCGAAAAAGACGGAAAATTAAATATTAAAATAGGAAGTGATTCCGAATGTCCCTTGGGTTTACAAATAGCCTTGACGCATCTTTATCACAATTGCAAAGCACGAGTTATTATTCCGTCGTCCTTAGCCTATGGATTGACAGGAGATAATGATAGAATACCTCCTTCTGCAACACTTATTTACGAAATATATATAGAATAAAACTACCAAATAAAAAATGAAAAACAAATCTTTTTTAATATTTAGTCTTTTGGTTTTAACATTTTTTTCTTGTAAAGAACGAGAAAAAAGTTCCGATTTTACTTCTACCGAAAAAGGTTTTAAATTTAAACACTGCGTAGAAAACAAAACCTCACCCAAAGTAAAAGTTGGTGATATAATACTTGGAGAAATCGAAATACGTCAAAACGATAGTGTACTTTATTCAAACTTTGGCAGTCCAAATCGTCTATTTAAAGTAAATGCTGATACAGTTAGTGATTTTGATAAATTACTTTTGAATGTTCATATAGGAGACTCAATAATTATAGAGCCACCTATGGATAGCATTGTGCCATTTGTAGAAAATATTGTCCCACTTCCAAATGACAAAATACGCTTTTATATAAAAGTTCATCAAATAATATCACAAAAAGAACTAACCGATCACGATAAACAAGTAATAGAAAATCAAAAAATAGAAGATTCAACACTTACAATCTTTGTTTCAAGACACTATCCCAAAGCAGAAAAAAAATCAAGTGGGTTATATATTCTTCAACATACTCTTTCGCAAGGAGTAAAAGCAGAATATGGCGATACAATCTCTGTTTACTATTCGGTAAGCGATACTTTAAATAATGTTCTTGATAAAAATACAGATGGAAAGCCTTTTGAATTTATCTTAGGTGATGATGGACTGATTGCAGGGTGGAGTGAAGGACTTTCATATATGAAAAAAGGAGAGAAAATGAGGATTTTGATTCCCTCAAAAATAGCATACGGAGAAGCTGGCTATGGAGCAATAGCACCATACACGCCTTTGATATTTGATTTGAATTTAATAGAAGTAAAAAAACACTAAAAATAAAAACTTTAAGAATATGAAAAAATTATCAATCATTGTTTTGACACTTGTTTTTACAAGTTTAACATTTGCACAAGCACCAAAAGGATTTGAAGTTGATAAATCAGGTGCTATTTACAAAGTAGAAAAAGCAAATATTGACGGGAAACCAATTACAGAAGGTACAATAGTTCACGGACATTATTCAGTAGCCTTTGGAGATTCTTTGATATTTACAAATTTTGATAAACCAGCGGCAGCAATGTTTGGGGCAATGTCTCAAAATAGAGCATTTCAAGGTGATTTAATAGACGGCTTATTCTTAATGAAAGAAGGAGAAACATTTACTTTTGCATTTGCATACGATTCTATAAAGAAAGTACAACAATTACCTCCATTCTTTAAGGAAAATGAATATGCGTATTATAAAGTTGAAATTACAAAATCACAAAGCTTAGAAGAATTTCAAAAAGAACAAGATTCTATTCGTAAAGAGCAAATGAGGATAAACGATAGTCTACAGTTAGTAGAAATGGATAGAGTATTAGAATATCTTTCTAAAAATCAAATTTCAAATATTCCTTTTGATAATATTTATTACAAAAAGTTATCTTCTGGAAGTGGAGAAAAACCACAAGTAAATGACCAAGTAAAAGTACATTATACAGGAAAATTCCTTGATGGCAAAGTATTTGATTCTTCAATTCCAAGAAAAGAACCATTAAGTTTTACAATAGGAAAAGGACAAATGATAAAAGGATTTGAAATAGGTGTAAAACTAATGCAAAAAGGTGAAAAAGCAGTTATAGTTATTCCTTCTGCTTTGGCATACGGAGCAAGACAAAGAGGAGAAATTCCTCCTTTTTCTCCACTTGTTTTTGAATTAGAATTAGTTGATATAATCCCTGCCACAAAATAAAGTTTTTATGCAATTAAAACTTACAAAACCATTAATTGTTTTTGATATAGAATCTACAGGTTTAGTTGTAGGCAATGCAAAAATAGTAGAACTTTGTTTAATCAAAGTAATGCCTGATGGCACTGAAATAGAAAAATTATATAGAATAAATCCAGAGCAACATATTCCTGAGGAAACAACAGAAATTCATGGAATAACCGACAAAGATGTTGAAAATTGTCCTACATTTGCTCAATTAGCACCTGAATTGATGAATTTTATTGGTAATTCTGACCTTTGTGGATACAATTCTAACAAATTTGATGTGCCACTCTTAGTAGAAGAATTTCTAAGAGCAGGAGTAGATTTTTCTTTGCATAATCGTAGAATCATAGACGTTCAAAATATATTCCATAAGATGGAACCCCGAAATTTAAAAGGTGCTTACAAGTTTTATTGCAATAAAGACTTAAAAGATGCACACACTGCAAATGCCGATACGAGAGCAACACTCGAAGTATTTAAACAACAACTTGAAAGATACCAAGATGTAGAATACGAAGAAGCAGACGGGACAATTTCAACTCCTATTGTCAATGATATGAATAAACTATCGGTCTTTACAAAAACGGGAAATTGGGCAGATTTGGTAGGACACATTTACTATAATAAAGAAAAAAAAGAGTGCTTCAACTTTGGAAAACATAAAGGCGTTGAAGTAGAAAAAGTTTTTGAAATAGAACCAGCGTATTATGCTTGGATGATGAATTCCGACTTTCCTTTATCAACCAAAAAACTAATTACAGAAATAAGAACTCGAAAACTTTTAAAAAATAATTAAGGATGAAAATAATTTGTGTAGGAAGAAATTATAGTGAACATATAGAGGAATTGAATAATTCAAGACCAGAGAATCCGGTTTTATTCCTTAAACCCGATACTGCTTTGGTAAAAGGTGGTGAGGCTTTTTATTATCCTGATTTTTCTAATCAAATAGACTATGAATGTGAATTAGTAATAAAAATTTCAAAGATTGGAAAAAGTATTCCTATTTCTTGTGCAAAAAATTATTATGAAGAAGTAGCCTTAGGCTTAGACCTTACTTGTAGAGATTTACAAACAGAAGAAAAAAACAAATCTTTACCTTGGACACTCTCAAAAGCATTTGATTATTCTGCTCCAATTAGCGAATTTTTCTCACTAAAAGAATTGGGAAAAGATGTTCA
This sequence comes from uncultured Bacteroidales bacterium, assembly GCA_937876865.1. Classification (GTDB taxonomy): domain Bacteria; phylum Bacteroidota; class Bacteroidia; order Bacteroidales; family P3; genus Onthomorpha. The sequence continues at coordinate 32,256 of CALEFF010000050.1, read as the reverse complement.
AAATCTTGATTTCTCACTTTTGAACAATGGAAACATTGTTCAAAATGCAAATACCTCACAAATGATTTTTTCTGTTGATGAAATAATCTCATATATCTCACGATTTATTTCTTTAAAGGTTGGCGACTTGATTTTTACAGGCACTCCCGCAGGTGTAGGCTCTGTAAAAATAGGAGATAAACTTATTGGGGTTTTAGAAGGTAAAGAAATATTGAAGTGTGAAATAAAATAAAAAGAATAAAACTATGTTATTATCCTTACAAATAGAGAATTACGCATTGATTCGTTCCACAAACATAAATTTTTTACAAGGATTTACCTCTATTTGTGGAGAAACAGGTGCAGGAAAGTCTATTTTACTTGGTGCATTATCCTTAGTACTTGGTCAAAGAGCCGATAGTGAGGTGCTTTTAGATAAAGAAAAAAAATGTTTTATTGAAGCAGTTTTTTCTATTAGCAATAGACTGCAACCTTTTTTTGAGGATAATGATTTAGACTTTGATAATGAATCCACTTTCCGCAGGGAAATTTTGCCAAACGGTAAATCACGAGCCTTTATCAATGATACGCCTGTAAGTCTTAGTGTTATGAAGCAAATAGGTGATTGCTTGGTAGATATTCATTCGCAACATAATACAATCAACCTAAATGATAAAAGTTTTCAATTGTCAATCCTTGATTCATACCTTGATGATAATCAAATCTTAAAGGATTATTCTACAAAATTCAAAAGATTTACTTCTCTTTCTTCTCAGATAACAAACTTAGAAGAGCAACTTTTAGAATTTGAAAAAGAGAGTTCTTACATTAGTTTTTTATATGAAGAATTGGAAAATGCGAAATTAAAAGAAGGAGAACAAGAAGAATTGCAAGAAAGCGTAGATTTAATGTCAAATAGTGAGAATATAAAGACTCAAATCATAAATTCGCTTTCACTTTTTGAGACTGAGGATTATCCAAGTGTTATTCCAAATCTTTATGAGATAAAAAACAATATTTCAAAGATAGAAAACCTAAACAAAACCACAAGAGAACTTTATTCACGCATAGAGTCCTCATTCATAGAATTGAAAGATATTTTTTCGGAATTGCAATCCTTTAATGAATCAATAGTCTTTGATGCTCAACTATTGGAAGAAAATACTCAACGTTTAGATTTAATATTTAAATTACAGTCAAAACACAATGTGGAAACGGTTGAAGAATTGTTGAAAATAAAAGAAGACCTTTCCAATAAAATCAATCAAAATTCCGATTGGGAGTTTGAAATTTCTAAGTTAAAGCAAGAGAAAGATAAATTAAAGAAAGAATTAGATAATTTAGTTGATAAAATTTTTGAAGCAAGAAAAAAATCTGCTAAACGAGTAGAAGAATCTCTATTGCCTTTGTTTGAGTCTATGGGAATGAAAAATGCAGTTTTGAAAATAGAGGTAGAGAAACCGCAACAATTAAATCGTACAGCAGGAGAGGTAGAGTTTCTTTTCAATGCTAATAAAACTATTGCTAATCAATATAGAACATTGAATAAAGTTGCCTCTGGCGGGGAATTATCAAGGTTAATGCTTGCTTTAAAGGCGATTCATCTTGAAAAAGATAATATGCCAACTCTTATTTTTGATGAAATAGATAGTGGAATTTCAGGAGAAATTGCTTCAAGAGTTGCTTTGATAATGAAAAATATGGCAGAAAATCGTCAAATCATTGCTATAACACACCTACCTCAAATAGCAGCAAAGGCAAACAATCAATTCAAAGTTTATAAGAGTGATATTGCAAATCAAACAGAATCAAAAATCACTCTCCTTTCAAAAGAAGAGAGAGTGATTGAAATAGCTAAAATGCTATCTGATGAAAATCCAAGTGAGGCTGCTTTGACTAATTCTCGCGAATTACTCTCTTAGTATCAGCGTCCTTTAAATCTTCATACCAATACTCTTTATCTAAATACTCAATTTTGCGTATTTCAGTATATTTCTCAGCCCAAGAGTCAAAAGTGATACGTTTAGTCCAATTAAAGTATTTATCTTTTTCATATTTATAATAATACTCAATTGTTTTCACTCCTCTATCGTTCACAGCTATTTCTGAAGTCATATAATTGTGTACATCATATTCGTAAGTATAGGTAAGAAGTTTTTTATCCTTTGCATTAAACACTTCTTTCTTTATAATCAATCCTTTATCGTTGCGTTCAAAGGTTTCTCTACGTGTTTGCTTGTCGTTTCTTACTGTAATTTTTTCTATTACATCGTGTTTATAATCTCGTTTGAAAGTAACCTTATCCACATTCTTTGTAAATTCAAATGTAGATATAGTGTGAATCAAACTATCTTGCGGACCATAAAAATATTCTACTACTTTATTTTCTCTTTCATTTTGAGAAACCAAAGTATATTTGCTTAAAAGTCCTTTTTTGTTATAGAAAAATTCTTCCGTTCTTTCAACAGTGTTTGCTCCTCCGCGACTTTGAGGATATTCTACTTCAACAGCCTTTGCTAAACGACCAAGATAATTATATTCATAAGTAGTTACAGCAACTATTTTGTTGTTTGCTTCCATTAAAGTTTTCTTTACTAACTGTTTGTTGTTGTCATACTTATACTCAATGAATCTATCCTTTTTGCCATCTATGTAATTAACCCTTTCGGTCAATTGTCTAAGGTTGTTAAAGGTTAATTGATAATCGTCAATGAAACTTGTGCGTTGAGATTTCAAAGTAGAGTCGGACTCAAACTTCATATAACGAACAGAAGAAGGGTATCCCGCTAAATCATAGTCTTTTGTCATATTAGGAATATCCTGAGAAATTGCAGTCAAACCTGCAAACAAAACTATAAAACAAACAAAAAATTTCTTCATATAATCAATAAATTTTTGCAAATATATGAAAAATAAAATAAAGCAAAGAAAAAAAATTTTTTTTCTTTGCTTTATTAAAATATTTCTTTGCTTTTATTTCTTTTTTCTACGAAATATTTCGTGAATACTATCGAATTGTTTACGATAGAAAAGACCTACACCTTGCGTAAAAGGAGATATGTTATATTTTGTAAAGTCGTTGGCGTTTGAACGATTGAATACTCTTACACGAAAAGCGTCTGTCATTTTGTATTCTACGTATGCATCTCCAATAATGGCGTTTGTTTCTTGATTTGTTGTAGAAATATTTTCTCCTGTTCCAAAACTTGAATTTACATTCACTACCCAACGACCGTAATCTCTTGAAAGGTTTACATCAAATTGGTCAGATGTTGTTTCAGTTCCGCGAGAATAATTCATATTTACATCAACTACTCTAATAACATCGGTAAGCATTCCACTAATTTGTCCAAAAGCAGCCTCGAATGCAGAAGAAATTCCTGTTTCCATTACAGTGTTTTCGTAATTTCCTTCGGCTGAATAGAATTGATGAAGAAATAGGAGAGAGACTGTTTGTTCCAACATTGCTTTTTCATCGTTTCTATCAATGTTCATAAAGAGTCGCTCAACTGTATTGTCATCTGTGTTTGGTAATCTAATGTCAAATTTTGGCTGAGGGTTCATCATACTTCCGGTAAGTTTGATAATAGATTGTACATCTACTGCTTTGGAATATTCAGAACCAAGTATTGGCATAAGAGAAGCTTTGGTTTTATAGATTGCTTGAAGGTCTAAATTTCCTCCTGCTGGCTCTCCAGTCCAAGTAAGAGTTCCTCCTTGTTCTATTTCAAATGTTTTAGCCATCATATCCATAACTGACATTTTGAATTGTCCGTTTTCTATTTCTATTCCTCCAATTAACGATAATTCTCTTTCACTACCTAAGGCTATTTTCAAGTCTCCGTTTCCTTTTGCAGAAAGATCTCCTTTTAATTGATTAAAATCCATAGGCAGAATAAGTTGAGCATCAGGAGTAACATTCAAATCAACTGATATGTCGTAGGTTAAACCTTGTGTTTCTTCTTTTTTGATTTTATCTTCTAAGGAAATTGATGTTGTGTCTTGTATTGTAATGAATTTTATAAAGGAATTTTGTGTTGCAGATGTTTTACTTGAAATCGGAACGGTTAAAATAGTCCCTCTTTCTGTACGTGCAGCAACATCAATGTTTAAGTGGTTTAAATCTCCCTTTACATCCGCTGTTGCGGAAGCAAAGGCTGTTCCGTAATACATTTGATCGGAATATTCATCTGTGTCTAATATTTTTAGTTTATCTGCAACTGCATTTATATTAAGGTCAAAATCAGTGAAATTATGGTGAGTAATATCTCCGTTAAGTACTATTTTATTTTTTTGTTTGTCTGAAAGAGTAAAGTTCTTGAATGAGAAAATATTGTTATTCAAATAAATCTTATCATTAAAGTCATAAGTAATGTTTAGTATATCTATTTTTAGGTGAGCATTCTTTGCTTCTAAAATTCCAGATATGTTTGGTTGAGTAAAAGGCCCTTTTATTTTTAAATCTTTTGTATAGAGTGTTCCACCGATATCTGAGGATAATGAAGCAAGGTAAGGTCCTATTATTTTTAAATCAAGATTATCCATAGAAAGTTTTAAATCAAGATTGTTTTCTTTGCTTTTGGTGTTTATAAATCCTTTTATAGATAATGGTAATGTAGTTTTCTTGTCTTGTGATTGGTATTGCATTTTGATGTTTGTTGCAAATACTTCTTTGGTTAAGGCATTGTTTATGTTGAAACTTGCTTTGCCAAGATTGATACCATTGACTGATAGGTCGTTTATTACTAAATTAGAGGTGAGATTAAAACTACTTAAAATATTTCTTAATATTACTTTTTGATTTATTTGACCTTTTAGGTTTAATCCAAAAGAATTAAGAATTGGATTAAAGACAGAAATATCTAAATCTTTGAAAATTACATCTAATTTATTATTTGGTTTGTCTGATATATCTCCATTGAGAGTTATTGAACCTTTATTTTGTTTTAAACTAAAATTTAATAATGATAAGGCATTGTTAAAGTATATTATTGTGTGATTGTCGTTTAGGTTTACCCTTGATTGTGCTATGTTTATGTAGGAATTGTTAAAATAACCTTGTAATCCGTCCTGTGTTAAAAATCCTTTAAAGTCTAAATTAGTTGATAGATTGTCTTTTTCTCCCATTCCTGCTTGTAGATGTAGCAAAATTTTACCATTTTCATAAGAAAGATTTAAATCGTTTGTGGTTATGGCTAAACTATCGTCTATTTTAATGTTGCCAATTTTTATATTATTATCAAAAAGTCCATTGTTTGAATTAGAATTTAATGATATGTCTTTGAAAATATAGGTGTCATAAATAAAATAATCGGAATTTAAATTGAGATTTAGATCTTGTTGTGGATTGATATTTGCAGTCAAAAGAGTTTGTGGGGCAATACTCATATTGAGAGCAAATAAATCTGTTATCATATCTAAATCTTTTAAGGTTAGTTTTAGATTTACATTATTGTTTGTGGAAAAAGAATTTTTTACTGTTTGAGTTTGTTGAGTGGGTTGTGGTTTTGATGTAAGAAGTGAAAAGTCTGGTATGTATGTTGAAATAAATCCGTTAATATTTTCAATCAAAGAAGGAATAGTAAATTTACCCTCTGCAACCAATGAAAGTATATTGGAATTAAGTGTTAGAATATTTTCTATGCTATCGTTTCTTGTTCTAATATTTAAATAATCTATGTCGTAATTTTTTGATTGTGTAGAAATAATTGCATTTCTAAAATCTATGAAAGCTCGTAAATTATCTAAATTAAATCCATTTACTCGTGCAATTAAGTCAGTTGAAATGACAGCCGTTGTATCGGGAAAATTAAAGAAATTCATTTTTTGAAGATTTACTTCGTTTAAATCAGCCCTTAATACAGTTGCCATATTATTCATTAAATCCATTTCGCAATTTAAATTAACCATTGCTGCTTGGTCAAAAATATCACATTGAGCACTGATGATTCCTTCTTTCATTTCTCCTTCTACCTCAATGGAGTTGTATCTGTTGCCATTTATCTCAAAGTTTTCTAAATTGGCTATAAGATCGCATTTTAAATTTTTTAGATCTCCTACTTTTGCTTTTGCATCTACGTTTAAAGCTCCATTACCTAATATTTCAATTCCTAAGAATTTTCCAATATCAAATTGTTTTGAATTTATTTTTGCTTGATATGTAATGTTGTCTTGCGGATTTTCACGATTGGAACTTCCTATTAAGTCAATATTTCCAACTGCTGTTGTGATTTTTGCTTGTGCTTCGAAATTATGTAAAAGGCCTTTGAAATCAGCAGACATAGATATTTCTCCTAAACTATGTAATAATTCTGGTAATTTAACGCTTGCAAGCATTTTACCAAATTCTATTTCATTGAAATCCTTAGAAGAACTTTTTAATTCGGCTAATTCTACATCAAAAACTGTTTCTTCAATATTTGGTAAGCCTTTTACACTACCTTTCCCTCTTATATATGTGTTGCCAGTCTTTAATTCTATGTAAGAACACTTCGCATCAGCAACTGTTCCTTTTATTATCGCCCCGATTTCGCATTTTTGGTTAAATCCTTTTAGCATAGGAGCCCAATAAGTTGCATCTTTCATTCCTACTTTACTACCTCTTTGCAAGAAAAGAAAGCAATCGGCAGAATCAATAAAGTGTGAATATGTTTTCCAACTATCAGTTTTTATGCTGGCATATAGTTTTAAATCAGATTCTTCTGTTTGAACTTGCATACTCCTGCAAATAATTCCTTTAGGACTAACAGTAAATTTTCCTTTTAAGTTTTTTAGCGTTACTCCTGAACGTTCTTTTGTAGAAAAACGCTTAATATTAACATTTATAGAATCATTTATCACGACAATGTCGTCAAGTACTCCGTTTATTTGGTTGTATTGCATGTGATTTATTGCAACGCCAAACTCAGGAATAGGAGTTGGAGTGTCGTTTAAGTCTAAGCGAAAATTAACATTGTTTAATTTACATCTATCTACTTTAATTACATAAGGGGCTTTTTCTTTTTTTTCTTTGGGTTTGTCGCTTTTAAAATAATCTATTATAAAAGAAAGGTTGAGTTTGTGGTTTTCTATTGCTAATGTAAAATTGACATTGTTAAGTTTTACATTTGAAAACTCTAAACCTTTTGTGAATTCAAAATTTTTAAGACTTGCTTCTAAGTATTCTACTGTAGCAACGGTATCTTTTTGAGGATTTTCAAGATATACATCTTTTAAACCAACGGTTAATAAAGGCCTTATTTCTAATCCTCCAATTGAAACTTTAGCTTTCCATTCTTTTGAAAAATAATCAGACACTTTTGCTGCTAAGAAAGATTGTACGATAGTACTATTAAGAATAGCAATGAAAAGATAAAGGAATATAAAGATTCCTAAAAGTGTTTTTCCTAACACTTTTAGAGTGCAAATAGTGATTCTTTTTGTTTTATTATTTTTCATTTAAAAAACTTGGTTGCAAATATACATCTTTTTTTACTACCTTTGCATATTAAAAATAATATTATGAAATATATTTTAGCAATAGAATCTTCTTGTGATGATACTTCGTGTTCAATCATTGATAGTAGTTTTTGTGTTTTATCAAACGTTATTGCATCGCAAGAAGTTCATAAAGTATATGGCGGAGTTGTGCCAGAACTTGCCTCAAGAGCTCATCAACAAAATATAATCCCTGTTGTAGATAAGGCTTTGAAAGATGCAAAGATATCAAAACATCAACTCTCAGCCGTAGCCTTTACAAGAGGTCCAGGACTTATGGGATCGCTTTTGGTGGGTGTTAGTTTTGCAAAAAGTTTTGCAAGAGCTTTGAATATACCTCTAATAGATGTTAATCATTTAGAAGCACATGTGTTAGCTCATTTCATAAAAGACACACCAGAACAAAAGGTTCCTCAATTTCCTTTTTTATGTTTACTTGTTTCAGGTGGTAATACACAAATTATTTTGCTTGAAAGTCCAAGAAAAATGCAAGTTATAGGAAAGACAATAGACGATGCGGCAGGTGAAACAATAGATAAAGCAGCGAAAATCCTTTCTTTGCCATATCCAGGTGGTCCTCATATTGACAGATTAGCCAAAGAAGGGACACCAAACCTTGTTTTCTCGCAAAGTAATATTAAAAATTATGATTATAGTTTTTCTGGATTAAAGACAAGTATACTCTACACTTTGCGAGATAAACTAAAAGAAAATCCAAACTATATTCAAGAAAATTTAAATGATATTGCAGCTTCTGTTCAAAAAGCAGTAGTGGATTCTTTGCTCGCAAAATTTGAAAAAGCCATTAAAGATACAAAAATAAAAACAATTGCGGTGGCAGGAGGAGTATCTGCAAATTCCGAACTTAGAAAAAGGCTACAAGAATTGGGTGAAAAACATAAATGCGAGGTCTTTATTCCGAAATTTTCCTATACAACAGATAATGCAGCAATGGTTGCAGCAGCAGGATTGTTTAAATTTCAAGAACAAGACTTTGCTCACCTTGGATTAGCCGCCTACGCAAGATAGTTATGCGAATATTTATTGTTGGATACATGTTAAGTGGTAAAAGCACAATTGGAAAACGATTGGCAAGGCTTTTGAATTACAAATTTATTGATACGGACAAAGCAATAGAACAGCAATATAAACTTAGTGTTAGCGATATTTTTAGAAAATATGGTGAGGAAGTTTTTAGGACATTGGAAAAACAAATGATAAATACTTTAAAAGAGGAAGAGAATATTGTGATTTCAACAGGAGGGGGCTTCGTTTGTTTTAATGATAATATGAAATGGGTAAAAGAAAACGGAATATCTATTTATCTAAAACTTACACCAGAGGCAATAATTTCAAGACATAAAGTAGCAAAGCGTCCACGTCCTTTATTACAAAATAAAACTGATGAAGAATTACTTAATTTCATAAAACAAACTCTGAAAGAAAGAGAAGTTTATTACCAACAATCCGATTTTATATTTAATGCTTTAAGCGTAAAACCAGAAGAAATAATTAAAATAATTTTATAAAGAGATTTTTTTTCTTTACTTTTGCAGTTTATTATTTTAGAATTAACAAAACAATTGGCTATTATGTATAACACAAAATACGTTTTCGTAACAGGGGGAGTAACTTCCTCGCTTGGAAAAGGAATAATATCTTCTTCATTAGCAGTATTGCTAAAATCAAGAGGCTATAAAGTAACAATACAAAAGTTAGATCCTTACATAAATATTGACCCAGGTACGTTGAATCCTTATGAACACGGAGAATGTTATGTAACAGAAGATGGAGCTGAAACAGACCTTGACCTAGGACATTACGAAAGATTTACAAATGTAAGAACCTCACAAGCAAATAACGTAACGACAGGACGTATATATCAAGCCGTTATAGAAAAAGAAAGAAAGGGCGATTATCTTGGAGGAACTGTTCAAGTAATTCCTCATATTACAGATGAAATTAAAAGAAGGATTAAGCTCTTAGGTGAAACGGGAGAATATGATTTTGTAATTACCGAAATAGGAGGAACAGTTGGAGATATAGAATCATTACCTTTCTTAGAAAGTATAAGACAATTGAAATGGGAATTAGAAGGTAATGCAATAGTTATTCACTTAACTTATATACCTTACCTTGCTGCAGCAGGAGAGCTAAAAACAAAACCAACACAACACTCTGTTAAAGAAATGTTGCAACAAGGTATTCAACCAGATATAATAGTTTGTAGAACAGAACATGATTTGACAGAAAGTGTTAGAGATAAAATCTCACTATTCTGTAATGTTGAAAGAGCAAGTGTAATAGAATCAAAAGACGCTTCAACAATTTATGAAGTACCTCTTAATATGTTAAAAGAAGGATTAGATACACAAGTATTAAAGAAATTAGGTCTTACAGCAAAAGGAGAACCTAATTTAGAAAAATGGAAATCTTTCCTTTATAGACTTAAAAATCCATTAACAGAAGTAACAATAGGTTTGGTAGGTAAGTATGTTGAATTAAAAGATGCTTACAAATCAATATCAGAAGCATTTATTCACGCAGGAGCTACAACACAATGCAACGTAAAACTTAAATGGATTCATTCAGAAAAGTTAGAAGAAAATCCAAATGATTTAGATGAACAATTAAAAGGTTTAAAAGGAATATTGGTTGCACCAGGTTTTGGTTCAAGAGGTATAGAAGGAAAAATACTTGCAGTAAAATATGCAAGAGAAAATAATATTCCTTTCTTAGGTATTTGTCTTGGAATGCAATGTGCAGTAATTGAGTTTGCGAGAAACGTACTTGGTTTTTCCGATGCTCACTCTGTTGAAATGATGGGCTCAACTACTCACCCGGTTATTGATATGATGGAAACACAAAAGAATCTTACAAATATGGGTGGTACAATGCGATTAGGCTCTTATGAATGTAAACTAATAAAAGGAAGTAAAATTTTTGAAGCTTACGGAGAAGAATTTATAAAAGAAAGACATCGTCATCGTTATGAATTTAATAGCGAATACCTATCGCAATTTGAAGAAGCAGGAATGAAAGCTACGGGAATAAATCCAAATTCTAATCTTGTAGAAGTAGTAGAAATACCATCACATCCATACTTTGTAGGAGTGCAATATCACCCTGAATACCGCTCAACAGTAGAAGAACCAAGTCCTTTATTTGTTTCCTTTGTTAAAGCGGCAAGTAAGATGAAATAAAACAAAGAAATAATTTTTTAAAACAAAGAATTAAAAAAATATTTCAAAGAAATAAAAAAATAAAACAAAGAATTATTTCTATAAAATTAAGAGTAACGATACTGATACAATAAAAGTCAGTATCGTTATTATTATACCCGATTTGAAAAACTCCCAAAAACCAATTTTTACACCAAATCTATCGGCCGATTCAATAACAATGATATTTGCCATCGCACCTATAATTGTTGCATTGCCAGCTAAGGTTGATGCAGAGGCTAATGCGAGCCATAAAGTTTCGCTATCTATTACGTTCATCAAAGGTAGCATCAAAACTGTATAAGGAACATTACTCAAAACTTGACTTAAAACAAGACTTATAGAGTGAATAGAAATTAAACCTGCGAAATTTTCCTCTAAACCAATATTTAAAATTCCATCTAATAAGCCTACTTTTTGCACAGCACCAACAACAATGAACAAAGAGGCGAAAAATAAAAGCAAAACCCAATCTACATCTTTTATAAGTTTCTCAGGTTTATGTTTTCCAAAGAGAATAATAAGACTTGCACCCGCTAAGGCAATTACAGCAATAGACATACCTAATAATTTACCAAAAAAGAAAGCTAATACAACTAATCCAAACACAATTATAGAAGAATACATATCTTTAAAATTATAATTGTGAGTAGGAGTGTAGCTTAAAGGAGAAGAATCTTTAAATTCTTTTTTGTAAATCAACCTTACAACCACAATACAAAGCACCATGCCAATAAAAGAGATAGGAAAAAGTCTTAAAAGAAAATCTGTGTAACTTATTCCACTATTTAAACCAATTAACATGTTTTGTGGATTACCAGTAATAGTCATTACGCTACCTATGTTAGAGGAAAGAATTTCTGCAATAAGATAAGGCAAAGGATTTATCTTCACTCTTTGACATATACTAATGATAATAGGAGTGAAAATCAATACAACGGCATCGTTTACAAGGAAAGCAGAAGCGATACCACTAATAAAAACCACACCAATAAGGAGTTTTAATTTTGAATTAGCAAATTGCAAAGTTTTTTCGGTAATTAAGTTAAAGAAGCCATCAAATTTCAACGCTGCAACCACAATCATCATACCTAAAAGCAAGAAAATAGTGTTGAAATCGATAAAACTCACAGCCTCCTCAAAACTTACGACAGAAAAAGCAAGCATTGCCACCGCTCCAATAAAGGCAGCAGAAGGCCTATCAATATTAACCTTTGGCAAACGAGTAAAAATAATACCAATATAAGTAATTACAAAAATAATAAGTGCGATTGTCTCAATATTCATATTAAAAAATTTTCGCAAAATTACAGCTTTTTTGTTTGTTTTAAAAAAAAATAGTAATTTTGGAAACTCAATTAGGTAATAAAATATGAATAATTTTGTAGTATCTGCAAGAAAATATCGTCCAAGCGACTTTCATTCAGTTGTAGGTCAAGCTCATATAACAACAACTCTTCAAAATGCTATTAGGAATAATCAATTAGCACAGGCTTTTCTTTTTTGTGGACCAAGAGGAGTAGGAAAAACAACTTGTGCACGTATATTAGCCAAAACGATTAACTGCACAAACCTAACAGAACAATACGAAGCGTGTAATGAATGTGAGAGTTGTAAATCTTTTAATGAATCAGCCTCTTTCAATGTGGTAGAATTAGATGCCGCATCAAACAATTCGGTAGATGATATAAGAAATCTTACAGACCAAGTAAAGATTCCACCTCAAAATGGGAAATATAAAGTATATATAATAGATGAGGTGCATATGTTAAGCACTTCTGCCTTTAACGCATTCCTTAAAACACTTGAAGAACCTCCTGCTTACGCAAAATTTATCTTAGCAACAACAGAAAAACACAAAATACCAGCAACTATAATTTCACGTTGTCAGATTTTTGACTTCAAAAGAATCAATACAAACGACATAGCAAAACACTTAGAGTATATAGCACAAAAAGAAAACATAACCTACGACATAGAAGCCTTACATCTAATAGCACAAAAAGCCGATGGAGGATTAAGAGACGCATTATCTATGTTTGATCAACTTGTTTCTTTTACCTCAGCAAATCTTTCCTACAAAAATATCATAGATAACCTTAATATATTAGACTATGAATATTATTTTAAACTAACAGATTATTTGCTAAATGGTAGATTAGTTGAAAGTTTACTTCTTTTTGATACAGTATTAAAGCAAGGTTTTGAAGGTAGTAGTTTTATTAACGGATTAGCCTCTCATTTACGAAATCTTTTAGTGTGTAAAGATGCACAATCTGTTTCACTCTTAGAAACAAGTGTAAATCTCCAATCAAGATACCTTACACAAGCCTCACAATCTCCTCAAAATTTTATACTCAAAGCCTTAGATTATGCCAATAGTTGTGCATTAGAATACAAGGAATCTTACAATAAAAGATTATGTGTAGAACTTTGTTTGATGAAACTCTCTTATATTACAAACAAAGTAAACGCAAATCCTTCGCAACCACCTGTTCAAACGGAGGATATTAAAAAAAAAATGACCAACCAATAGCATCTCCTAAGGTAGAAAAGGATTTGAATGTTTATAGTCCTTATTCAATTAAGGCAAACATAGGGTTGATAGAAAAATTCAAGCAACAAAATGCCGTAGAGGAGAAAAAAGAAAAAGAATACAATGTAAAATCTTTCTTAGATGCTATAAAAATTTATACAGAAGAATTAAAACAATTAGATGTCAATGCATTTCCCGATGCACATAACCTTTCCTTTATTTTAAGTACAGCAGAATTTTCGGTGAAGAACGATGAATGGGTAGATATCATACTTTTGAATCATCAAGAAGAAAAGATACTTCTTAGCAACAAAACAAATATTTTATCGTTTATAGAAAACAGAACACAGTGTAAAAAAATAAATCTAAATATAAAGGTTAAAGAATATTCACACAAACCAAAACTTTACGAACCAAGAGAGGTGCTTCAATTTATGAAAGAAAAAAATCCAAATATTTCAGAATTGGTAAAGGTTTTAGGAGCAGAAATAAATTATTAACAAAAAAACTAATTTAAAATGGGTGCAACTTTAATATTTTTAGGAATTTTGGTGTTTTCAGCACACCTTTTTGCAATGATTTTTAGTAAGAAAAAAATTCCAGATGTATTGTTGTTATTGTTGATAGGTGTTTTAATTGGCCCAGTATTGAAATTAGTTTCTCCCTCAGACTTTGGAGCAGTAGGAGGCGTGTTTACAAGCATCACTTTGATTGTAATACTTTTTGAAGGTGGCACAGGAATAAGCATAAACGACCTTAAAAGCTCTTGGAAATCAACAGCTATGCTTGCCTTTACAGGATTTGTTGTGTCAGCCTTTGTAGTTGCAGGAGTATGTATGAGTTTTGGAATGAATTTTCTTGATAGTATCACACTCGGAGCAATACTCGGCGGCACTTCTTCGGCGGTTGTAATTCCCCTTGCACAGCATTTGCAACTTTCTAATACAACAAAAACTTCTCTTATTTTAGAATCGGCAATAACAGATGTGCTTTGTATAGTTTTTGCTTTGGCTTTTATTGACGCAGCAAGAATGGGAGCAAATTTAAATGTAGGAAAAATTGCAGGAAACGTCATTGCTTCCTTTGTTTTAGCGACTGTTCTTGGTTTTATTTCGGCTATGATTTGGGCTTCCTTACTTCAAAAAATTCGTTCTTTAAGAAACTCAATGTTCCTTACACCTGCTTATCTTTTTATTATATATGGATTAGCGGAAGTCTTAGGTTATAGTGGTGCAATTGCATCTTTATCTTTTGGAATTACGATTGCAAATATGGAGTATTTTAATTTTAAGTTTTTAGAAAAATATCAAAAAGATAAAAACTTAAAACTAAACGATAGTGAAACATCTTTTGTTGGAGAAATAAGCTTTGTGTTAAAAACATTCTTTTTTGTATATATCGGAATAAGCATTCCTTTTTCCGATTCAAAATCTATCCTAATTGGAGGTTTAATAACAATTGGATTATTATTGAGTAGAATAATAATTGCAAAATATTGCTCGCCAAAAGGAGCGAATATTTTTGATAAAAGCACAATTGGACTAATGATTCCAAAAGGATTAGCAGCCGCAGTCTTAGCCTCAGTGCCAGAACAATTAGGAATGCCTTCGGGAGCCGAAATAAAATATATTACATTCTCAGTTGTCTTGTTTTCAATCTTGATTTGCTCAATAATGATTCTTCTTATAGAAAAGCAACCTAAGATGAATGTGTTTTTTAGATTTGTTTTTCGTTCTCATTTCAAAAGAAAACCAAAGGAGTCTAAACCATTGGAAACCAATGCAGAAGAATAGGCGAAAAAAAGCTAAGAAAAATTAAAAAAAATCAAAGAAAAAATTTAAAAAAACAAAGAAAAAAAATAAAAAATCAAAGAAAAAATGAAAAAAGCCCTTATTACAGGAATTACAGGTCAAGATGGTAGTTTTTTAGCTGAGTTTTTAATAGAAAAAGGTTATGAAGTTCATGGAATTATTCGCCGTAGTTCTTCTTTTAATACTTCAAGAATAGAACATCTTTATTTGAAAGAATGGATTAAAGACCAAAAACAAGAACGTGCAATCAATCTTCATTATGGAGATATGACGGATTCTTCTTCTTTGATAAGGATTTTACAACAAATTCAACCAGATGAGATTTATAATCTTGCGGCACAAAGTCATGTAAAGGTGAGTTTTGATGTTCCGGAGTACACTGCCGAAACCGATGCCGTAGGAACGCTTAGACTTTTAGAAGCAATTAGGATTTTAGGCTTAGAAAAAAAGACAAAAATCTATCAAGCCTCAACCTCCGAACTTTATGGTCTTGTGCAAGAAGTACCACAAAAAGAAACAACTCCTTTTTATCCTCGCTCGCCTTATGGAGTTGCAAAATTATATGGCTATTGGATTACAAAAAATTATAGAGAAAGTTACGGAATGTTTGCAGTCAATGGAATACTTTTTAATCACGAAAGCGAAAGAAGAGGAGAAACATTCGTAACCCGTAAAATTACACTTGCAGCAGCAAGAATTGCAAAAGGATTGCAAGAAAAACTTTATTTAGGTAACCTTTCTGCTTTAAGAGATTGGGGATATGCAAAGGATTATGTAGAATGTATGTGGCTGATGCTACAATATGAAAAGCCAGAAGACTTTGTTGTTGCAACAGGTCAAGCACATAGTGTAAGGGAATTTTGTACTCTTGCATTTAAATATGCAGGCATAGAATTAAAATGGGAAGGAGAAGGAGTAAATGAAAAAGGTATTGATGTAAAAACAGGAAAGGTATTAGTAGAAGTAGATGAAAAATATTTCCGTCCTGCCGAAGTAGAACAACTTCTTGGAGATGCCACAAAAGCACAAACACTTTTAGGTTGGAATCCAAGAAAAACATCTTTTGAAGATTTAGTTAAAATAATGGTTGAAAGCGATTTGAAAGCAATTAGTTAAATTAAAAGATGAATTTTAATTCAAAAATATTTGTAGCAGGGCATAAAGGACTTGTAGGCTCTGCAATATTGAAAAATCTTAAAGAAAAAGGCTATCATAACTTTGTTTTACGCTCACATAGCGAACTTGACCTTTGTAATCAAGCAGAGGTGGAGAAGTTTTTTGAGAAAGAAAAACCAGAATACGTCTTTTTAGCCGCTGCATTCGTAGGAGGAATAATGGCAAACTCTAAGTATAGGGCTGATTTCATTTATAATAATCTGCAAATTCAAAACAACGTAATTCATTTCTCTTATAAATATGGCGTAAAGAAACTATTATTTCTTGGAAGTACTTGTATTTATCCTCGCGATGCACATCAACCGATGCAAGAGAGTGAATTGCTTACCAATGAGTTAGAATATACAAATGAACCATACGCTTTGGCAAAAATTGCTGGCTTAAAAATGTGTGAAAGTTATAATTTGCAGTATGGAACTAACTTTATTGCTGTTATGCCTACAAATCTTTATGGGCCAAATGATAACTTTAATTTAGAAACTTCACACGTTATGCCTGCTTTGATAAGAAAAGCACATCTTGGAAAATGTTTACAAAATAATGATTGGCAGTCTTTAAGAAAGGATTTAAATACTCGTCCGATAGAAGGAGTAAACGGCGAAAGTAATCAAGAGGAAATAGAGAATATTTTATCAAAATATGGAATTAAATCAAAGGAAAATTCTGTTGAAATAGAACTTTGGGGAAGTGGAAGGCCGTTAAGAGAATTTCTTTGGAGTGAAGATATGGCAGATGCTTGTGTTTTTTTAATGGAAAGAGTGGATTTCAAAGATACGTATTCACAAAATGATAAGCAAATAAAGAATTGTCATATCAATATAGGTACTCAAAAAGAAGTGAGTATAAAAGATTTGTTTGAAATTATATGTGAAAAGGTAAATTATAATTCAAATGTTTTCTTTAATAGTGAAAAACCCGATGGAACAATGAGAAAACTTACTGATTGCACGAAATTGCATTCTCTTGGTTGGAAACATAAAATAGAGTTGTCGCAAGGAGTGCAACAACTCTATGATTGGTATCTGAAAAGTCTTAAATAAATAACTTGAATTATAAAATAGAAAAAGTAATGCTTGAAGAAACAAACAACGAATTAACACCTAATAATAAAATTACGGAATCGAATGCAGAATCTCATCAAGAAATGATAGATGTAATGAGCAATTTTTTTGATGATGGTAAGCCTCAAGTTGGTATTTTTTGGTTAGATTATGTTCATAATACACTATTTGGAGTCCAAAAAGATGATGCGGAAAAATATGTTGATGAAAGTAAAGTTAATACCTTGCCTAAATTACATAGAACCTATTGGCACAAACAACATCACCGAGCAGTAGCAAAAGGAGATGTTAATTCAATATTCTATATTGAAAAAAATTATACCTTAATTCCAAGAGGTAGAGTTTTTGTTCGTAAAGACGGAAGTATATATGTTGCTGTGGGGACATGGATAAATGGAGAAATTAACGGTAAACAAGTAGTAAATCAACAAGCTGTTAGAGAAGCAATAGCAGATGAGTTCAATCTTCCAGACGATTTTGAAATTGTTATAGACGAACACTGGAATATTGGACGCGGTTGGTCAGAAGATAAATTTTAGCTTTAAATAGCAACATTAAAGTCTCTCAATGCATCGTTGAGGGACGTTTTTTTATCTGTGGATTCTTTACGTTTGCCTATTATTAAAGCACAATTTACGTTGTATTGGCCTGCTGGGAATTTTTTTGTGTAGCTTCCTGGTATTACAACCGAGTTTTCTGGAACTATTCCTTTGTATTCTATTGGTTCTTCACCCGATACGTCTATTATTTTGGTTGATTGTGTGATTACTGTATTGGCTCCAAGTACGGCTCCTTGTTTTATGATTGCTCCTTCTACAACTATGCAACGTGAACCTATGAAACAATTGTCTTCTATAATAACAGGATTTGCTCCAACAGGCTCTAACACTCCGCCAATGCCGACTCCTCCTGCAAGATGTACGTTTTTGCCAATTTGTGCACAGCTTCCAACTGTTGCCCACGTATCTACCATTGTTCCTTCATCAACATACGCTCCAATATTTACGAAACTTGGCATCATTATACAGCCTTTTGCAAGAAAACTGCCATATCGTGCAACTGCCGGAGGGACACATCTTATTTGAAGCTCGTTATAATTTTGTTTTGTTGGTATTTTGTCCCAAAATTTTAAGTCTTCGGCTTGCATATCTTTTGTTTCGCAGATAGGGAAGTACATTATAATTGCTTTTTTTACCCATTGGTTTACTTGCCATTCATTGTTTATTTTCTCAGCCACTCTTATTTTGCCTTTATCTAATAAATCAATGATTTCTAATATTGCTTTTTTTACGCTTTCTTCTTTTAATAATTCACGATTCAGCCAAGCTTTTTCTATTAACTCTTGATACATAATTTATTTCTTTGTTTATTTTGTGGCAAAAGTATGAAAAAAAAATGATATTTAGTTTTAAACAGTTTTATTGAAGTGTTTTTATTTGATTTTCAGAAAGTAAAATATTTTTTTAACAATGAAAAAACTTGCGTTTTCTTTATTTTTTATTGAAAAATGTTTGTTGTCTTGATTTTTGTTGTTATATTTGCAAAACAATGTAATGAATATTAATTATTAACAAAAATTTAAGAAAATGAAAAGAATTATTCTTTCAGTCCTTGCATTAGGACTTTCAATGGGCTTAATGGCTCAAAAAGTTTACAACGGAGCAGAACCTATGAAAGGTCAATTAAAAAATTCTCCAAAAACATCTGGATTAATTTATCCTGAATCTTTCCAAGATTGTGGAAGCATTGATGATCCTAGATTCTACACTCAAGATGGTCAAACCCTTTATAGGGGTATAACAGGTACTAATGATTATGGTGATCAAGCTTATGCTCAAAGATATGTAGGAAATTACCAAGTTACAGGTATAGCTGCTGTTATGTCAAACTATTCTATTGATGGTACAGCAGAAGATATGGCTGCTGCTATCATTGATATGAATGGAACTGAATTAGCATTAGTAGAATTTACAACTGCTGATATTCCTCAAATGGGTGTTGATGCAGAAGGATACTTAGAATTAGGTTTTGATTTAGCAGAATTCAATTTCTCTGCACCTGTTTCTGCTAACGATTTCTTAGCAGCTATCTATGTTCCTCTTTTAACAGTTACACCAGACAATCAAATAGGAGGAAATATCTCTGCTATAGCTTCTACAGAAATAGGATGTTGGTCAGATGATATGGCTTATTCTTTATCAACATTAGATGGAACAACATATGAATGGATGTCTGTCTACGAAGCTTGGGGTGGAGCTCAAGGAGGTGTTGAATTAGACGTTATGATCTTCCCTAAAGTTTCTGGAACTGGCTTAACAGAAGCTGATGTTGAAACATTATCTTACATTTTCCCTAACCCTGCAAAAGATGAAGTTATGGTTGCTTCTTCTTTGACTATGGAAAGAGTTGAAATCGTTAATATGTTAGGTCAAGTTGTTTTCGCAGCTGACGTAAACGCTAACTCAGTAAAAGTAAACACTGCTGAAATGGGTGCTGGTAACTATTTAGTTAAAATGTACACAGAAGCAGGAATGGCAACTAAAAAATTAGTAGTTGAATAATCACGAAATAATTTAGTAATTACAGAACTAAACATAAAAGTTTAGTTCTGTTTTTTTGTTTTATAAAAATTTAAAAAAATCAAATGAAGAAATTATCAGTTTTAATGCTTTCGTTAGTAATGACTTTCGGAGCAATGGCTCAAAATTTCACTTTACAAAAAGGAGAAAAAACTTTTGAGCAACAAGCAATCGAGTACGCAAAGAAAAATAACAAAGGCGTACACAAACACACTCCAAAAACAAATCCTGCTGTTGAAATAACAATCAACGATATTCAAGCAGCAAGCGTAAATGCAACTTTCACTCCTGCTGAAAACGTGGCTAAATATTATTTTTGTGGTACAGAAACAGGAATGATTGAAGAGTTAGTAGCATTTTATGAAATGTTTGGATTATCAATGACAGTAGCTGAATACATAACTTATGTTGCACAAGATTCTGCTACTGCTGAAATGACAGTAGATGTAATAGATCTTACTCCAAATACTGCATCTTCAATTTATGTTGCGGCATTATTAAATGATGGTACTTATGAAGTGGTAACTTCTGATTTTACTACATTGATGACAGGAGGAGAAGGAACACCTGAATTGACTATTACAATTAGCGATATTCAACAACAAAGTGCACATATCAATGTTTTACCAAATGATCAAGTAGAACACTATGGATTGATATTGACTTATCAAGCAGAATTAGACGGAATGGGTTGGACAGACGATAGTTTGGTTGCTTATTTCCAAGGAACAGAATATCAATACATGTATTTTGAAATGGATGAAGATATCCAAGAATTGGAACCTTCAACAGAATATATGGTAATTGCAATGGCGTTCAATCAAAATGGAGAAGCAACTTCTCTTTACAAAGAAACATTTACAACAACTTACTATGGCGGATTTGGCCTTGCAGAAGTTGCAATGACTGCTACAAATCCAACTGCTACAAGTTTTGATATTTCATTTGTTCCTAACGATCAAACAAATTACTACTACTATCTAATTGCAGATCAATCTTTCTATACTGATTTAGGTTTAGAAACAACAGCTGATATTGCTGCTTGGGCTCAGGTAAATAGTCAAAAAAATTACGGAGAGTTATCAGGAACAGTTGGCGATTTAATGATGGGAACAGAATATATTTGCTATGCTATTCCTTTCAATGCAAACAACGAATTAGGAACAGTATCTCAAACAACTATAACAACACTTTCTCTTGGTGGTACAGGTGTTGCAGAAGTTGAAATAGCGGTTGCAAATGTTACAGCAACAGATTTTGAAGTTTATTTCACAATGAACGAAGAAACAGCTTACTATTACTACCTAATAGCAGAGGAAACTATTTTAGAACAATATGGTTTAACAACACAAGATGCTATTTTAGATTATTTTGCACAAAACGGAGAAGCAGTATTTGAAGATTTAGGAGGTACAATTGCTGATTGTGTTGAAGGAACTATAATGAAAGTATTTACATTCCCTTACAATGGAAACAATGAATTAGGAACAGTAAATACAGTTGATATTTTAATGGGAGAAGGTGTTGTAGGATTAAACGATGTTATGACAAGCGTAGAAGCAAACCTTTATCCAAACCCTGCAAACAGTCATATCAATGTTTCATCTCTTTCAATCATAGACAGAGTTCAAATAACAAACGTATTAGGACAAGTAGTTATGACAAAAGAAATAGGAGCTAACGGAGCAAACATCAATATTGAAAATCTTGAAGCAGGAAATTATTTCGTAACTATTTACACTAAACAAGGAGTTGCAACAAAGAAATTATTAGTAAAATAGTTTAAGAAAAAAACTCTTTACTTTTTTAAAATAAATCAAAGAAAAATTTAATTTTTTCTTTGATTTATTTTTTTATTTCTTTGATTTATTTTTCCTATCTTTGCAAAGTAATAATTTAACATAAGTAAGCAAAGAATGGAAACTAAATTACAATCACTTATATCAAAAGCCTTTAAAGATTTATTTAATTGTGAAGTAGAAGAAAGCACAATTTCATTGACAGCAACCAAAAAAGAGTTTAAAGGAGACTTTACTTTGGTTGTTTTTCCTTTTTTACAAAAATGCGGAGAAAAGAATCCCGTAGCCTTAGCACAAAAAATAGGTGAATATGTTGTAGAAAAGTCAGAAGAAATAGAAGGATTTAACGTAATAAAAGGCTTTTTGAACTTTGAAATTTCACCAAAATATTGGTTGAAATTCTTAAATGACAACTATCAAAACACAAATTATGGCTATCAACCAAAGAAAAACGATAAGACAATAGTAATAGAATACTCTTCACCAAACACAAATAAACCTCTTCACTTAGGTCATATAAGAAATAACTTACTTGGTTGGTCAGTTGCTCAGATTTTGAAAGCAAATGGATACGATGTGAAAAAAGTAAACTTGGTTAATGACCGAGGAATACACATTTGTAAATCTATGCTTGCGTGGCAAAAATTTTCTGCGGGAGAAACACCAGAAAAAAGCGGAATGAAAGGCGATCACTTGGTAGGAAAATATTATGTTGAATTTGATAAAGCCTATAAAGCAGAGATTGCTGATTTGATTGCAAAGGGAATTGAAAAAGAAGAGGCAGAAAAAACAGCTCCAATTTTGCTTGAAGCACAAGCAATGTTGAAAAAATGGGAGGAAAAGGACGAAGAAGTATTGAATCTTTGGAAAACGATGAACGGTTGGGTGTATGAGGGATTTGATGCTACATATAAACAACTTGGAGTGGACTTTGACAAAGTTTATTACGAATCAGAAACATTCCTTTTAGGAAAAGATTTAGTTCAACAAGGCTTAGAAAAAGGCGTTTTCTATAAAAGAGAAGACGGATCTGTTTGGATAGACCTTACAACAGAAGGATTAGACGAAAAACTATTATTAAGAAAAGACGGAACCTCAGTTTATATGACACAAGACTTAGGAACAGCATGTTTACGTCATAAAGACTTTGATTCAGATAGACTTATATATGTGGTAGGTAATGAACAAAACTATCACTTTGCAGTTTTGAAACTTGTTTTGCAAAAATTAGGAATGCAATGGTCAGACAATCTATATCATCTCTCATACGGAATGGTAGAATTGCCTAACGGAAAAATGAAATCAAGAGAAGGAACAGTTGTAGATGCCGATGATTTGATGCAACAAATGGTAGAAACCGCAAAAAATCAAACCTTAGAACACGGAAAGACAGAAGGCTTTACCGAAGAACAAGCCGAAGAACTTTATAATCAACTATCCTTAGGAGCATTGAAATATTTTATTTTGAAAGTTGACCCAAAAAAGAATATGTTGTTTAATCCTGAGGAATCAATTGACTTTAATGGCAACACAGGTCCATTTATTCAATACACTCATGCAAGAGCTTGTTCAATTATTCGCAAGAGTGGAAACAGTGAATTGAAATTAGAAGGAGATATAACCTTTAATGAAAAAGAATTAGAGGTAATAAAAACCTTACATTCATTCTCAGCCGTTGTTCAACAAGCAGGAAAAACCTATTCTCCTGCACTAATTGCGAACTATGTTTACGAATTAGCAAAGAACTTCAACACATTCTATCAAGATACGCCAATTCTAAAAGAAGAAGACGAAAAATTGAAAAATATGCGTTTGTGTCTAACATATTTCACTGCAAATACAATAAAAATTGCAATGAGTTTGTTAGGAATACAAGTACCGGAAAGAATGTAATAAGTTATTGTTTTACAGATAGAAGACGTTTTATTGGATTAAGGCGTGTATTTACTGCCCTCAATATAATATTTCTACATAAATTAATAATGTAAAAGCGAAATAAACGTAATTTTTATACGTTTTTTTCGTTTTTTTTTCTTTGAATATATAAAAAAATATTTAAATTTGCAAGCGTAAATAGTGGAATTACTGTAAAAAATTAAAGACTATTATGTTGAAGTTTACTTTATTTATAGGATTGTATTATTTATGGGCCTTTGAGGGTAATAGATTTGTCTTCATAAACAGCTATTACCCGATGTTATCCAGATTTTAAATTAAAAATAAGAGTGTTATATATATTTTTTTATAAAAATGTTTTGATTATGAGAAAATTTATTTACAGTTTAAGTATATTTATAGGATTTGGATTAATGATTTCTTCTTGTAGTGAAGATGAATATCAAGAGGAAGTTTTGTCGCAATCTTCAAAAAAAACAAATACAATAGTAAATTATAGTTATAACGATGTTAAACTTTTCAAATATTTTAATAAAGATTCTATCTCTATGTTGGAGTTTCGTAATATAGAGGCTTTTGAAGAGGCTTTTGAATATTTGATGGGAGAACAAAGAAGGTATGAAGAACGAGTGATTTCCGATTATAAACGAAGTCATGGTGATACTGCAATTGTTGTTTATGAATATATTGGACTTGATGATAATTATATTTTTAAACAATTTGAACGAGATTTAAATTTTAATAATTCTATGAGGAATGATTTTGCAATCTACGAATCTCAGTGGCTGTCGCAAGAATCGCCATCGATAGAACATCCTTCCTCTAAATTTCTTTTTGATGATGCCAATTTGTCTTTATTTAATAAATATGGTGAAATTAAAATAGGAGATACTATTATAAAATGTACAAAAGATGGCTATTTGGCTATAACAGATGGAAATGTATCAGACTTAATTGCTTTTAATAACGGAGATACAACTATACTTAATAAAAGGACTGTTTTGACAAATATTACATCAGAAGTTTCTAATTGTTTATCTATCAAAAATACATTGAGAACTTATGAACATTTATTGTATGGTCTTATTCCAATAAAAGTTGATGTAAATGTTAAATTTTGGAATTTTCTTTGTTTAGGTAGATCTTTTACAAATGCTAAAAGTTATATCTTTTTACAAAACTCATCAACAGGAATTTCTAAGTGGTATAAATGTTCAATACAAAAACAAGTTTATAATAGAATGAAGATAGTAAATAATTTCTGTGTTGATACAGGGAAAACAAGAGAAGATTACGATACGGGGTCAGCATTTAATCTGTCGGTTTATTGTACTCAATGGGCTATAAATATAATAGATGCATTTAGGGTTACTAACAATAATAGTGTATATGGTTCTTGTGTAATTCAAAATTGGGGAGCGAATGGACATTATATTCAATGGTAAATATAAATTAAAATAATACAGATATGAAAAAGATAACTTTATTAGTAGCATTATTGCTTATTAGTGTTTTTGGATTCTCTCAAAAATATTCAGAGTTAAATAATTTTAGAGCATGGAACATAAGTGTTGAAGGTGGAATAAATCCTTTTGTTTCTTTGAGTGAGAATATTGTTAATATAACTCATAATCCTACTTACAATGCAGCTATTGGTTTTAATTATGAGTTTAATCACAGTGATAATTGGTCTTTTATTCTTGGTGGTAATATTGGATATGTTGGTTTATGGTCAATAAAATATACTCAATTGGATGAACCAACACGAAATTTTGAGGAATATGATGTTAATCTACGAGTTCCAATCCTTGTAAGTTTCAAACAAAAGATTTCATCAAACTCTTATTTTGTTGCTAAGGTGGGTTGTGAATTAAGTCTTTTGACAAATAAGAATAAAACATCTTTAAATGGAAATGTTATAAATATTGATGCAAATCATTATACTAATTCTGGTAGTAAGTCTATGATGTCAGTAGGTATGATTTTTAATTGTAAGGCCTTTTTATTAGGTACAGATATTGTGTATAGTCAAACTTCAGGCCTTTTGACAGACGGTAGTGTTGCAATTCCTTTTGATAGTTATCGTTTTATAGATAGAGGAAGTTTTATTGGATTAAGGCTTTCGTTTACTCCAAAAAAATAAGATTTTTATATAAGTGAATAATATAAAAGCGGAAGAAACGTAATTTTTTATACGTTTTTTCCGTTTTTTTCTTTGAATATACTAAAAAGTTTATCTAAATTTGCAAGTGTAAATAAAGAAAAAATTTTTTGCAATGGAAGAAATCTTAACACAAACAATAGAAAAAACATCTCTTGAAGACACAATAGAGGGAGGAAATGAACTTCTTGTCTTTAATGATGATGTACATACTTTTGATTATGTAATAGATTGTTTGCAGAAAATCTGTAAATTAAGCAAAGAACAAGCCGTTACTTGTACCAATATCATACATTATAAAGGTCTTTGTGTAGTTAAACACGGCACATACGATGCTTTGAAAAATATGTGTGTGGAATTGGAAAGAAAAGGATTGAGTTGCGAGGTTAGATAAAAAATATAAAAATAAAAAAGATATGAGTTTATTTGTGATTTTATTGATTTTATTAGGAGGATTAGCCCTTGTAGTGCTTGAATTCTTAGCTGTACCGGGTACAACTATTGTAGGACTTAGCGGATTAGGGCTTTTGATTTATGGAAACTATGAAATATTTCAAGCATACGATGATTCTTGGGGTTATATCTCAATTTTAATTTGTTCTATTATTTGTTTGGGATTATTATTCTATTCTTTAAGAGCAAAAACATGGAAAAGATTTTCTCTAAACGCATCAATAGATTCAAAAGTCAATGTGATAGATGAGAAAATCAAAGTAGGAGATAAGGGAGTTGCTATTACACGCTTAGCTCCTGTTGGAATGGCAGAATTTAATGGAGAAAGAATGGAAGTTTATACCTCTACATCATACATAGAGGCTCAAACCTCTTTGGAAGTAGAAGCAATAGAGGGAAATAAAGTAAGAGTAAAAGTAATAAATAATTAAAAATAAAAAGTTATGAATGCATCTATTTTTGGAATTATACTCATTGTAGTATTTCTAATTGTATTTCTTTATTTGGTTCCAATCAATCAATGGTTCCAATGTGTGCTTAATGGAGTTAGAATATCAATTGTGCAATTGATATTTATGCGTTGGAGAAAGGTTCCACCAGCAGTTATTGTTAATGCAATGATTAACTCAAAGAAAGCAGGATTAGATTTAAGTGCAGACTTATTAGAGGCTCACTATTTGGCAGGAGGACACGTTAGAAGTGTAGTTAATGCTTTGATTTCTGCTGATAAGGCTAATATGTCTTTGGATTTCAAAACAGCAACTGCGATTGACCTTGCAGGAAGAGATGTTTTGGAAGCAGTTCAAATGTCTGTAAATCCAAAAGTCTTAGACACACCAGCCGTAACTGCCGTTGCAAGCAATGGTATTCAATTGATTGTTAAGGCGAGAGTTACAGTTAGAGCAAATATTCGTCAATTAGTAGGAGGTGCAGGAGAAGAAACTGTTCTTGCACGTGTTGGAGAAGGAATTGTAACTGCAATTGGTTCAGCAAAAAATCATGCAGAAGTATTGGAAAACCCTGATTCGATTTCTAAACTTGTACTTTCAAAAGGTTTAGACACAGGAACAGCGTTTGAAATCCTTTCAATCGATATAGCAGACATTGATGTAGGAAAAAATATCGGTGCACAATTGCAAATGGATCAAGCATACGCTGATAAAAACATTGCACAAGCAAGAGCAGAAGAAAGACGTGCAATGGCAATTGCAGTAGAGCAAGAAATGAAAGCAAAAGCTCAAGAAATGAGAGCAAAGGTTATTGAAGCAGAAGCAGAAGTTCCTTTGGCAATGTCGGAAGCTTTCAAAATGGGTAACTTAGGTATTATGGATTATTATAGAATGCAAAATATAAAAGCAGATACCGAAATGCGTGAAAGCATAGCAAAACCTGTAATTGATTTACCGACAAAAGAAAGTAAATGATTGTCGCAAAAGGAATAAAGGTTAATAATCTAAAAAACATAGATGTAAGCATACCAACAAATAAATTGGTAGTGATTACAGGCGTTTCTGGAAGCGGAAAGACATCTTTGGCTTTCGATACGCTTTTTGCAGAAGGACAAAGACGTTATGTAGAAAGTCTTTCTTCTTATGCAAGAGGATTTTTAGGTAGAATGAACAAGCCCGAAGTTGAAAAAATTTCGGGCTTGTCGCCTGCTATTGCAGTAGAACAAAGAGTGATGAATAGAAATCCTCGTTCAACAGTTGGAACGACAACAGAAATTTACGAATATATTAAATTACTTTTTGCACGTATAGGAAAAACTTATTCTCCTATTTCAAATAAAGAGGTAAAGCGTCATAGTGTGCAAAATGTAGTAGATGAAGTTTTAGAAACTTTTAAAAATAAAAGTAAAATACTTGTTATTTCTCCTTTGAAGCTAAAAGCAGAAGATAATTTAAAGGAGAAATTAGAACTTCTAATACAATTAGGATATGTAAGAATAATAATAGAGGGAAAAATTCATAGAATAGAAGATGTATTAGAAGAAAAGAAATTAAAGCTTAAAGAAATAGATTTGTTAATCGATAGATTGACAATAGAAAAAAATAACGATGAAATTTATATGCGACTATCCGATTCGGTGCATACAGCATTTAACGAATCAGATGGCTTTTGCGATATTATAAATGTAGAAGACGAAGAGGTATTTCATTACTCAAACCGCTTTGAAGCAGATGGAATAACTTTTGTAAAGCCTTCTGCTAACTTTTTTTCCTTTAATAATCCGTACGGAGCCTGCAAAACTTGTTCTGGCTCTGGTCAAATTGAGGGAATATCAGAAGATTTAGTGATTACACGTCCTGATTTATCGGTTTATGATGGTGTGGTAAATTGTTGGAAAGGGGAGATTATGAAGAAATTTCAAAAGGATTTTATAAATAAAGCCTTTGAAAAATTTCCAATTCACAAGCCTTATAATCAACTTAATGAACAACAAAAAGATTTTCTTTGGAATGCAAAAGGGAAAATCATAGGAATAAATGAGTTTTTTAAGTTTGTAAAATCAGAAAGTTATAAAATACAATATAGAGTCTTGTTATCAAGATTCACAGGCCGCACAATTTGCCCCGATTGCAAGGGAACAAGATTAAGAAAAGATGCCTCATACGTTAAAATCGCAGGAAAGTCAATCATAGACTTAATGTTATTGCCCGTAGATGAGCTTTTAGAGTTTTTTAATAATATAGAACTTACAGAATACGAAGAAAAAGTTTCACAACGTCTTCTTACAGAAATTAAAACACGATTAAATTATCTTATAGAAGTAGGTTTAGGTTATTTAACCCTTAATAGACAAAGTTCAACCTTATCTGGCGGAGAAAGTCAGCGTATTTCACTCGCAACTTCCTTAGGTAGTCCGCTTGTAGGTAGTATGTATATTTTAGATGAGCCTACAATAGGACTTCATTCTTGTGATACGCAAAGGTTAATTAACGTTTTGCTTAAATTAAGAGATATAGGAAATACAGTAATTGTTGTAGAACACGATGAGGAGGTAATAAAAGCAGCAGATTATATAGTAGATATAGGACCTTTTGCAGGACAAAATGGAGGAGAGGTGGTATTTAGCGGAGATTATGATAAGATGTTAGAAAATGCTAATACACTTACAGCTCAATTTATTAAAGGGGAACGTAAAATACCTTTGCCTGAAACTACAAAAAAATGGAAAGAATTTTTGCAAATAGACAATGTTTTAGAAAATAACTTAAAAGGAGTAAGCCTTAAACTACCTTTGAAAGTAAAAACTGTGATTTGTGGAATTTCTGGTTCAGGAAAAACAACACTTGTTAAGAAAGCTTTATTGCCAAGCATACAAGGACATCTTGGATTATCGATGGATTGTGTTCCAAAGTGTTCTCCTATTGAGGGATCTTTGTCTTTGCTTGAAGCAGTAGAGATGGTGGACCAAAATCCAATAGGTCGTTCTTCTCGTTCTAATCCTATAACATATCTTGGTGCGTTTGATGATATTAGAACATTGTTTGCTGATCAGTTACTTGCTAAAAAACGTGGTTTAAAGCCTGGTTATTTTTCTTTTAATACAGAAGGCGGTCGTTGTGAAGAGTGTAAAGGGGAGGGAAGTATTACAATTTCAATGCAATTTATGGCAGATGTTATTTTAGAGTGCGAACACTGCAAGGGACAACGCTATAAAGAAGAGGCATTAGAGATAAAATATAGAGAAAAGAGTATTGCAGAGGTTTTAGATATGACAATAGAAGAAGCATACGATTTCTTTTCACAAGATGACTCAAACTTATGCAGACGAATTTCTCAAAAAATCTATTCACTCATAAAAGTAGGATTAGGATACTTGAAATTAGGACAAAGTTCAGCTACTCTTTCAGGAGGAGAGGCTCAAAGAGTGAAATTAGCCTATTTCTTATCAAAAGGAAGTAATGAAAAAAAGACTATTTTTATTTTTGATGAACCATCAACAGGCTTACATTTTTATGATATTCTGAAACTTAATGAATGCTTTGACGAATTGGTTAATTTAGGTCATACAGTAGTAGTAATAGAACATAATTTAGATATAATAAAAACAGCAGATTGGTTGATAGAATTAGGTCCGGGTGGAGGAAAAAAAGGAGGGAATATCATCTTTGAAGGAACTCCTAAATCCTTACTAAAAGAAGATACTCCCACTTCAAAATATCTAAAAGATAAGTTTTAGTTTTAATATTTTTGAATATCAATTAATCTAACTCCATCTAACCAAACAGCAACGCAACCAACTGTTTTATTTTCTCCTTTCACCTTTACAGGTTGTAGTGTTATAGCATCAACAATTTCAAAGTATTCTAATGTAAATTCTTTCCTCATTTTAAACTCACCTTCTACATAACCCTTGACTTGTGATATAGAAAGTGTTTTCATTAAAGAAGCAGATTTCAAAAGGATTTCGTGAATTTTTGGAGCAATTGCTCTTGCTTCTGCTGACAAACGTCTGTTTCTTGAACTTGTTGCTAAGCCATCTTCATCTCTATAAATAGGACACTCTACAATTTCAATAGGAATGGAAAATTGTCTAACTAAATCTTTTACGATTGCAACTTGTTGAAAATCTTTTTCTCCAAAATAAGCTTTGTCGGCCTTAGACCAATTAAATAATTTGTGAACAATTGTTGCAACCCCATTGAAATGTCCTGGGCGTTGTGGACCTTCCAATACGTTTTCTAATTTTCCAAAACTATAAGTAAACTCAGGTTTTTCTGCATATACTTCTTCTGCACTTGGAGCAAAGACAAAATCACAATTTACTCCTTCTAATAATGCTAAATCACCTTCTAAATCTCTTGGATATTTCTCTAAATCTTCTTGATTATTGAATTGAATAGGGTTTACAAATACACTGCAAATCAAAACATCATTTTCATTTTTTGCTCTTTTGGCTAATGATAAGTGTCCTTCGTGTAAAGCACCCATAGTAGGCAAAAGTCCAATTGATTTCTTTTCTTCTTTTAATTTATCTACACAAGATAATAATTCATTTATTGTATAACAAACTTGCATAACGATTATGTATTATTTATTATTTAATTCTTCATTATTTTCTTTTTCAACTTCTTCGTAAGATGTAAATTCTTCGTTTTCTTTTATTTGATTATCATTTTGAGATGTAAAATTCTTTTTTATTCTTTGTACTTTTTCTGGAATTTCTAATAAAAAATTGATTATAGTAATAACAATACTAAACCAAAAAGCATCAGAAAAACTCTCAACCTTGAAATCTGCTACTAAATACGAAGTTAAAAGTATTATAAACGCATTTATAAAGAGTTGAAACAAACCAAAACTCATCAAAATCAAAGGAGCTGACAAAAGTTTTAAGATAGGTTTTAAAAAAACATTAAGCAAACTAATTACAAGTGCAGAAATAATAGCAGTAGTAAAAGAACTGATTTGAACGAAGTTAAATAAATAACTTGCAATCAAAACAGAAATTGACATAATTACAACCTTAATCCAAAATCTTCCTTTCATTGGAGAAGGAGAGTCGTCATTTAAGTTGATTTTGTATATTTTCATATTTGCCTTTATTTGAATTGCAAATATACAATCCTTTTTTCAAAGAAAAAAACTTAGTTTTTTGAAAAATGTTCGTACTTTTGCAAAATACAAAACAAAAAATAAAAATAAAATGAAATTACTTGAAGAAAAAGTTGCCCTAATTACAGGAGCATCTCGTGGAATCGGAAAAGCAATAGCTTTGGAATTTGCAAAACAAGGCTGTAATATAGCATTCACAGACGTAAGAGAAGACGAAAATATGTTGGCTTGCGAAAAAGAATTAAAAGCATTAGATGCTTATTTTAGAGCAACTAATTATTTATCTGTTGGTCAGTTATATTTATTGGATAATCCTTTGTTAAAAAGAAAATTGCCGTAATCACCGGCGCGTCGTCGGGTATGGGACGTGAATTTGCCCTCCGCATCGACGGCGAAATCGTTGCAAACGACATCATTTTTGACGAAAAAAAATTGGCTCCAAGGGTGGGGCTCGAACCCACAACCTATCGGTTAACAGCCGAGTGCTCCACCATTGAGCTACCTTGGAACATTTTGTTATCAGTTCTCCCTGACAACAAAATTAAG
>CALEFF010000049.1 GCA_937876865.1 uncultured Bacteroidales bacterium | reverse complement strand
AAGTATAAGCAAAAACGCTTTTATATGTCGTAAAAATTTAACTCAGTCTAAATTATCTTTCGTTTCCTTTTACCATAGGCATAATTTTTCGTTATTATTCTTTTCAGATTACAAAGGTATAATAAATTTTTTAAAGTACAAAAAAACTTAGGTTTTGATTTTTTTGCTACAAATTGCGAAGAAAAAAATACTCCTTTGTGGTAGTTGGATTATTTCAAAGAGGTAAAAAAATAAATCAAAGAAAACCTTAAAAAAAGCAAAGAAAAAAAATAAAAAATCAAAGACTTTTTTTGCGTTTTTAAAGCAAAGAAAAAGTTAAGTCTTTGATTTTATGGTTTTTAATTAAGGGTGAATAAATCAAAAAAATGCTTGCGAGATTTTTTTGTTTGAAAATCTCGCAAGCATTTGTCTTTAAGTGAGGTGAAATAAGTCTATTTTTATTGCAGGTTAATAATTCTGCAAGAATAGTCTTTTTAACAAGTTAATTCTATGTTGTTTCTAAATTAAAAAGTTTGTTTAACCAAGAAATAAAATCTTGACAGATAATTGGAGTGGTTGAAAGATATTTTTTTGTTATGGCAAGTCCCATAGGAGTGCCGGGATCTTCTTGCCAAGCTAACCAAGTGTGTATTCTTGCTTTTGATTTATGAATTTCTTTGTATTGATTTAATTTTTCTTCTTCAATTTCCGATAATGCTTTATTAACTTTTTGTAATAATTTATCGTCTTCGGAGATAAGAAAACTTACAAAATCTTCTAACATTCCTTTATCGTTATTGTTAGGCATTAACCAAACTCCAACTTTTATGTCATCTTCTTCTATCGGAAAAATGATTGTACCATTTTTATCGCAAGTTTCAGGTATGTTCTCGTACTTTCCTGATATTTTTAGAATATTGCAAACCTCTTTCCAACGTTTGTTTAAATCTGTATCGGCATCTAAAACAACTCCAATAGTGTTTAAATTTCCTGAGCCTTTTAATAGAGTAGGTAATTGTTCTAATAATTTATCTATACCTTTACAATCTATTATTTTAAAAGACTCTTTTATTTTGAATTTTTCGCAAAGAGATGAAATAACATGTAAATCGTCGTTTCCTTCTACCAATAATTGTTGAGAATATTTAGCCATATTTTATCGAATTTCAATATTGTGTTCGGAAACTGAGTTTAATTCTTCTGCGTTATATTCAACTAATTCTATTTTTCCGCTTTTGCGTTTTTGCATTCTATAAAAACCACCTATTGAAGCGTTGTTTTCTTCTTTTAAAACCTCAGTAAAACTATTTATACAATCATTACTATGAGTTGTAGCAAAGACTTGAATATTTAATTTTTTTGCTAAATCAAATATTACCCTCCATAAATTTTCTTGAACAGAATAATGTAAACCATTATCTATCTCATCTATTAGCAAACAACCATTTTCACAATTTACCAACGCAAGAATTATTGATAAAATATGATTTATTCCATCTCCCATGCTCTTTAATGGAAATCTTCGGTTACTTCCCTTAAGTGTTACAATAGGACGCCTAAATCCATATTGAGATTCTGCTATAAATGCTAATTTATTTAAATTAGGTTCAATAATTTGCAGTGCTCCAATTACGTTGTCTTCTTTTTCAGTAAGAGCAATGTTGTCAAAAAAATTTGCTATATATTCAGTACCTATAGGTTCGGTGTTTAATTTGATAATAATATTAGAATCATTATCAATCCCTAACCTCTGATTTAAAGAATCTATGGGTGAGTTTAAGTGTAAAATTGATACCGTTTTATTTTGTCTTGTAATTGTTATTACTTTTTTGATGTATTCTATATCAGTTTTAGGGGAATAATAAGAAAATTGAATAGATAAAGTGTTTTCTTTATCGCTGATTTCAATAATATTATTTTCTGAAACTTCATCTTTTCTATCGGTAAATAGTGAAGAAAAGGCATTTGTGTTTTGATTTATTCTTTCAGTTTCGTTTTCTTCTTTATAAAGAGGAAATTCGTCTCTTTCGCTTAATATTTTAATAATCTGAGATGGGTTAGTGTAAATAGCAATAGCATCTAATAGCGTAGATTTTCCAACATTATTTTGTCCAGAAATAAGATTAATTTGAGATAAATGAGGAATTTCTAAGCCATTTAGATTTTTGAAATTTTTTATTTTTAGAGATTCTATCATAATTCAATAATTTACTATTTATTTCTGCAAAGGTAATAAATATTTTCTAAGAAATTTCTATCTCTCCTTCAAAAACTTTTTTTGCTTCTCCTATTAGGTGGACGTTGTCAAAGGTGTTGTTTTCTTTTTTGTCAAATTTTACTTGTAAATTGCCTCCTTGTGCGGAAATATTTATTGTGTGATTTGCGTTTTCTAATCCTTTTTTTACGCTATATGTGAGAGCGGCGGCACAAATGCCTGTTCCGCATGCCAAAGTCAAGTCTTCTACGCCTCTTTCGTAGGTTTGTATTTTTAAATTCTTGTCCTTTATTTCTTCAACGAAGTTTACGTTGCAACCTTTGTATGTAAGAAATCTTTCATCGTAGCGAAGTGCTCTTCCTTTTTTTATGATGTCGATTTCTTCTAAGTTGTTTTCAAAGACAACGAAATGAGATGTTCCTGTATTTATGTAAAATCCGTCTTTATGTGCTTGAAATAGGGTAGGGGTTGTCATTTTTAAACTAATGTTTTCTCCTTCTATTGTTGCAGAGTGAAGTCCGTCAGGTGCAAGAAATGTACATTTGTCTTTTATTACTCCTTTGTCGGCAGCGAATTTTACAATGCTTCTTCCGCCATTGCCACACATCATTCCTCCACTGCCATCGGGGTTGAAGAATTGCATAGAGAAATCTGCTTTGTCGCTATTTTCAAAAATAATCAATCCATCGCTTCCTATGCCAAAGTGTCTATGACATAGGAATTTTATGTTTTCTTTGCTTAGGATTATGTTTTCTTCTCTTGCGTCAATGATTACAAAGTCGTTACCTGTTGCTTGGTATTTGTAAAAGTGTATTTTCATTTTGAAGAGAACTTATATAGTAATGAAATTCCAAGTCTGTAATTTCCTATTCTTTCTTTGCAAACTTTATCTTCGTATTTTACGTTTGTGTATTCAAGAGTTAGGGTGAAGAAAAGGTCTTTGTTAAGAAAGAAATCTACTCTTGGTGCTATGCGATAAAGGTTTTCTACGCTCATGCCTGAACCATAAAGAAGAGTTTGACTTCTATCGAAATCGTGTGTTGCTCCTGCTATGAAAAGTGCAGGGGTTATTCTTCCAAGACTGTAAGATACATCACACCAAAGTGAGTTTATTGTTGTTGGAAAGTAGTTTTCTTCTTTTTGATAAAATCCTCCAATCATACAATAGTCGTTTAGGTTTCCTCCACTTATTGCTTGTAGTTTAAGATTAAAGTCTTTGTTTTTGTAATTCAAAAAGGCAGTGTATGCAAATGAAGAAAGAATGGCGTCTTTATCTTTGTTTGGTTTTAATTCTTTGTATTCTGCTCCAACGCCTGCAAATAAATTAGTGGTTTTTACTTGAAGTTGAAGGTTTAATTCAGGGATTGAGGCAAAACTTTGTTGTTTGTAATCTCTTCCTCCTCCAATTCCTATTGAGGCGTAATCTCTTTGCCAACCTGCTGTGGCAACTATATTAAGGATTTTCAAAGGTGAGTAATCTACTCTTATGTGATTAAGGCGTGAAAAAGGGTGAAAAGGTGCTCCGTTGTTAAGGTCTTGCATTGCGGGCATCATTTCAGGAACGCAAAATGCACTCCAACCGTGTCCCATTGTAAGACTTACTTTTTCCCAACTCATCTTTACGTTTGCTTGTCTTAGACGTAAAAGGTGCATATTTGCATCGCTTTGACCTGTAAAGTCGGTTTCTAAATTTCCTACTACTTTTGCTCCAAGAATATCGTTAAGAAATATTCTCGCTCCAAAACGACTTGCTGCTGCTGAAAAGTTTTGATTAGTATTTTGGTTTTTATCTTTACCGTTTTCATCATAAACGGCAGGTTTTGGATAAAGCGACAACTGTCCATCACGTGCTTCTACTATTTCGTGAGAGTTTATGAAATATTGTGGACTAACCCAACCATAGAATTCAAAACCAAATTTCTTTTCTTGTGAAAAAAGGTTTGAGAATAGGCAAACTAAACTCAAACCTAAAATGATTTTTTTCTTCATTTAAAAATCTTATTATTTCTTTTTCAAATTTGCTATTGATAAAATAACTCCGAGTGCAACTCCTAATAAGGCAGCAAATAATACTCTGTACTCTGATGGAAGTAAGAAAGTGATTGTGTGTGCAGGATACCAAAAAAGTGGAATCGTTTTCTTGAATACAAATCCCCATTGTACTTTCCAATTAAGGTTTGCTATTATGTTTCCAAATGGAATAGGAGAGAAGAAACCTTTAAGTGTACCTCCTGTTTGAAGAATGTGAGCATCTGTAACTTTATGCACAGTCATAAACATTGGAGCAAAGAAAGTATTCATAAGAACTGACACTGTTACGGCATAAATCAATTGAACACCAAAACTTTCCATTCCAATAGTTAATGGACTTATGTTTAAACCGAAATATCCTAACACTTTGAAACTACCTGCTGAGAAAACTGTCATTGCAATTGTTATTCCAACTCCAAGTATTCCCCAAACAAATGCTCTTGGTAAGATACCAAATCCTTTTTCGTTGTAAACTCCTTTGCTAATTCTTAATCCAATACATTCTCCTGCTGTTGCAAGAATTGCAAATTTAAAGAACGCTAATACCATATAACGCCAATCCTTTGCAGCACTCCAAGACATAAACCAATTGTTAATAGGTTCTACGAAAATAAATGCTCCTACAACAATAAGGGTTACTAATATGAATATCAAATCTTGTTTTTTCATTTTATTTCTTTGTTTTATTCTGTTAAATCTTTGTTTTGGTTTTCCAATTGTTCAATCTTTTTTACTAATCCTGAAATCAAGATTAATAGGTAAATCATTACGCCTAAGATAACTATACTTGAAATCCAAAACTTGTAATCTGATATTCCACTTTCATATTGAAGAGCGCACATAGCAACTACTAATATTGTTGCTAATATTGCTTTAAATAGATTGTGTGAGAATATTTTTTTCATTTTTTATACGTTTTTTAAAATTGATTGAATTTTTTGATTTTCTTGCAATGCTTGTTGAACCTTAGTTAAAGAGTTGTTGTTAGCAGTGTGGTAAATAAATCCAAAGATTTGTCCTGTTTGATTTATTATGCTTTCATTTCCTGTTGAAAGAACGTTTTTATCTAATTGCTCAATAATTGCTAACAATTCATTTTCTGCTTGTGTTCTATCGGTTGAAAGCATTGCTACTGCTTGATTAAGTCTTGCTACATAAGAGTTTAGAAGACTTCCTGCTTGTCTGTATCCCATTATTTCTTTTACTTGTGGGTGCGATTGAGCAAGAGCAGTTTCGGTTTGTAAATTGTAATTTTGTGCCAATTCACCTAACTCTGCTAATACATAGATTGAAAGTAATTTTTCACCCTCAACTGATTTTGCTTTCTTGCCTTTGAATTGTTCAAGATACTTAACATAAGAAACATAATAAGAAATAATCTTATTCAATACATCTTGACCTTTCTTTATCTCACCTGCTTTCAAGTAAACCTCAGCAAGAGCAATGTCATAACGGTCAAATTGGAGTTTTTCATTAGGGAATTCCTTAACTGCTTTATTTAATACTCTGATAGCCTTATAAATTTGTCCTTGTGATATTAGGTGATTTGCAAGAATAGAAAAGTTTCCTCTCATATTCTTTGAGTTGTTTACGCTAACTGCATCCTCTAAGTAAACTCCTTCTTGATTAACTCCGCCCCAAGAGAATTTTTCTGTGAAAAGATTGTAAGTCTTGTCCATATCAAAACCTCCATTTGTTTGATATGGCATAATTCTAAACACTATACCTTCTTGTTTGATGTATTGTTGAATATTAGGGAAAACCTTTGCCAAATAACGTGGATTCATAACGTATATTGGGCGTTCAAAATGGTTGGTTCCTAAAATATCAAGAAGCATTAACTCATTTCTAATCAATTGTTCATAACGATATTCTTGTGGAATATTGATTGAAAATTCAACTCTTCCTTCTTCTTCATCAACCATTTCTTTTGGATAAATTCCTTGTGCTGCTGCTTTTGCTTTATTGAAAGAAATATAGAAGTTATTAGTAGGAAGAACCTTTACAGAATCTCCATTATTGTCGTAAGTAGTTGTATTAGGATTTGTTTTCAATTCATTTAAAACACTTGTTATTTCTCTGTAAGGTTCATCGCTTGGAGTAATTAAAGATACGTCTAAATCCAATCCGTAATACTTTTTATCTAATGTGAAAGGTAGTTTGTCCGATTGGTAAACCTTATTATAAAGTTGTTCAACATACCAATGCATTCCTGATAAAGTGTAATTCAATACTCTTACGTCAGTGCGTATTCCTTCAACTTCTTGAGCATACCATAGAGGGAATGTGTCGTTATCACCAAAGGTAATAAGGATTGCATCTTTTTCGCAACTTTCAAGATAATTTCTTGCAAATTCTCTTGCCATATATCTACCGCTTCTATCGTGGTCGTCCCATTCCTCTGATGCCATAAGCACAGGTACTGCTAAAAGACAAACAACTCCAATAATACTTGCACGTGCTACCTCTGATAATTGCTTTATTTTTCTTGTCCATTCCCAAAGAGCGTAAACTCCAAGTCCTATCCAAATTGTAAAGGCGTAGAAACTACCTGCATAAGCGTAATCTCTCTCTCTTGGTTGTGCAGGAGGTTGATTTAGGTAAAGAACTATTGCTAAACCTGTCATAAAGAATAGTAAGAATACTACAAATGAATCTTTTGGAGATTTCTTTATGTGGAAAATAAGTCCTGCTAAACCTAACAATAAAGGTAAACAAAATAGTTTATTCTTTCCTGCGTTGTTTGCTAAATCAACAGGAAGATTATCTTGAGGACCAAGACGCATTTCATCAATAAAATCAATACCTGTAATCCAATTTCCGTGAAGTAAATCCTTTGTTCCATTGCTTACATTTGTTGGTTCATTGCCCGAAAGATTTAATCCATGAGATTGAATATCGTTTTGTCTTCCTGCAAAGTTCCACATAAAATAACGCCAATACATGTGATTGACTTGATAGCGGAAGAAATAAGTTAAGTTTTCTGCAAAAGTAGGTTTTCTGTCAGAATTTTCATCTATTCCTGCCCACATCTTATAATATGTAGGGTGATTTCTACTCTCGTCATTTGACCACATACGAGGGAAAATAGTTGTTTTGTCTGATTCGTAAACTAATTTACCTCTTTGTTTTACCTCGATATACTTTCCTGATTCTTTGTCTTTTATGTATTTTGAAGAACTTTCTTGTTGGTCCACAACCATTGCATTGTAGTATTGTCCATGGAAAAGAGGAGTATAACCATATTGCTCACGATTAAGATAAGTAAGTAGGGCAGTAGCGTCCTTAGGAGCGTTTTCGTTAATAGGAGTATTGGCATTAGAACGAATTACCAATACAAAGAAAGTAGTATAACCGATTAAAATAAATAAAACAGAAAGTAATGCAGTGTTAAGGATAACCTTTTGTTTCTTAATAGAATACCACACTCCCCAAACAAGAAGTCCAATTAAAAGAGCAAAGTAGACAATAGTTCCTGTATTGAAAGGAAGACCTATGGAGTTTGTGAAGAATATTTCAAACTTACCTGCAAAGATAACTATGTAAGGTACTATGAAATAAAGAATTATCGCTACCAATAGCATAGAGATAATACCTACTAAAATGAAATTACGTTTTTTATTCTTTTCCACATTAGGATATTTCTTGAAATAGAAAACATAAGTAATAGCAGGTATTGCTAAAAGGTTAAGAAGGTGAACTCCAATTGAAATACCAATTAAAAATGCAATTAAAATTAACCATCTTAAATTATGTTTATCATCTGCCTCTGCCTCCCATTTCAAAATTGCCCAAAAGGAAATAGCGGTAAAACAACTACTCATTGCATACACCTCACTCTCCACTGCCGAATACCAAAAAGTATCTGAAAAAGTATATGCTAAACTTCCAACTACACCACTTGCAAAAATAGCAATCATTTGTCCAAGAGTCATTTCCTCTTTATTCTTTACCAATTTCTTAGCGAGCATAGTAATTGTCCAAAAAAGGAAAAGAATAGTAAAACCGCTACAAATTGCACTCATAGCGTTCATTGCATATGCTACAAGACTTGTGTCGCTACCTGCAAAGATTGAAAACAAAGAACCAATCAATTGAAAAGTAGGTGCTCCTGGGGGGTGTCCTACTTGAAGTTTATCTGCAGTTGCTGTGTATTCCCCGCAGTCCCACCAAGGCACTGTAGGTTCTGCTGTGATAAGGTAAACGGTTGTAGCAATTAAGAAAACAACCCAACCTAATACATTATTTATTAAAGAATATTTTTTCATTATTTTACTTAGAATTTTTTTTACCAATCAACTTTCTTTCTCTTTATAGGCATTGTCATACATCTTGCTCCACCACCTCCACGAGGAAGTTCTGCTGCATCAAATGTAACGACAAATCTTTCGTAATCTCTCATATTCACTTTGTCCGCACAAACATCTTCTGCTCTCAATACCTCAAAACCTGCATTATTTAACGCCTCAATTGTGTGAGAATTTCTTGCATAACCAAGTATTTTTCCGTCACCAAGAGCAAAGAAATTAGCACCACTATGCCATTGTTCTCTATCTTGATAAAGTTTGTCGTCCCCGCCACACAAAACAGGAGAGAAGTCAAAACCTAATTTCTTAGTTGCTTCCAACATATTCTCTCTTTGATGATAATAAATTTGACCGTTATCAATTTCAATGTGAAAAACCGCAAACTGACCTAAACTATTTCTTATTATAGGTTCATAAATCATTACCTTATCCTTAGCGAGCATTGTAAATACCATATCAAGGTGAATAAATGATTCTGGTTTTTCAGGTAATTGTTGAACGATAATATGTTGTTTTTCTTTTCTTGCTGCGTAATACTTTGTTAGAAAATCAATACCTTCCTTATTTGTACGACATCCATTTCCAATAAAAAGTACATCTTCTCTTGCAATCAATACATCACCACCCTCTGTATGAGCACCTTCACATGCTTTTGGGTTGATTGTTGAGCAAGAGAAATAATGCTTAAAGATAGCGTCCATTATAAAACTTTCTCTATCTCTTACTTGATTGCTCATTGAGTGAATAAGTACTTTATCGTAAACGCTTGAAGAGGCATCACGAGTAAAAAATAAGTTATAAAGTGGATTAAGTAAATAGATTTCACCTTTCTTATACCCTTTTATAAGTATTTGAGCAAGTTCTTCATTGTTTTTTTCTGCCAACTCCACAAAAAGAGTATCACGATTTTCTGCTTGCAATATTTTTTGTAGTAAAGATGATTTAACTTCTTTGTTTTTTAAAACACTTGAAAGTAAATCTTTTACTTGAAATGTCTTTGTCCATTTGTTTAATACTCCTGAAAAGAGAGAGTATTCTTTTTGTGCAATATTAAGGTTTAGTAAATCAGAATATAACGCTTCTTGTATGCTATTTGGCGTCATCATTTCAATCTCTACGCCAGGTGTATGGAGTATAACACCCTCTAATTCTCCAATTTCGGAATTAACTTGAATAAAACTCATAAATATTTATATTTT
This sequence comes from uncultured Bacteroidales bacterium, assembly GCA_937876865.1. GTDB lineage: Bacteria > Bacteroidota > Bacteroidia > Bacteroidales > P3 > Onthomorpha. The sequence continues at coordinate 49,330 of CALEFF010000049.1, read as the reverse complement.
CTATCAATTTGCAAATATAGTGCTTTTTTTTGGAATGCCAACTTAATTAGGAATAGAACTTATTAACTTTTGAGTATATTGCGATTGAGGATTTTCAAATAACTTATCTGTTCTCTCCATTTCCACAATTTCACCCCTTTGCATAACCATTATTCTATCGGACATAAAACGCACAACACCCAAATCATGAGTAATAAAGATATAAGTCAAAGAAAATTCCTGTTTTAATTCATTCAAAAGAGAAAGTATTTGTGCTTGCACTCTCACATCTAACGCACTAACGCTTTCATCACAAATAACAATTTTAGGACGAAGTAAAAGCGAACGTGCAATTCCAATTCTTTGCCTTTGCCCTCCTGAAAACTCATGAGGATAACGATTATAATGCTCTTTTTCAAGTCCCACTCTCTCCAACATCTTAATTACCTCTTCCTTTCTTTCTTTAGAGTTTTGCCCAATCTTATGCACCTTTAACACTTCCTCTAACGCCTCACCAATTCTAATGCGAGGATTAAGAGAAGAATAAGGATTTTGAAAAATAATTTGAATATCCTTTCTTAACTCTCTTAATTCTTTTTTATTTAAATTGGAAATCAATCTATTCTCAAAATAAATCTCCCCCTTTGCTTTCTCAATTAAATTCATCAAAGAGTATCCCAAAGTACTTTTTCCGCTACCACTCTCACCCACAAGTCCAAGAGTTTCCCCACGATATAAATCAAAACTAAGATTTTCAATTGCCGTAAACTTACCATATTGAATATGAAGGTTTTTTGCACTAAGAATAACCTCACGTTCACAATCTAAAGGTTTTTCATTAGAGAATTTTCTTGCCTCAAGTAGCGAAAGAGTATAAGGATTTTTTGTATTGGAAAAAATTTCTTCTTTACTTGCCGTTTCAACTATTTCTCCTTTGTAAATAACTGCTACTCTATCAGCGATTTGCTTTACAACTCCAAGGTCATGAGTGATGAAAATAACAGCGAAATTCCTCTTTTGTTTCAAACTTGAAATCAAATCCAAAACTGCCTTTTGCACACTAACATCAAGAGCGGTAGTTGGTTCATCACAAATAAGAACATCAGGCGAAAGAGCGAGTGCCATTGCTATCATTACCCTTTGTTGTTGTCCTCCTGAGAGTTGATGAGGATAGGAATTAAACGCCTTTTCAACATCGGGCAAAACTACCTCAGAGAATAACTCCAAAACCTTTTCTTTACTAACGCCTGTTTCCATTACCTGCTTTCCACATTTCATCACAGGATTAAGACTATTCATCGGTTCTTGAAAAATCATCGCTATTCTCTTGCCCTCAAAGTTGATTTCTCCCTCTATTTTCGTTTTCTTCTTATCTAAAAGACCCATAATAGCGAGAGAAGTAACACTTTTCCCGCTACCACTTTCCCCAACAATAGCGAGTGTTTCACCTCTATTTACTTGAAATGAAACACCCTTTACAACCTCGTGCCATTGCTTATTTCTAAGAAAACTAACTTTTAATTCCTTAACCTCTAACATAAGTGCAAAGATATTAAAAAGATTTAAATTTCTTTTTTTCTTTGTTTTATTTTCTTTTTTCGTTGCTTTATTTTATTTTTTCTTTGTTTTGTTTTCTTTTTTTACATAATTAAATTTGTAAGAAATACATTTTTAATGTTTACATTTCCTAAAACATCAGATTTTGTTATTTTCTTTTATAATTTTTTATCTTTTGATATTTTAGTATTTATATAATATTATTATTGTATGACAAAATGTTAAGTTTTGATATAACAAAATGTTAAGTTTAGGTTGACGATTCGTCAATACTTGCTTGATTATTTATCAATATATTCTTAACAAATAGTCAATATTGTTAGCGATATTTTTTAGATTGAAAATATATTAAAAAATAAAGTTGTTTTTCAGGGATTTAGAAAAAAGTTTTAAAAAAAGTAGAAAAAAAGTTTGGTAGTTGAGAAAAAGGTAGTATCTTTGCACTCGCAAACACAACGAAGAAATTATCTAATAACTGTCCCGTGGTGTAATGGTAACACAACTGATTTTGGTTCAGTCATTCAAAGTTCGAATCTTTGCGGGATAACAAAGGGGGGAGATAGCACAGTCTTCCCCTTTTGTTTTTTATGTATCAAGATTTAAACTCATATATATTTCATTTACAAGTCCTTGTTCTAAGGGTTTTATCATCTCGATTGTAGAGGGAGTTTTCTCTGTAAAGGGAAAGTATTTTAAATTTACATCTTTTTTATACTTAAGACTTACTTTTTTAGCAAGTATTTCTGCAGTTTCTTCTTCTAATGAAAAACAATCTAATATCTCAATAGTATCCCAATCAACAATTGCAACGCATTGGGCAAGAAGTGTGGAGTTATGATAAAGGTTTATTATTTTGTAATCGGTTATGGTATAGAGTTTTAGAGTTTCTTCGTTGTGAATTATACATTTGTTTCTCTTTTGTTGTACTTGGTTTATAAAATCAAAATCAAAGTTTGAAGTGTTTTCTATTCTGAATTCATCTTTAATTTTAAGGTTTTCTTTGTAAGATATTTTTTTAATTCCTTCTATTCCACAGAGAGAGTATCCCATTTTTTCATAAAAAGGAACTAATCCTTCGTGTGCAGCAATTAGAATAATCGCTTTTTTTCCGAGTGTTTTTAATTCTTTTTCCGCTTTTTCCATTAGGAGAGTTGCAAGTCCTTTTTTACGATAATTCTCTTGTGTACAAACACTTCCTATGTAGGCAATAGGTAGGGTTTTCTCATCAATTTTCAATTTATGTTCGGTGGCAAAGAGCATAGAGAGTAATTTTCCATCTTCTTCTAAATGAAAGAAATAGTTTTTTTTAAAGTATAAATTAAAAAATTTATCAATGTAGTCTGTAGAATCACCAAAGGTTTCTCTCCAAAGTTCTTTTGCTTGTTCTTGAATTGTTTTCATTTTAGAGTTGCAATGTATTTTTCTATTAACTTAATTGGCAAGTAACTTAATTTTGCTTTTCTAAGTCCTTCAATACCTAAATCTTCTTCTCGATTGATGAATTTGTAAGAAGTGTCTAATCTCTTTGCGAATTCTCGGTTTATCAGGGCAAAAGCACCTTCAAAGTCTCTATCCGCTTTTTCTATGTGAATGTCAAATGTAAAGTTGTTTATTTTACTGCCAATTGTAAAGGCAATTATTTTTTCTTCTACTCTTATTGCTCCTGCCTTTAAATCCAAAGCGTCAAAGTTGGAAAATAAGTATTCTATTACTTTTTTTTCTTTTTCGTAGTCAGGTTTTAGTTCGGGATTTTTTTCTATTGCTCTTTCTTGCCAAGTGTTTAGAAGAGAAAGACAAGAATGATAGTTTTTAGCGTTTATTTCCACGTAATCCCACTTGTATTTGGCGTTGAATTTGTTAATGTGATTTCTTTTGGGTTGAAGTTTTTTTCCTTTTAAATCCGCTAAATCTTCTCTTAAATAAAGGTAGTCAAAAAAATCTCTTTCTTCCTTTATATTAAAGTTGTGTTCAAAACAAGGTTTTCTATCTTTTTTCTCACATATAACGCTCATTACTACGTTGTTTTCTTTAGAATAATTAATTAATTTTTCAATAATTTTGTCTTTATCACCATTTCCTATGGGGTAATGATAGCAAATGTGAGAGTTTTTCTCAAAGTGTATTCTTGTAACTAAACAGTTGTCGATTATTGCCCATTCTCCATTATATATGAAAGAGTAGGCACATAGGTTAGCAAAGGAGGATTCGGAATTTTGTATTGTTTTTAAAGGATAAAACCTCTCAAAAATCTCTCTATCCTTAGGTTCAATTGGTTTAAAGTTTATCATTGTTCTTGTTTTGTTTTTTAGGTTTCAAAATTACAAAAAAAAGATTTATCTTTGCAAAATGGAAATTGAAATTGAAAAACAAGCAGGTTTTTGTTTTGGCGTTACAAGTGCAATAAAGATGAGCGAGAAGTGTTTAAAAGACTTTGGGCAACTTTATTGTCTTGGAGAGTTGGTGCATAATTCTATGGAAATTAACCGTCTTGAAAAATTGGGTTTAAAAATCATAGATGTTAATGATTTGGAGAATTTGCACAATTGTAGGGTGATGATAAGGGCACATGGCGAACCTCCTTCAACTTACGCTCTTGCAAAGAGAAATAATATAGAGATTTTTGATGCAACTTGTCCTATTGTGTTGAAACTTCAAAAGGATGTGAAGAAAGCGTATGAGCAGTGTGCTATGAGCGAGGGGCAGATTGTTATTTTTGGTAAGAAGGGGCATGCAGAGGTAGTTGGTCTTTGTGGACAAAGTGAAAATACGGCAATTGTTATTAGTTCGCAAAAGGATATTGATAAAATTGATTTTACAAAACCTATTTATCTTTTTTCTCAAACAACAAAGAATAAGGAAGAGTTTGAGGAGTTGGTGTCGATTATCGGAGAGAAAATGAAGGAGTGTGGTAATAAGCAGTTTTATCCTACTAACTCTATTTGCAAAAGAATGGCAAGCAGAACAAAGACTTTAAGAGATTTTGCTGATAGTGTTGATGCTCTTTTGTTTGTGAGCGGAAGGCATTCAAGTAATGGGAATTATCTTTTTGATTTTTGTAAACAACACAAGAAAGAAACATATTTCATTTCAGAGAAAGAGGATATTGATATTGAAGAGTTGAAAAAATATAATAAAATAGGAATTTCAGGTGCAACATCAACACCTATGTGGTTAATGGAAGAGATTAGGGATTATGTTCTTGAAAAAATTAAAAATAACTAATTTTAAAAACATAGAAGAAAGAGAGTTTACTTTTTCTCAAATCAATTGTTTTGTAGGAAATAATGGAGTAGGCAAGACTAATGTGCTTGATGCTATCTATTATTTGAGTTTTTGCAAGAGTTTTTTTAATCATAATGATTTTCATTCCATTAGATATGAACAAGATTTCTTTGCCTTGCATGGTTTTTATGATTTTAAGGGCGTAGAAGAGGTTTTTTCTTGTGTGTTGAAGAGAGATGGCAAAAAGCAAATGAAATACTCTCAGAAGTCTTATAATCGTCTTTCAGAGCATATTGGTAAAATTCCCGTTGTGATGATTGCTCCAAATGACCATATTTTGATTACAGGAGGTAGCGAGGTAAGAAGAAAGTTTATTGATATTATTATTTCTCAACAAGATAGGGAGTATCTTCAAAATCTTATTCGTTACAACAAAGCAGTTGAACAAAGAAATAAATTATTAAAATCTTTTCAACTCTATCACTGTGTTGATGAAGTTAATCTCTTGATTTGGGAGGAGCAAATTGCACTTTATGGAGCGAGTGTCCAAAAGAAAAGAAAGGAGTTTTTCACTTGTTTTAAGCAACCGATGAATGATTTTTATCAAGAGATTTCTCAAAATAAGGAAGAAGTAAGTTTGGAATATCAAACCTTTGAGGGAGATTTACTTTCCTTATTGAAAGAAAACAGAGAGAAAGATAAGATTGTCGGATATACCTCTGTAGGAGTGCATAAAGATGATTTGTTGTTTAATCTAAAACAAATGCCTATTAAAACTCACGCCTCTCAAGGTCAGCAAAAGACTTTTCTCCTTGCATTAAAACTTGCACAGTTTGATTTTCTATCAAAAAATATGTCAATTAAACCAATTCTTCTATTAGATGATATTTTTGATAAATTTGATTTTGAAAGAGTAAGTAGAATTTTAGCACTATTGGAAGATGGTCGCTTTGGACAAGTTTTTATTACAGACACTCATCTTGAAAGAGTGGAGAAAATGATAGGCGAAGGGTTGAAAGAGAGAACTAAAATCTTTAAATTATGAACAAGGATTATTACATAAAACCAAGAGGAGTAAGCGAAGCAAGTGAGCAACCTATTATAAATGTAATGGAACGCTTTTTATCTTCACTTGGAATTCCAACTGATTTTAATCAAGAAGAGATTATAAAACAGTGGGAAGAGATTACAGGAGATTTAATCAAGAAATTAACTAAGAAAATCTATGTTTATGATAAGGTTCTCTTTGTTTATGTTTCTGCTCCTGCACTTCGTAGCGAGTTAATGATGATGAGAGGAAATATATGCGAGGAAATAAACAATCATTTTGGAAAAAAAGTATTGAAACGTATAGAAATAAAGTAGCATTTAGACGTTTTCTTTCTCTTTTTTCTACAGATGTGTTGGTAAGAGGTGCTAATTTCTTGCTAATACCTGTTTTCCTTCATCTTATGACACGAGATGAGTTTGGAGTTTATGGGTATTTGTATAGTTTTGCTATGGCAATGAGTTTGGTTTTTACACTTGGTTTTCATACCTCAGTACCAAAACTTTTTGCAGATACGAAAAACGATAAGAAAGCACAAGGAAGTATGCTCTTTACCCTTTCTCTTACGCTTTTACTAACGCTTGTTTGTATTTTTTCTTTGATTTCCTTAACGGGAATAGATGAATATTTCTTTGGATTGATAAATCGTAATGAGGAAATGAAGGATTTTTCTTACGATAAATATCGTCCTTATCTCTTGGTGGCAATGGCATCGATGGTTCTTTCCAATCTTTTGACTTATTATTTCGTTGCAGCAGAGAAAATAAAGAATATTCAAGCGTTTAATTTAATTCGTTTCTTTTTTGCAAACGGTTTAGCAATTCTTTTGCTCTATACTTCCCCTGATGCAGATGCTGCTCTTTTGCGTTTGGCAATTACTTATCTTGTAGAACTTATTCTTTGTTGTGTTTTCGCTACTTTCCTTTGCAAAAACTTTACTTTTAAATTTTCTAAATACTATTTATATAAGGGATTAAAAATTGGACTTCCGCTTTCTTTTGTTGCTCTTTTGAATGCTATAACTAATTTTGGTGATAAACACTTTGTGATGATTTATTGTGGAGCAGGAGTTGTGGCAGTCTATAATTTAGCATCTCTTCTTGCAACTATTCCTGTGATAGTTTATCAATCGTTTAATTTTATTTGGTTACCATCGTTCCTACAAGAGAAAAACCTAAGTCTTTTAAAGAAAAAAACCGATAGGAATGGACTTAGAATTTTTATTCTTTTGTTTTTACTTTGTGTGGGAATATATATAGGAGCGTGGTTATTATTAAATTGGGGTGTTTTCCCAAAGACTTATTCTCTTATTATGAGTATTCTACCTCCTTTGTGTCTTTCACAGATTTTCGCTTCACTTAATCTTTTCTTTTTTAACTATTTCACTTATTTTGAAAAGAGTTACATAACTATTTTAACCTCTGTTATTATCAATGGATTGAGTTATCTGTTGTTTACTTTTACTGCTCCTATTTATGGTGAGATAGGAGTTGCGTATTCGTTGTTATTGAGTAATTTCACATTGTTTGTGATTTATTACTTATTGAGTTCTTATTATGTTAAAAAAAGTATTAAAAATAATAGTTTATGAATATAGCATATTCTTGTGATAATGCCTATGTAGAACAAACAGGAATTTCTTTGATTTCGGTTTTTGAAAACAATAAAGATGAAAAAGAAATTGTAGTTTATCTTATATCAAAAGGAATTACTAAAGAGAATATAGAAATTTTAGACTCTATTTGTAAATCCTATAATAGAAATTTAATTATCGTTAAGTTTGAGGATATTTGTTTTGATTTACCTCCTTGTAGTGTTGGAAGACATTTGGAAACTATTTATGCGAAAGTGTTTTTTTCAAGAATAGCAGGATTGAAAAAGGTTTTGTATTTAGATAGCGATATTGTGGTAGTTGGTAGTTTGAAACCACTTTGGGAAACTAATTTAAAAGATAAGTATATGGCAGTTGTTGAAACTACCTATACAAAAGGGAAAAAAGCACTCGGCATTTCTCCTCTTTCGCCTTTTTTTAACGATGGAATGGCACTTGTAAATGTGTCTTATTGTAAAGAAAATAATTTGATTAAAAGAGCAATAGAGGTTATAAATGAGTTTAATGGAAATCCTCCTGTATTGAGTGAAGGGGTATTAAATAAGATTTGTGGAGAGAAAGTAAGATATGTATCTCAAAAATACAACCTTATTTCAGGAAATCTTTACTTTGGATTAAATGATATGGATTATCTTTACGAACAATTACACTACGATAAAGAGGATTTAATACAATCGTGTGAAAATCCTGTGTGTATTCATTATATTGCAGGTTTTTACAACCGTCCTTGGTGTAAAAAATGTACTCACCCTTTTAAAAATCATTATTTACATTACAAATCACTATCACCTTGGAAAGATTCTCCATTGCAAGATAAGCAACTTTCTTTTAGAATTAAAGTAGCAGGTTTTGCTTATAAAGTTTTTGGGTGTAGATTTATTGACAGAGTTCGCAAGGTGTTGGTTGCTTGACCTCATTCCTCTCTTGACGTTCTATTGCCAGCAATGAAATATGAGTTAGTTACATAAATATTTTGTTGATATGAAATAAAATAGTAGATTTGCAAACGTAATGTAACACTTTTTAAAATTAAATTAATAGTTAAACGTGTCTAAAAACGGGTAGTGGTATAGTTTTTTTGTGTTAGAAAATTTATTTTTATTGAATATTAATAATTAGTAAGTTAATATTGTAAAGATTATTTAGTATGAAATCTAATTTAATAACAAGAATATTTAGACGCATAATTTTCCCTCGTATGAAAGGTGAATTTTTGCAATCTATAAACAATTCTAATCCAAGTGTGTTAGATGTCGGTTGTGGAAACGATTCGCCAAGTCTAATAAAATCAATATTGCCATCTTGTGTTTATACAGGTATTGATGTGTCTGACTATAATCAAACAAAGACTAATGTTGCAGATAATTATATTTTAGTGTCTTCGGATGTGTTTTCAGATGAGATATTAAAGATGTCAAATAGTTTTGATGTAGTTTTGTCTTCTCATAATTTGGAACACTGTAACAAAAGAGAAGAAACGTTAGTCGCAATGATTAAAGCGTTAAAACCAAAGGGTCGTTTGTATTTGTCATTTCCCTCAGAAAAGAGTGTGAAATTTCCTTCAAGACAAGGTACTCTTAATTATTATGATGATAATACCCACAAAGACCTTCCACCTTCTTATGAAAAGGTGTTGGAAATTTTGAAAGAAAATAATATGTCTGTATTATATTCTACTATCTCACACAAACCATTTTTGCCTTGGTTGATAGGTTGTCTTACCGAACCAATTTCTAAGATTAAAAACAAAACTAACTATTATACTTGGTGTTATTATGGTTTCCAAACAATAATTTGGGCAGAGAAAACAAAATGATAAAAAAACTTTTATTACACTTTATTATTTTCTTGTTTGATTTGGAAAGTTTCTTGTTAAGATTCATAAAACCTAAATCAAAATCCGATATTTTGATATTAAGAACAGATAATATAGGAGACTTTATTCTGTGGTTGGATTCTGCTTCTCAGATAAGAAAAAGATTGAATGGAACCATAACTCTGTTGTGTACTTCTGCTGTTGCTTCGATTGCAAAGAACGTATCCTATTTTGATGAAATTATAACTTTGGATACAAAAAAGATGTTTTTTAATCCGATTTATCGTTTCAAATTACTTAAAAAATTAAGAACAAAACGTTATGATTTGATTTTGAATCCTCTTTTTTCAAGAGATTATTTCATAGGAGATACCATTGTAAGAAATGTGTGTGCTAAAAGAAAAATCGGTTTCGGACAAGATTACAATAACACAGAATCAAGATTTATCAAATTGATTTCCGATAAGAAAAAACGCAGTAAGATATTGAGCAAATTGCTTTCAAAATCAAACGGTTTTTATTCCTCTTTGATTGAAACAGATAAAGAAGATAAGATGGAGTTAAAGCGTAATGCTGAATTTGTTTCCAAGTTTTTTGATTGCGATTTTAAAGCATCTTTACCGAAATTGTGTTTTGAAATACCTGAATTTAATCAGGTGAAAGATTATGTTGTGCTTTTTATAGGAGCAAGTCAGGTGAAAAGAAATTGGGGGGGGAAAGTTTGTGAATTTAATTGATAGACTTTCTTCTTTTGTGGTTTTGTGTGGAGGGGATGGTGATATTGAAATTGCAGACAATATTTTGCGTTCAGTGAAACAGTCTAATAGAATTTTGAATTTAGTAGGTAAAACAAATTTGCTTGAATTATGCTCCGTTATTAACTCTGCCAATTTGGTAATAAGCAATGATACTGTTGCTGCTCATATATCTGCTCTGGTAAGAACAAAGAGTATTGTAATCTGTCCGGGAAATTTTAGAAAAAGATTTCATCCGTATGATTTAGATTCTGTTTCTGATGATTTGAAACAATATTTCCCTGTTGCAATTAGGTATGAAATGGATTGCTTTGATTGTGCCGGCATTTGTACTCAATTAAATGATGATATGGAACATTATCCTTGTATTGAAAACATAAGTGTCGATATTGTGAAATCCGAAATAGACAAATTGATTTCATACTAACAAATTTTCAAACTCTTTGTTTTTTTTATTTTTTTCTTTGATTTTTTAAAATATTCCTTTGAAAAAATTATTTTTTTCTTAGGAATATTTTTACCTTTGCAAACGTTAATAATAAAACTTTTATAATTATGAGAAGAAATATAGTAGCAGGCAATTGGAAATCAAATAAAACGTTTTCCTATGCAGATGAATTGATAACAGATATAGCAGAAGCGTTAAGAGAATTTGATACAACAGATGTAGATATAGTGGTTTGCCCTCCATTTCCTTATCTTGAACTTGTAGGAGATGCGGCAGAGGATGTAGAGTTTTTTGTTGGAGCACAAAATGTATCGAAATTCGATGACGGAGCATACACAGGAGAGGTTTCAGCAAAGATGTTGCATTCAATGAATATGGATTATTGCATTGTAGGACACAGCGAAAGAAGAAAATATTTCTTTGAAACCAATCAAGACGTTGCTCAAAAAGTAGATAAATTACTTGAAGTAGAAATTACACCAATTGTGTGTGTTGGAGAACAATTAGAAGATAGAGAAGCAGATAAACATTTTGATATAATACGTTCTCAGGTTGTTGAGGGTTTGTTTCATTTAAATGAAGAACAAATTCAAAAAGTAGTTATAGCATACGAACCTGTTTGGGCAATAGGAACAGGAAAAACTGCAACAAAAGAACAAGCACAAGAGGTGCATGCTTTCATTAGAGGATTGATTGCAGAGAAATATTCAGACGATGTAGCACAAGAAATTTCAATTCTTTACGGTGGAAGTTGCAATCCTAAGAACGCAAGAGAACTTTTTGCACAACAAGATGTTGATGGCGGACTAATTGGCGGAGCAGCATTGAAGAGTGCAGACTTTATAGAAATTGCACGTAGTTTTTAATATGTATTATATTAAGTTAAGCATTTCTCTTTCTCTCAATCAAAAGTGGGAGGAAGAGGATTTTTGGATTGCAGATATCTTTAAAGACTCTTTGATTTCACTTGGTTTTGATAGTTTTGTGGATAATGAAAAGGGTTTTGAGGCATATTGTTCGCAAGAAAAATACTCTTTGGATAAGGTAAAGGATTGTGCAGAGGAAAATCTTGGTTTTGTTCAAGGATTAGAGATTTCTTACTTGGAAGAAAAAATAGAGCAAAAGGATTGGAACGCAGAGTGGGAAAAAGATTACTCTTCTGTTCGTTTTTCAGACTTTTGCATTGTTCGTCCTGAGTTTAACCCAAAGCAAGAGGGAGTAAAATATGATATTATCATAAATCCAAAGATGTCTTTTGGAACAGCACATCATCAAACAACGTCTTTGATTATTGATTTTATATCAAAAGAAGATATTGCAGGTAAGAGAGTTATGGACATGGGTTGCGGAACAGGTGTTTTTGCAATTCTTTCTATGAAAATGGGTGCTTCTTACGCAAAAGCAATAGATATTGATGTGTGGGCAGCGGAAAATGCAAAGGAAAACGTAAAGAAAAACTCTGTTGAAGTGGATGTACTTTTAGGAGATGCGAATTTGCTTGATGAAAACGAAAAATTTGATGTTTTCTTTGCTAATATAAATCGTAATATCCTTCTTGCCGATATGGAAACTTATTCAAAATCAATTAAAGAGGGAGGAGTTTTGTTTTTAAGTGGTTTTTATTTGCAAGATGTTGAGATTTTAGAAACAGAATGTAAACTCTATGGTTTTGAATTAACCAATGTGGAAACAAAAGATAATTGGGCAGCAATGCGACTTGTTAAAAAATAAAATAATGAAAAAAATATTATTACTTATTCTTCTTATTACAATTGGAGCAATAAATCTAAACGCTCAACAAAGATTTAAAGGTTTTTCAGGAAAGGCAGATACTTATATCGGAGAACTGAAAGAATTGTTGGAATCTGATGTGAATTTAAAGTCTGATGCAAAGAAAGATTTTGAACAATTATTAGAAGATTATGAGCAATCTTGGACTAATTTCTCTATGCAACATAGAAATGATATTGCAAAACTATCACAGTCTATGTTTAAGAAGAATATAAGAATAAGAAACGGTTTTTCTACTTTCATTCAAACTCAAATTGCCTTCCAATCCTCGAAACAAACTCCTGAAAGTTATACTCAATGGTTGAAATCTATGCAAAATTGCATTGAGAAGAGTAATGTTAAAATATATAATCAAATAGTTGAAAATACATTGCTTTTACTTTCTGAGGGTTATCTTTATAAATCTAAAAATGTTGCTTGGTATATTGGAGATGCAGGTGATTATGTTTTTAGAAACGATAAAGAACGAGGAGTTTATGCCGATTTTATTAGCGAAATAGATTTAACCTATCGTTCTATTCAAGACTCCAATACAATTTATTCTACTCTTGGACAATTTTATTTGAAAGATGAATATTTTGAAGGTAAAGGGGGAATTGTAAATTGGAGTAAATTAGGTTTACCTCAAGATGATGTGTTTGTGGAGTTGAGCAATTATGGTGCAAGTCTTAATCGTGCTATGTTGTATGCCGATAGTGTTTCGTTTACAAACAAAGAATATTTCTCATATAAATTACAAGGAAGTTTTGAAGATAGATGTAGCGACAAGAAAACAAAACAAAGTTATCCTAAATTCATATCTTATCAAAAAGCAGAAATAATTAAAAATCTTTATCCTGATGTTGATTACGTTGGAGGTTTCACTCAACAAGGTGGAACAATTCTTGGAACAGGCGATGTGATAACTCCTGCACAATTGCGTTTTTATAAAAATGGTAAACTTTATGTAAAAGCATCTGCGGTAGAACACCCATTTAGTAGAGATGGTATAATTACAAAGGATTGTCAAGTTACAATCTATACAAATCAAGACTCGATTTATCACCCAAGCACAAAAATGAATTTTAATAAATCAACCCGCCAATTATTTTTTAGTGATTATAAAGAAGGTATTTCAGCAAGTCCTTGGGTTGATAGTTATCATTGTGTAGATATTTATACCGAAGCGGTGTATGCAAATTTAGATGATTTAAATATAGAGTTTCGTGCAATCAAGGGACCAAAGCGAGATGCCTTTGCAGTGATAGAAAGTAATAATTATTTCTCTGATGATAAATGGCGTGAACTTCAAGGAATAGAATCGGTTAATCCTCTTTATAGAGTGAAACAATTTACCGATGCTTATAAAACAAATGAGTTTACAGTAAAGCAATTTGCTAAGTTTATAAACTTAGACCAAACTCAAGCAAAGATGATGCTTATGACCTTGGCGTTAAATGGTTTTATTATCTATGAAAGTTATAGAGAAACTGCAATAGTAAAGCAAAAACTCTATGATTATATCCTATCAAAAACAAAGAAAATAGATTACGATGCTTTGCGTTTTATTTCAGCAACCAAGGGAGAGGCAAATATTGTTTTGAATACCTCTGATATGAATCTACAAATGAATGGTATAAAAACATTTACTCTTAGTGATACGCACAATGTGGTTATTCGTCCAAAGAATGGGACAATTAGAATGCAAAAAAATAGGAATTTTGAGTTTGATGGCGATATTATGGCAGGACTTTTTACTCTTAGTGGTATGAATTGTAAGTTCTCATACGATAATTTCTCATTAGAATTGCCTACGGTAGATAGTTTAAACTTCTTTGTACATTTGTTTGAAGACACTACAAAGTTTGTAATGATTCAAACTCCAATTCAAAACCTACAATGTAAACTTTTAATTGATGCTCCGAACAACAAAAGTAGTAGAAAAAAACTACCTGATTATCCAATACTTTCTTCAATGAAAGATAGTTATGTGTATTACGATTATAAGAATATTCAAAACGGAGTTTACAAAAAAGAGGACTTCTATTACAAGGTTGAACCCTTTGAAGTAAAGAATCTCTATAAGTTTAAAACAGATAGTATTTTCTTTTCAGGGGTTTTGAAGTCAGCAGGAATTTTTGAAGATATTACCGAACCTTTAAGAGTTATGAAAGATTATTCTCTTGGGTTTAAAATAGAAACTCCACAAGCAGGAAAACCAATCTATGGTGGTAAAGGACAGATTTATAAATCAATAGATTTGAGTTGTAATGGACTTTTGGCAACAGGATATTTAGATTATCTTGCTTCAAGAACTCATTCCAAGAAGTTTATTCTTCACCCTGATTCAATGTTTTGTGAAACTCAAAAATTCATTACCTTTTCAAAAGGAGCAGTTGGAGCAAGCGTTGCCTTTGCTGATGCAAAAAACACAGTGGCAAAACAACATTGGTATCCAAAACAAGATTATATGTTAGTAGAACAAAAGAAAGAACCATTCTATCTTTATGATTCAGTAGCAGTTCATAGTGGTTCTCTAACCGTTTCTCCAAAAGGATTGACAGGACAAGGAAGTACTCAAAGTGAAGAATTGATAGTTACCTCTTCCTACACACGTTTTGGACAAGACTCTTATGCTGCCGACACCTCAGAGGTAAAGATAATGGCATTAGATGGAAATTCTATTGCATTTCAATCAGATAATGTGAAATCTAACGTGGATTACAAAGAACAAAAAGGATTTTTTAAATCCAATGAAGGAGTAAAGAGAAACGAATTGCCATATTTGCAATACGCTTGCTATATAGACCAATTTGAATGGGGAATGCAATCTAAATTATTAGGATTAGTAGATACACAAGCACCAAAAATAGGCGATTTTGCAAGCAAACCACTAAAAGAAGCAGTGGATTTACCTCACCCTGGTGCTAAGTTTGTTTCTTTACACCCTAATCAAGGAGGATTTTATTTCAATTCTCCAAGAGCATTATTGGATTTGAATAAGAATAAATTGTTTACAGAAGATGTTTACGTGATAAGATGTGCCGATATTGCTATTCGTCCCTCAGATGGTAGCATTACAATTCACCCAGGTGCACAAATTGACACATTAGATGATGTAAGAATTTTAGCAAACACTCAAAATAAACTACATGAAATATATGATGCAAGAATTTTTATAGAATCAGCAAAACTCTATTCAGCAAATGGATATGTAGATTACATAGATGAGGATAATAAAAAGCACCCAATTTTCTTAAAAGAAATCAATCCTCTTAGCGGAAAAACTATTGGAAAAGGAGAAATCCCAACAGATGAAGTTTTACAATTGAGTTCGGCATTTAATTTCTATGGAAATGTAACCTTAAACGCCACTGATACAAATTATATCTTTGATGGAGGAGTTCAACTTTCAAGTAATTGTTATGGAGATGAAGCAGCATGGATTAAATTCTCAGCACAATTAAATCCAAAACAAATCTACATTCCAATTTCCGAAGCACCTGTTGATGTAGAGGGAAAAAGAGTTACTGCTTCCATTATGTTTAATCCTGATAACTTTGAACCACAAACCACATTCTTAACCTATGATACAGAAGGAGATAATGTGATGTTAAAAAGCAAAGGATTATTAACTTATAACAAAGAATTAAAAAAATATATCATTGCTTCAGAAGAAAAACTCAATGATTTCTCGAACATAGATGCTCCATACCTATCGTTTGATAAAACATCTTGCAAAGCAGAAGGAGAAGGAGAAATTAAATTAGGATTTTTACCTTCGGAAGTGATGAAAACAAACAACTATGGTAGCGTAAAGGTAAATCAAAACGGCGAGGCACAAATTAAAATGGCATTAGCATTAGACTTTCCTATTGCACAAGAAATCATAGATATGATAGGAGTGGAATTATATGAGGATTTAAATCTTTCGCAAATAGATTTTGAAAACTCAGGATACAAAAAATACTTACATTACCTATTAGGAGAAGAAGAAGGTGGTGATTGGTACGCCGATTTATTGGTAACAGGAGAGTGGAAAGACGTTCCAAAACAAATGAAGAATAAAATCTTTTTCTCAGATGTACGTTTAGAATGGGATCCTGTACTTCGTTCCTACGTAGGTAAAGGAAACTTTGAACTTGCAACCGTAGGAAAATACCAAGTCAATAAAACAATCAAAACACGTATTCAAATATTAAAAGGAGCACTCTCTCCAACAATTAGAATATATGTAGAGGCAAATCCTGATAGTTGGTATTACTTTGAATACAATGGTTCTGCTATGGATATACTTTCTTCTAATGAAATAATCAATTCAAAAATCAATGAAACACCAAGAGAAGACAGAGAGTTTAAAACAGAGAAAGGAAGAGTTTATGTATATAGAGTTGCAACACCTGCACAAAAACGTAATTTCATAAGAACAATTGAATTAGGTCAAGAAGAAGAATACCAAGACACAGAAATAGAAGAGGAGGAATAAAACAATGACAATAACAATTACAATACCCGTAATATTGGCCTTAGTAATAGGATTAGTAGTAGCATATATTTTAGGTTCAATTCCATCAGCAGTTTGGATAGGAAAATCATTTTACGGAATAGATGTAAGAGAAAAAGGTAGTAAAAACGCAGGAGCAACAAATACAATAAGAGTTTTAGGACTTCTTCCGGGAATATTTGTTCTTTGTATTGATGCATTTAAAGGTTGGTTTGCTATCTATTTATCACGCTACTTTGGAATGGAAATTGCAAATAGCGAATATATGATTTTATATCAACTATTGATAGGTGTATTCTGTGTAATAGGACACGCCTTACCTATATTTGCAGGATTTAAAGGCGGAAAAGGAGTAGCAACTATGCTTGGAATAGTAATAGGTCTATTCTTAAAAATCATACCATTGGTATTAGCAGTTTTTGTTGTAGTCTTTATCCTTTCACACTATGTTTCTCTTTCCTCAATGAGTGCAGCAGTTTCTTTTCCATTATTCTATTGCATAAGATGCGTAGTGATAGATGAAAAAATCAATGTAATAGAATTGGCCTTTGCAATTTTAGTTGCACTCTTTATTCTATGGACACATAGAAAGAACATAAAACGACTATTAAACCACGAAGAACCAAAATTCAAATTTAAAAAAACAGAAGAATAATAAAATAATAAATTAATAAAACAACAGTATGAAAAAAACACTTATGACAATTTTAGTATCAGGACTTATGTTTGCGTCTTGTTCTAAACAAGAAGTTTCAGACAATCCATTACTACAAAAATGGGACACTCCGTTTGAAACAGCACCATTTGAAAAAATTAAAGTAGAACACTATTTGCCAGCTTTTGAAGCAGCAATAGCAGAACACAACAAAGAAATCCAAGCAATAATTGACAATGCAGAAGCACCAACTTTCGACAATACAATAGCAGCGTTAGATTATAGCGGAGAAACTCTTTCAAAAGTTGCAGGCGTATTCGGTAATATGATGGCAGCAAACACATCTGAAGAATTGCAAAAAGTAAACGAAAAAGTCGGACCAATGATGGCAACACACTCCGACAACGTTTCAATGAATGCAAAGTTATTTGAGAAAATCAAAGCAGTATATGACGCAAAAGATTCTCAAAAATACACAGGAGAACAATTAGCATTATTAGAAAAAACCTACAACAAATTTGTACGTTCAGGAGCATTGCTTGACGCAGCAAAACAAGAAGAACTAAGAAAAGTAAATGCAGAACTTACAAAAGTAGAATCAAAATTTGATGCCAACCTTTTGAAAGAGTCAAAAGCATATCAATTAGTTATAGACAAAGAAGAAAACCTTAAAGGTTTGCCACAAGGTGAAATAGAAAAAGCAGCAGCATTAGCAAAACAAGAAGGAAAAGAAGGAAAATGGATATTCACACTTGATAACCCTTCATTTATGCCATTTGTTACATACGCTGACAACAGAGATTTAAGAAAAGAAATCTTCAATGCAAGAGTTAATCGTTGCAACAACGGAGGCGAAACAGACAACAACGCATTAGTAGCACAAATGTCAGAACTACGTGCAAAAAAAGCACAACTTTTAGGTTATGAAACATTCGCTCACTACCAATTAGAAGAAAGAATGGCAAAAGAACCAAAAGCAGTATTTGACTTATTAGAAAATCTATTGTCATATTCAGTAAAAGTAGCAAAAGAAGAAGCAGCACAATTCCAAGCAATGTTGTCAAAAGACGTGCCAGGAGCAAAATTAGAAGCATGGGATATGTATTACTATGCAGAAAAAGTACGCCAACAAAAATATAACTTTGATGCAGAACTTACACGTCCATACTTTGAAATCAATAAAGTAAGACAAGGTTGCTTTGACGTACTTACAAAACTATATGGCATTAGTTTCACAGAAAGAAAAGATATATCAGTTTACGCAGAAGATGTATTAGTATTTGAAGCAAAGAACGAAAAAGGCGAACACGTAGGAATACTTTATTGGGATCCATATACAAGAGAAAGCAAACAAAGTGGAGCATGGTGTAACGAATATAGAGGACAATCACGCAAAGACGGAAAGAATATAACTCCAATTATCACAGTATGTTTCAACTATGCAAAATCACCAAACGGAGCAACAACACTTACAGCAGATGAAGCATTGACAGTATTCCACGAAATGGGACACGCAATCCATCAATTACTTTCAAATTGTACATATCCATCAGTATCAGGAACAAACGTAGCAAGAGATTTCG
The DNA here is from genome assembly GCA_937876865.1 of uncultured Bacteroidales bacterium. Taxonomy (GTDB): domain Bacteria; phylum Bacteroidota; class Bacteroidia; order Bacteroidales; family P3; genus Onthomorpha. The sequence continues at coordinate 30,381 of CALEFF010000049.1, read as the reverse complement.
TAGAATTGCCATCACAAATCTTAGAACACTGGTGTCTACAACCAGAAGTATTGAATATGTACGCTAAAAACGAAAAAGGAGAAGTGATTCCACAAGAAATGGTTGAGAAAATGGAAACATCAGGCAACTTCTTCCAAGGATTTATGTTTAGCGAATTATTAGCGGCCTCATACTTAGATATGTGTTTCCACTCAGTAAAAGCAGGAGAAAAAGTAAACACACAAGAAATGGAAGCAAACGCAATGGCAAAAATAGGAATGCTAACACAAATCCCACCAAGATACCGTTCAACCTACTTCTCACACTGCTTTGGTGACGGAGGATACAGCGCAGGTTACTATTCATACACATGGAGCGAAACCTTAGACGCAGATGCCTTTGAAGCATTCAAAGAAACAGGCAATATCTTTGACCCAGCAACAGCAGCAAAATTCAAAATCTTACTAAGCAGCGGTAGCACAAAAGACGCAATGCAACTATACAAAGACTTCCGCGGAGCAGAACCAGACTTAAACGCACTACTTCGCAACAGAGGTTTAATAAAATAAGACTTTAAGCAATTAAAGTAAAAGAATCCGCAATGCTAAAACGCAAAGCATTGCGGATTTCTCATAAAAACAAAAAAGCAAGCAATGGATAAACATCAACGAGACCTGAGTTATTTTATTTCTTTTTGTATAGAACAATACAAAAATGCAAAAGCAATAGACGGAGCAGAAACAATGGAGATTTTTTCTAAATATGGATTGCTTGAATACTTAGAAGAACATTACGAAATACTACACACACAAAATCATCATTGGATTTTAGAAGATATAGATAAATTTTTAGAAATACGAAAAAAAGAAAACCTATGATATTATACCATGGTAGTTTGGAAATTGTTGAAAAACCTGAAATACGTCAATCAAATAGAAAATTAGATTATGGAGATGGATTTTATACAACAAGTTCTTATAAGCAAGCTCTTGCTTGGGTAAAACGCAGACTATTAGAAGAAAAACGTTCTATTGGTTTTGTTAATTTATATCATTTTGAAGAAGAGAAGTTACCTAATTTTAATTCTTTAATATTTGATGAACCAACAGAGGAATGGGTAGATTTTGTAATGAAAAACCGAATGCAAATAGACTTTACTCATAAATACGATATTGTTTATGGACCTGTGGCAAATGATAAGGTATATGCTTCTTTTGCCTTATATGAAGGAGGCATTATTAGTAAGCAAATGTTAATTGCAGAATTGAAAACTTATAATTTAGTTGATCAATATTTGTTCCATACAAAAGAAGCATTAAGCGAATTGAAATTCTTAGAAGTTAAGGAGGTGAAATTATGATAGGAGAGATTAACCAAGAAAATTTATATCTGCTTTTACCATCAAAAATATGTTGGTTATCCACAATGCTTGCACAAGATAGAGGGATAACACTTTTAGAAGCAATTAAGAAAGTCTATTTCTCAAAACTTTATCAAAAACTTCAAACCGAAAATACAAAGATGTGGCACTTAGGTCCGGTTGATTTATTTGCAGAACTAAAAAAAGAAGTTTAATAACTCAAATAAATAAAAAACAAAAACGCTCGTTTGTCAAAATAAAATCAAGACTCACGAGCGTTTTTCTTTGAGTTAGGTTTCTAACTCTTTCTTTTTTTGTTATAATGTCATTGAACCGACAATTTCAATTGTTTTATTATTGTAAGAAATATTTATGTTATCCATACTTTCTTTGTGTTGAAGTGTGTAGGTTTGTTCTGTTTGAGTTTCTTGTAAAGCATATCCATTTTTAGTTAAAGAATCATATAGAGATTTTGCTACTTGAGCAACGAGTTCCTCGGCATTTTCTTTGTAAGATAGTCTAAGAGTCAATTTAAATCCATTAACCAATGCGTTAGGGTTGTATTCATACATCCAAGAGTTGTTCATAACAGCAATTTGCTCATAACTGAAAAGATAACAATCCATACTTGTTTTGTAAAATGGCTTTACATCTATCTTAACTCCTTGATTGTTTTGATAACCGTTTGCATTGGATGTTGTATATTCTGTTATGTTCTTACCAAATTTAGGAATATATTCTTTAACAATAAGGTCTGATAATTTTTGTCCTACTTCTGTTGCGTTGAAATAGTCGGAGTAAATCCTATACTCTCGACCGAAATCTACAATATATTCATTGTTGGAAATCTTTTCTCCTTTAAAATCAAGGAATGTAACCAAATTGTTATCAACTTCTGCAATTAAATAATTCCAATTAGGAAACATCAAACCGAGTGTAGAAATATTTAAGTTCAAAGGAAGCATTTGTTCATATTCATCACCGAATGATTTTATAACTTCATCTTTTAGATTTATCAAACTTAATTTATCACCTCTGCTTGCAAGGAATAAATTATCTTCAACAGGGAATAACACATCGTATTTGGCACGTATGATAATTTCATCATTATCTCTGTTTCTTATTCCGTGCTTTCCGTCATCATAATAAGTATAATAGTCGTCGAATATCATTATTGGCTCAGACTTCTTGGTAGAATATTTTTTCAATTCTTTGCCTGCTTTATCCATTAAGTAGAGTGTCTTTTCTCCTTCGTCATTGTGAGAATACAAAACGAAGGTTCCATCTATGAAAGAAACATTAATATCTCTTATCTTCCTATCTTTAAATGTTTTTACTTCTTTTCCGCTATTGTCCAATAGGATTATGTTTGTTTGTTCTTTATTTTCCTCTGTTTTTTCATAATTCATAGCGAGCATAAAACCATCTCTGATTTCTACTGCATCGTATTTAGGCTCTACAATCACCTTTCCAGAAGAATTTATCACTCCTTGCTTGTTATCTTCTGTTTTTATAACGGCTTTACCGTAAGTAAAAGAAGGCATAACCTCAATAATTTCTTTTCCGTTATGAGGCATTAGGGTGAATTTCTCTTTTCCTGATTTGTCCACGTATGTGATTCTTGAATTTTCTTTAACAATAGGAATAACACCTTCGCTCATTATTCCTGCGTAAAGCAAATCATCGCAACCTGCAATCACGCTTGGCTTTTCTTCTGCCTTGTATAAAGCATATCTATCTTCGGTTTGTACGCTGAAAACTCCGTCGTATGCAGGAGAAATCTTACCTTCAAACTCATCAGAGAACAAAGGCTTGAAATTTTTGTCCATTAACCCCCAATTATCTTCCTTATCCATTTTAAAAGGTATGTAATCGGCTGTTAATCCTTTTTGATTGCTTCCGCCTCCGCAAGAAGTGAGCAATCCTAACATAGAGATAACAATCCCTATCATTAAAATACGTTTTTTCATGACTTAATAATTTTTGTTTTTTTTATATTCCGTTACTTTGAAATTAGATATTCTTTCTGCACAACAAAGTTATAATAAATTTTTTCAAGTACAAAAAAAATAGGTTTTGATTTTTTTGCTACAAATTGCGAAGAAAAAAAATACCTTTCTATGGTAATGCTTCTACTTCTAAGGGGTAAAAAAATAAATCAAAGAAAAAATTGAAAAAAGCAAAGAATTATTTAAATAAAACAAAGAATTATTTTCTTGAAATCAAGAAAAAATCACACTAAAACAAAGAAAAAATAGGTGTTTTTAAGGCTTGGGAAAGTTAAGTCTTTGATTTTGTGAATTTTGGTTAAGGGTAAATAAATCAAAAATTTCGGATTACTCTTTGCTTGTTTGAAAATATCGCAAGCATTTGGGCTTAACTCTTGGGAAAACAATTTTATTGCAAAACAAAACGCTCGCAAGTCAAATTAAAGTAAAGACTCACGAGCGTTTTTCTTTGAGTTGAAAAGAGATTGTTTTCTCTTTCTTTTTTCTTATTTAAATTGAATAATATCTGCTGTTGCTATAACTTTTTTTGTAGATACAAACCAAACGTGTTTTGTTGATTTTGTAACAGAAATGTTTATTAGAGCTTGATTAGCCTTTAATCTTGCGTTTTCTCTTAATTTATTTATTGCTTCTTGTTCAGGATTACCTCCGCCAAATCCAAAAACGTATGTTACATTTGCCTCTGCCTGTGCTAAACCTACATATTCAAAGTTTGCAGTGTTAAGTACGGCGTTGTCATTTATTGAAAGCAAGTTGCTTTTTTTTACTGCACAACTTTGCATTCCTAATGCAAGAGCAACTATTGCTAATGCCATAAAGATTTTCCTTTTCATATTCGTTTTGTTTTTAGTAGTTATTAAATTATTTGACAAAGGTATGAATTATTTTTTAATTTCGTACCTTTGCAAACTTAAAAATACAAATTATTTATCTATGAAGAAAATTTTTAAAACAATGATGTTATTTACAGCTGCTTTGACTGCGGTTTCTTGCGGTGAGAAAGAGCAAAAGCAAACAGAGTTTGACTATAATGTAGAAAGTTTTGCAGATATTCAAATCTTGCGTTACAAAGTTGATGGCTTTGATGAATTAAGCCTTAAACAAAAAACCTTTATTTATTATTTGAATGAGGCTGCTCTTTGGGGAAGAGATATTCTTTTTGACCAAAACGGACGCTACAATCTTGAAATCCGCAAAATGTTAGAAGACTTTTATCAAAATTATAAAGGAGATAGAGAAGATAAAAACTTCAAAGGCGTTGAGGAATACTTGAAACGTGTTTGGTTTAGCAACGGAATTCATCATCATTACGGAAGTGATAAATTTGTTCCTAAGTTTGAGCGTCAATGGTTCGTAGAACAAACAAAATGTAGTGAAGAAATTGCGGAGGTAATCTTCAATCCTGAGGTTATGCCAAAGAAAATATCTCTTGCAGAAGGCGTTGATTTGTTGCTTGCAAGTGCTTGCAATTACTATCAAGGCGTTACACAAGAAGAAGCCGAAGCATTCTATGCAGAAATGAAAGCAAAGGGCGATCAAACTCACCCTGTAATGTATGGAATGAACTCTACTCTTGTAAAAGGCAAAGATGGAAAAATCTATGAAGACGTTTGGAAAGTAGGAGGCAAGTACGGAAAAGCAATAAGCAAGATTGTAGAAAACTTAAAGCTTGCACGTCCTTACGCAGAAGATGCAAAACAACAACAAGTTATCGATTTGCTTATTTCTTTCTATGAAACAGGTGATTTGAAAACATTTGACGAATACAGCATTGCTTGGGTTGAAAACACAGAACCTAATGTTGATTTTGTAAATGGTTTCATTGAATCATACGGAGACCCTCTTGGAATGAAAGCATCTTGGGAAAGTATTGTTAATTTCAAAGATATAGAAGCAACAAAGCGTGCCGAACAATTAAGTATCAACGCTCAATGGTTTGAAGATAATTCTCCTGTTGCAAAAGAGTTTAAGAAAGAAAAAGTAAAAGGCGTTTCAGCCAAAGTTATCAGTGCATCGATTCTTGGAGGCGACCTTTTCCCTTCGACAGCCATAGGAATAAACCTACCAAACAGCAATTGGGTCAGAGCAGAGCACGGAAGCAAGTCAGTAACTATCGCAAACCTTACAGAAGCCTACGCTCAAGCATCTAATGGCAGCGGAATGTTGGAAGAATTTGCATACGGAAAAGAAGAAATCGAGATTATAAAGAAATATGGTCAATTCACAGACGACTTACACACCGATTTACACGAATGTCTTGGTCATGGAAGCGGAAAACTCTTGCCGGGCGTTGATCCGGAAGCCTTAAAAGCATACGGAAGCACGATTGAAGAAGCAAGAGCCGACCTTTTTGCACTTTATTACCTTGCAGACGCAAAATTAGTCGAATTAGGACTATTGCCGGACGCAGAAGCATATAAAGCAAGCTATATTTCACAAATGCAAAACGGACTTTTAACACAAGTGGTTCGCATAAAACTTGGCGATCAAATAGAAGAATCTCACATGAGAGACAGAGCTTTGATAGCAAGATGGGCATTTGAAAAAGGAAAAGGAGCAGCAAAAGGCGGAAAAGACGTAATAGAAATGGTTAAACGAGAAGGAGAAACCTTTGTAAAGATAAACGACTATGAAAAGTTGCGTAATTTGTTCGGACAACTCTTGGCAGAAATCCAAAGAATCAAATCAACAGGCGACTACAACGCAGCAAGAGATTTGGTAGAAAACTATGCAGTGAAAATAGACCCTGAATTACACAAAGAAATCCTTGACAGATACCAAAAACTCAACATTGCTCCATACAAAGGCTTTGTAAACCCTGTCTATACAGCAGTAAAAGATAAAGAAGGCAATATAACAGACGTAAAAGTCTCATACGAAGAAGGCTACAGCGAACAAATGCTAAGATATTCCAAAGATTACAGCCCATTGAAATAAGAAAAGGCTGAATAAAAAAAAGAACTCGTGAGTTTTATTTCACGAGTTCTTTTTTTTATTCTTTATTTTTTGGTAGTTCAAACTTGATTGGTAGGACGTATTGAAATCTTACGGGTTTTCCTCTTTGCTTTCCCGGTTTCCATTTAGGCATATTTTTTATCATTTCCACCGCTGCTTCTTCGCAACCGCCTCCTATGGCTCTTTTAATAAGAATATTTGAAATTGAACCGTCTTTTTCAATGATGAAACTAACGAAAACTCTTCCTTCAATGCCTTTTTCTTTTGCAAGTTCAGGGTATTTAAGGTTTTTGTGTATGTAAGCATACATTGAATCTAAGCCTCCCGGAAATTCTGCTTGCTCTTCAACAACGACAAACACTTCATCGTCTACGGAAACTTTCTTTTCTTCTTGACAAAACGCCATATTTGTCAAAAAGATTGCTGATAATAATAATGCTAATCTTTTCATAAAATTGTTTTTTAAGTGATTAAACGTTGCAAATGTACAAAAAAAAATAAAAAACCAAGTTTTTAGTATAAAAATATTAACTTTGCATTATGAAACTCAATGAAAGAACAGAAACTTCCGGCTATATAGATGATATAGAACCTGATTACGTTTTGTCCGATAGGTTTGAAATTGAATGCGAACTGCCTTCCGAGGGCTACAATCGTTTGTTTAAGGCGGTGCGTTATGGAAAGTATTTTGTCCTTAAAGGATTGAAGGAGAAATATCGGGATAATAATCTGTATAGAGGTTTAATCATAAAGGAATTTGACATACTTGTTTCGCTCAATCACCCTAATATTGTACGTTGTTATGGCATTGAGGAGGTTGAAGACTTGGGTTTGTGTATTATTATGGAGTATGTCGATGGGGTTACCTTGGGTGAATTTTTGGAAACAAAGCCTTCTTCTGCTCAAAGGCGTAAGGTGGTAAAGCAAATACTGAATGCAATGGATTATTATCACGAATTGCAATTGGTACACCGCGATTTGAAGCCCTCAAACATTCTTATAACAAATAATGCTCATAATGTAAGAATCATAGACTTTGGTTTGGCAGACACAGACTATTATGCTGTTTTCAAAGAGCCTGCATTCACTCGTCAATATGCCTCTCCCGAACAATTAAATGGAGAAAAACTCGATTGCAGAAGTGATATTTATAGTTTTGGAAAGGTGCTTGCAAAGATTTTTCCAAACAGATACAAAAGGATTGCAAAGAAATGTAGCAAGGAAAAAAGAAAAGAGCGTTATCCTAATGCGGATTATGTTTATCAAGCAATGTTTTCGGTTAAGAAAAAGCTGTATAGAGCGGCTATTGTGGTGATTGCTCTTGGTCTTTTGTCTTATTTGACATATAATTACATACATTACTACTCAAAACCTTTTGAAACGCAAATCGCTTCGGGACAAACATTGAAAATGCAAATCATTGATTCAAAGGCAGTGGTGCTTGCCAATAATAATGTAAAGGGTGATTTGCATATTCCTGAGGTTGTGTCGTATCGTTTGAGAAAATTCCCCGTTACAAGAATAGAAGCACGTGCGTTTTTTCATAATAGTGAGATTACTCGCTTGACTTTGCCTGAGAATTTGGAGCATTTGGGAGCGTTTAGTTTTTCTTCTTGTCCAGCTTTAAGCGATACGCTTGTTCTTCCCAAGAATTTGAAAGAGATTGGTAACGATGCTTTTTGCGGTACGAATATTTCTTGTTTGATAATAAAGAGTGAAAAACTTGAACCGATAGATTCAACGCTTGAAAGCAACTATTTCTTTAATTGTGCAAACCTTCAAACGATTGTTTGTGAGCAAAGCGTGAAGAATTTGACGTTTAGTCTTTTGCGAGCCTCTCATGATATTAAAGAAGTAGTGTTTCCCGAGAGTTTGAACGAGATTCCCGAGGCATTTTTCGCTCATGCAAAGATTTCGGGCAAGATTTTGTTTCCCAAAGACTTGAAAACAGTTGGTTGGAGTGCCTTTTTTGATGCGAAAATAGATAGTGTGATTCTACCAAAGAGTGTAAAGGAAATAAGAAGTTATGCTTTCAATTATTCAACGGTAAGAAAGATTGACATAGGTTCGGAAATTGAAGTGTTGGGAGAAAAATCTCTTGCCGATATGCTTGATTTAGATACTTTAATCATAAGAGCAACAACGCCGCCTCTTGCAGGTCAAAATTTCTTCCTTAATAGTGGAAGTGAAAAGTTCGTGTTTTTAGTGCCGAAAGAAAGTCTTGATGCGTACAAAACACATAAGGCGTTTTCAAAACTTAATCCTAAACCTTTGAATTAAATATTTTACGATATGGATACCAAGCAAAGTATATTATTACTAAGAACTCTTGTGGAGGAAATCTTGGATAAGAAATTGAAGTCTTCCCATGATTATGTTTATTTGTCAGATGAGATAGAGAACAGACTGAACGAAAGATTGTCTGTCTCAACTTTGAAAAGAATTTTCGGATACACAGATGGTTATTCCTCTGTCAGAGAAAGGACTCTTAATGTTTTGAGTAGATTTATCGGTTATCCCGATTTCAAAACTTTTGAAACTGAGTATTGTAATAGCGGAGATGTTTATTCTTCGCAAAGATTGTTTACTCAAACCTTAACTTCTTTAGATTTGCAACCCGATTCTATTGTGGAAATTCAATGGAATCCTAATAGAATATGCCTTTTGCGATATTTGGGAGAGGAAAATTTTGAGGTAATTGACTCGCAAAATTCTAAATTATGCAAAGGCGATAGGTTTAAATGTTCAAATTTCTATATCAATCAGCCGTTGATTTTACACAATTACATACATAATAATCAATCTGCTTGTAAATTTGTGATAGGCTCAAGAGGTGGTCTGACGGTTGCAAGAGTCAAAAAAATAAATGAGTGAATTAGCAAAATAATTCACTCATTTATTTTTTTAATTCTTTGATTTTTTAAAATATTTCTTTGAATTATTGAAGGTTTTCTAAGCGTGAAATATATTTTTCAATTTCTCTGTATTCTTGTGATGCAGGAAATTCTGTTTTTATTCTTTTGTAGCAATTTAAAGCCTCTGTATTATTTTTTTGCATTTCATAAACTTGACCTAATTTCAAAAGAATAAAAGGTGTAGTCATTACATTATTTGATTTAGCTGCATCTTTGTAATTGCTAATTGCTTTGTCTAATTGTCCAAGTTCTACATAAGCATCGCCAATCAATGCTTTTGTTTGTTGAGCAAGGATTTTGTCTTCGCCTTTGTAAGCAGAAAGATGTTCAATTGCTTTTTTGTATTCGCCTTGACGTAAATAAATGTTGCCAGCGTAGAAGTTTGCAAGCGATCCTCCTTTTGTAGAACCATATTCCTCTATTAAAGAAATCAAACCTGCGTGTTTTCCATCTCCTTCGAGTGCTTTTTTGAAATCTTCTTGTTCAAAATATTTTTGAGCCGCAAATAATTCTTCTTGAACTCTTTTTTCACGAGGCTCAACTACGAAACTTTGGTAAAGAAAGTAAGCAGCAATTCCTAAAACAATAACAGAAATTATGATTGTTATTATTTTTTTGTTTTTTTCAATAAACTTCTCAGAATTAGACACTATTTCGCCTACATTCAAACTGCTATTTTCTTGTTCTTTTCCTTGATTTGGTGTGATGTTTTCTTGATTCATTATCTTATGTTTTTAATTTCAGACTGCAAAGATACGTTTTTCTTATAAAAAAACAATGTTTCTTTGAAATAAACTTTGAATAAATGTATTTGGCGAACCAAAAAATATAATGTTTTGTTAAATAAAAAGATATTTTTTTTATTAAAAAGTTGGTTGATTGTGAATTTATTATTATTTTTGCTCATCTAAAACGATAAAACTATGAATATAGAAACTAAATTTATGGGTTTAAACATTAAAAGCCCAATCGTAGTTGGTAGTTGTGGACTTACAACTAACATAGAAACTTTAAAGAAAATAGAACAAGCAGGTGCAGGTGCAGTAATCTTGAAATCTGTGTTTGAAGAACAGATTCTGCAAGAAATGTCAAACAATGCTTCTATGTCGCATACGTTTGAATATGCCGATGAAACTTATGACTATATTGTTGCTCACACAGAAAAACAATCTTTGGCCAAATATATTAGTTTAATAAAGTCTGCAAAAGAAGCAGTTTCGATTCCAATTATAGCAAGCGTTAATTGCGTTTCTTCTTCTCAATGGATAAATCTCACAAGCCGTATAGAACAAGCAGGAGCCGATGGAGTAGAGTTAAATATGTTTATTTTACCCTCAGATGTTAATCTTACAACAGATGCTGTTGAGAAATTTTATGAAAAAGTTATTCATGACATAAAGAAAACTATTAAAATTCCTGTTTCAGTTAAGATTAGTTCTTATTTTTCTTCTCTTGCAAGATTTGCACAAAAGATTTCATGGATGGGAATTGATAATTTGAATATCTTTAATCAGTTTTCAAAACAAGATATCAATATAGATACAATGACAATTGAGCCTGCAAATGTATTTTCTTCACCAAATAGTTTGCATAAAACAATAAGATGGACCGCTATTCTTGCAAATGTTGTTCACTGTCCTATAATGGCGGGTGGTGGAGTGCATAAACCGCAAGATGTTATAAAACTTTTATTAGCAGGAGCAAATACTGTGCAAACAGTTTCTGCTGTTTATGAACAAGGAGTAAGCTTTATTGAGGAATCAATCGCCTTTTTGAAAGAGTGGATGCAAAAGAATAATTTTGAAAACTTAGATGATTTTAGAGGAAAACTTGCTGTTGCAAAAAATAATGAAAGTTCTGCATTTCTAAGAGTTCAGTTTATGAAGTATTTTGCAGGAATTAAATAATTAAATGAATGTCTTAACTAATAAAAATATTGTTATGGAAAAACAAATCAACTCAAACAGCTTTTTTAGATTTGAAGATTTAAGAGTTTATCATAAATCTTTGGATTATGTTAATTGGTTGCTAAATCAAAATTGTCAATTAAATGGATTGGACGCAGATTTGGTATTTAAACCTTTAGTAAACTCTGCAAGCAAGGTTTCTTTAAATATTGCAGAGGGTTCATCTCGTCATAGAACTCAATTGATTCAATTCTTGAAAGATGCTAAGGCTGCAATAAGAGAATGTGTAGTCTATACTGCAATTGCATATAAAAAAGGTGTCTTTTCACAAGAACAAAATGATGCTTCTGTTGAAGTTTTAATGGAAATGACAAAAATGTTGGGAGCAATGATTGCTTCTTTGCAAAAGTCTGTTGCAAATAAAACAGCTAATGTAGAAAAGGTACAAAAGCCTGAAACAGATGATGAATTTATGTCAGAAAATTTCTCTTTTGAATATTAAAAAATAAAATATTAAGACATTGGCGAGTTTTATTTTTTAAGTAAAACTCGCTTTTTTTTGTTTAAAAGTGTCTTTTTATTGGAATTTGTCGTACTTTTGTAGATTAAAATAGTTATTGTTTTATGCAATTTGAGCAAATAGTAGGACAAAGGAGTTTAATCAACACTTTAATAGATGTTGTTTTGAGTAATAGAGTCAGTCATGCACAATTATTTTTAGGAAGTGCAGGTTATGGCGGATTTGCTCTTGCTTTGGCTTATGCTCAGTTTGTTTCTTGCACCGATAAGCAAATTTATCCCAATATAAATAAAGATGGATTGAAAGCAGACTCTTGTGGAAAGTGTCCTTCTTGCATAAAATATGAGAAACTCTCTCACCCTGATTTGTTTTTTACTTTTCCAAATACTACAACTAAGGCTGTAGAGAAAAATAATGAAAGTGCAAGTTTCTTAGATGTTTTTAGAAATTATGTTTTGTCTAAAAATGCTTATATAGATTTGGAATCATGGTATCAAGAACTTGGTGTGGATAATAAACAAGGCACTATAAATGTAAGAGATGCTAATACAATAATAAAAAACTTAACTCTTAAAACTTACGAATCGCAATACAAAGTCAATATTGTTTGGGGTGTTGATAAATTACAAATAGATGCTGCAAACAAATTACTGAAAATTTTGGAAGAGCCTTATGAAAATACTCTTTTTCTTTTGATTGCAGAAAATAGTGAATTATTACTTCCAACTATTCTTTCAAGAACTCAATTGATTAAACTTCCTCCTATTTTAGATGAGGATTTAACTGATTATTTCATTACGAAGGATTATGATGATGTTGAGAGTATTGTTAGGTTTGCTCAGGGTGATTTGATTAAAGCACTTGTGTATAACTCTGATGAAAAAAAAGAGTATAGAGAATTGTTTATTCAATTTAATAGATTGGCGTTTAATTATAATAGTTCTTTGAGTGAGATTTACAAATTAGTGGAACAAATTAGTAAAATGGGAAGGGAGGAATTGAAGGTCTATTTAAATTATTCTTTGGAATTGTATAGAGAATGTTTTCAGCAAAGAGAATTAAAGATAGATAATCTTTGTAATTTTACGGAAGAGGAAAAGGGTTTTAAAACTAATTTTTCAAAATTTATTACACCTAAAAATTTATTAAATATATACAATTTGACGCAAAAGGCAGAAGTTGAAATTATGCGTAATGGTAATACTAAAATGATATTTTTGACTTTGGCAATAAATATAGGTAAACTAATAAGGAATACACAAAATAAATAATATATAATCTAAATTATTTTTATAATATGGATTCAGAAAAAAAAGAAATTAAGGAAATAGAACAAAGAGATAAATTATTGGAACAATTTGTTCACCCATATTTTGATGAAGAACCAGATATTGAAAAAGATAAATTTGTTGTTAGCGACCTTGTATCAAGGGGTTGCAGTAAGGAGCCTATATCTTATCGTCCTGTTTCAAAGAAAGAATTGGATAATTGTTCTAAAATGAATGTTCATAATTGGATGGGGCATATTCATTCTCCTTCAAATACAGATGTTTGTAATATTGTAGAGGTTAGGTTTAAGAATTCGAGAAAAGATTTCTATCGTTTGCCAGAAGGATTAGAGATTTCCGAAGGTGATGTCGTTGCTGTGGAGGGAAATCCTGGTCATGACATAGGAATTGTAACTCTTTCAGGAGAATTATGTAGGATTCAAATGAAGAAAAAAAAGCTTGAACCAAATTCAGAGTTTAAAAGACTTTATAGAAGAGCTAAGGCCGCTGATATAGAAAAATGGTTGCAGTCATTAAGGAAGGAAGATGATATGATTTTCAAAACAAGGGATTATGCAAATCGTTATAATCTTAAAATGAAAGTCAATGATGTGGAATTTCAAGGCGATGGTACAAAAGCAATTTTTTACTATACTGCAGATGAAAGAGTGGATTTTCGTCAGTTAATTAAGTCTTTGGCAGAGGAATTTAAGGTTAGAATTGAAATGAAGCAAATCGGTGCACGTCAAGAGGCAAGTAGATTAGGAGGAATCGGCACTTGTGGAAGAGAACTCTGTTGTAGCACTTGGCTAAATTCATTTAATTCAGTTTCAACGATTGTTGCAAAAACTCAACAATTGTTCCCAAATCCTCAAAAGTTAGCAGGACAATGTGGAAAGTTGAAATGTTGCCTAAATTATGAGTATGATGTTTATGTTGAAGCACTAAATAAAATACCTGAATTAGGAGTAGAACTTCAAACTGAAAAGGGTTTGGCAATATATCATAAAGTAGATGTGTTTAAACGTTTATTTTGGTATTCTTATCAAGGAAGCACAGAGTTATTTCCTCTATCGGCAGAATCTGTTAAGTTAATTATCGATAAAAACAAGAAAAATATTATCGTAAAAGACTTAGAAACATACGCAGAAAAAATAGAAAACGAAAAATCTTTATCAAAAAATAATTTCAATGAAAGTTATAATTAGTAAAATAAGTATTTTATTGGTTGTTATTTTGTTTTCTGCTTGTAATAATAATGTTGTGTATGACGAAAACAAAGAGGTAAATCAACGAGCATGGAAAACTACAGATAAATTGTATTATGAGGTAGATATAACCGATACAATAAAATCTTATAAGTTAGCAATCAATATCAGAAATACAATAGAGTATCCTTATAGTAATATTTACTTTTATATGAATACTATTTTGCCGAATGGAAAGGTAACAAAATGTGATACAATTGAGTGCTATTTGGCATATCCTGATGGAACATGGAAAGGAAAAGGTAATTCAAAAATTAGAGATAATCGTTTTTGGATAGCAAAAAATATAAAGTTTGAACAAAAAGGTAAATACACGTTTGAATTGCGTCAAGCGACAATAGATTCTACCCTAAAAGGAATTTGTGATGTAGGATTACATTTGGAATATCAAGATTAAAGAATAAAATAGTTTTTGATATGAGTGAAACAACAAAGAAAAAAACAAAAACAAATAAGTTTAAAAAGTATATAAAGGTAATGTGGGGAACATATTTCTGCTTTCTATTGGCAGTAATAGTGTTTTTTGTGTTATTATCCTTAGGAGTGTTGGGCTTTATGCCTACATTTGAACAATTAGAAAATCCAAAGGCTAATTTAGCAACAGAGGTATATTCTGATTCTGGCGAGTTGATTGGTTATATTGGCATTCAAAATCGTTCAAATGTTACATTCAAAGATATTTCTCCAAATCTTATCAATGCTCTTGTAGCAACAGAAGATGCGAGGTTTTACGAACATTCAGGAATTGATTTGCGATCATTGCTTAGAGTCCTAACAAAAACTGTTTTAGGAGGGAATAAAAGTTCAGGTGGAGGCAGTACGCTCACTCAACAATTAGCAAAAAATCTTTTTCCAAGAGAAAAAAAATCAACATTAGGTACAGTATTTGCTAAACTAAAAGAATGGGTTGTAGCAGTCAAACTTGAAAGAAATTATTCCAAAGAAGAAATCTTGTCAATGTATCTAAATACAGTGGATTATGGTAGCAACGCTTATGGTATTAAAGCAGCCTCTTATATTTTCTTTTCAAAAAAACCTTCCGAATTAGAGGTTGAGGAAGCTGCGGTATTGGTTGGATTGCTTAAAGCACCAACTGCATATAGTCCAGTTCGTAATCCAGAGAATGCAAATAGGAGAAGAAATGTCGTTTTGAGCCAAATGCAAAAGTATGGCTATATTTCAGAGGTTGAATACAAAGAAAAATCATCAAATCCGATTAAATTACATTACAATCCTCAATCCCACGATGAGGGAATCGCTACTTATTTTCGTGAAATGCTTAGAAACTACATGAAAGAGTGGTGTAAAACTCACTATAAAGCCAATGGAGAGAATTATGATGTACATAAAGATGGCTTAAAGATATACACAACTATAAATTACAAAATGCAAAAGTATGCAGAAGAAGCAGTAAAAGAGCATTTCGCTTCTTTGCAATCAGAATTCTTTAAACATACAAAAGGATATAAAGATGCACCATTTACGGGTATAAGTAAAGAGGATATAGAGAAATATTATATTCAAGCAATGAAGAATTCTGATAGATATCGTTCTCTTAAATCAGAAGGATTATCAGAAAAAGATATAAAAGCCAATTTTAAAGAAAAGACAAATATGAGAGTCTTTACTTGGGCTGGCGATAAGGATACAATAATGACTCCTTGGGATTCTTTACGTTACTATAAACATTTCTTGAATACAGGTATGGTTTCAATAGAACCACAAACTGGACACATAAAAGTATATGTGGGAGGAATAAACTATAAACATTTTAAATTTGATAATGCAAAACTTGGAAGAAGACAAGTAGGTTCAACCTTCAAGCCATTTGTTTATGCAGCAGCGATGCGAGATAGTGAATTATCTCCATGTTACGAATTAGAAAATTCACCAGTAACTTTTGAAGATTTTGACAATTGGACTCCAAAAAACTCTAATGATAATCGTGAAGGAGAAAATGTGACATTGAAATGGGCGTTAGCAAACTCCGTAAACTTTATTTCGGCAGCACTAATTAAAGATTATACAACACCACAAGCAGTAGTTGATTTAGTAAAGCAAATGGGTATCACAACTCCAATGGAGGCTTATCCTTCTATTTGTTTGGGAACCTCAGATCTTTCTGTAATGGAAATGGCAGGAGCAATGTCTACCTTTGTTAATAAGGGCATTCATAAGGAACCAATCTTTATTACAAAAATATGCGACAATAAAGGAATGGTTTTAGAAGTATTTAATTCAAAAAGTAACTCTGCTTTAGATGAAGAAACCTCATATTTAGTCTTAGAACTTATGAAAGGAGTTGTTGATGGTGGTACAGGAGGAAGATTAAGATTTAGATATGGACTTACAAGTACTATTGCAGGTAAGACAGGTACTACCGACAATAATTCAGATGGTTGGTTTATTGGATTAAATCCTAAATTAGCAACAGCAGTTTGGGTTGGAGGGGAATTAAGGAGTATTCACTTCCGTTCAACAGCCTTAGGACAAGGAGCATCTATGGCTTTACCTGTCTATGCCTTGTTTATGAAACGATGTGAAAAAGATTCCAAACTCAATTTCTATAAAGGAGATTTTGATAGACCTCCAACAATGAGTGTAGATATGGATTGCAGTAATTATGTTCAAGAAATAGAAGAAGGAACAATGGAACAAGAAAGAAATAAGGAGTGGTAATCACTCCTTATTTCTTAATAATCTATTTTGTTTTCAAATAATCGGCTACCGCTTGATAAGCTGGTAGAGAAAAAGGATCATTTACTCCATTTGAAGCCTCAGGATGAGAGGCTAATCTAACAATAACAGTTTCAGCGGTAGGGTTTATATAAATTACTTGACCATGTACACCTCTTGCACAAAAGGCTTGATCAGAGTTTTTCATAACCCACCACATATTTCTATAAGCCCAACCTTTTAAAAGCGGATAACTTTCTTTGTCAAACTTGCTTGCGTTAGAGTTTTCAATAATATCACTCATCAAATCCTTAGGTATAATTTGTTTTCCATTGAAAAATCCATCGTTTCTAATCATTTCTCCAAAAGCAGCTAAATCTCTCAATGCACCATTAAATCCTCCGCCAGCAAATTCAGTACCTGTTGCATCTAATTGATAGTAACCCTCAAAGTGAGCACCCATTGGTTGCCAAAAATATTCTGAAATCAAATTAGCCAAAGGTTTATCACAAACCCTTGTAATAACCCATGCCAAAGCATCAGTGTTAATTGTTTTATAAGCGAACTTTTGTCCGTGTTTTCCTTTTTGTTTTACAGTTTGAAGGAATTCTCTATAACTTTTAGCACCTTTATAATTTTCTGGTTTAGGGTAAGGAGTTCCTGCTTGAGAGAATTCCCAAATACGAGAATTAGGATTATTGTAATTTTCATCATAATCCAAAGCGGTAGTCATATCCAATAACTCTCTAATTGTAGCATTGCCAAAAGCAGAAGCACTTAATTCTGGTACATAATAAGAAGCCTTTTTGTTTTCGTCAAGAATACCTTGAGCAACAAGTACAGCTCCAAGAGTACCTGTTAGAGTTTTCGATACAGACATAACAGCATGAGTACCATCAGGCTCTAAAAAACCATAATATCTTTCAAAAACAATTTTTCCTTTATGCAAAACAATAATTCCATCAGCCTTTGCTAAATCAAGAGATTCTTCAAAGGAAATAAGTTCTCCGTTTAGCGTCTCAAACATTACATTTGCAATAGCATCATCGTGTTTTTCTTTGAATTCATAACGATTATACTCAGCTGGTTTAACCCCTTTTGTAGGGAAAAACATTCTCATATCACAAACGCTTTCCCTAATTTGAGGAAAATTAAAAAAACTTCCATCAATTACACTTTTAATTAAATCATTTTGAGCCATTACACCAATATTCATTGATAATAAAACGGCACTTGCTAATAACTTTTTCATAGGTAATAAAGATTTTAAAATTAACTCATATATAAACAACACTTCATAATAGATAAAGGTTTTCTTTTTTTTATAAAAAAAATTAAAATCACTATTTTTGAGTATTGTCGTAAGAGAAAAAAGAAAGTAATTTTGCAAAAAAATTAAAAAAAGTAAAATGACAAAAGCAAAATTTATCTTACAATTAATTCTAATGCTGATTATATCAGGACAGTTATCAGCTCAAAACACAAATCCAGAAGGATTATCAATAGAAGGACATATCTTCAACAAAGAAACACAAGAAGCAGTACTTTATGCAACTGTAATGATTAAAAATACCACAATAGGAACAACAACAGATGAAACAGGAAGTTTTATAATAAGACACCTAAAAGCAGGAAAATACACATTAGTTGTTAGTTGTTTAGGGTATAAAACCTTAGAAACAGAGGTGGAATTAAAAAATAATAACACTCCTCACATTCACTTAGAGTTAGAACCTTATGCAGTAACGATAGATGAGGTTGTAGTCTCAGCAAATAGAAATGAAACATCAAGAAAAGAAGCACCAGTAATAGTAAATGTTCTCTCAACTAAGCAATTTGAAAAGAATAACGCACAAGACCTTGTTCAAGCCTTACCTTTTCAAAGTGGAGTAAGAGTAGAATACAATTGTCAAAACTGTGGTTTTCCGCAAGTCAAGATAAACGGTTTAGATGGACCATATACACAAATTCTTATAGACTCTCGCCCGGTTATGAGTGCATTAAGTGGAGTTTATGGCTTAGAACAAATTCCAGTAAATATGATTGAGCGAGTAGAAGTGGTAAAAGGTGGTGGTTCTGCTTTGTTTGGAGCAAATGCCATTGCAGGAACTATAAATATTATAACAAAAGAACCAACCACCCCAAGCCTTAGTGTAGGTACAGACGTTCAAATGATAGGCGGAAGTTCGTATGCACAAAACGTAAACGTGAATGGAGCCTTGTTAAGTAAAGATAAAAAAACGGGAGCCTCATTTTATCAAACATATAGAACACGTTCAGCTTATGATGCCGATAACGATGGATTCACAGAGTTGGGAGAATTGGAAAATCTCTCTTTTGGAACAAATATATTCTATAACATAGATAATAGAAATAAACTTAACTTGGAATATCACACAACAAACGAAGATAGAAGAGGAGGAAATAATCTACATTTGCAACCACACAGAAGCGATATTTGTGAAATGACACAACATCAAATACATTCTGTAAATTTAAACTACAATTTCGTATCACTTAATGGTAAAAACCGCTTAAATACATACGCTTCTACACAATATATCAATAGAAATTCATATTATGGAGCCTATCAAGACCCAAATGCATACGGAAAAACAGAAGATTTGACCTTTTTGGTAGGAGCAATGGCAAATCATAAATTAGATAAATTCTTATTTTCACAAGCCGATATTACATACGGAGTAGAATATAGCAGTAATAGTTTAGACGATAGAGTGGAAGATTACAATATGTACACACAACAAACCGCAAATGTAATAGGAGGATATGTTCAATCGGAGTGGAAAAGCAATAAACTTAACTTCTTATTAGGAGCAAGAGCAGATAAACATAGTCTTTTAGAAGCACCCGTAATAGCACCGAGAGTAAACTTATTGTATAAGCCTATTTCCGATTTACAAATCAGAGCAAGTTATTCAAGTGGCTATCGAGCACCACAAGTTTACGATGAAGATTTGCACATAACCCAAGTAGGAGGGGAAAGTGTTAGGACTGTGCTTGCCGAAAACCTACGTCCAGAATATTCTCACAGTGCAAGCCTATCGGCAGACTATTATATACAAATAGGAAACAATGTTCAGTTCAATCTTTTGTTAGAAGGATTTTACACAAACTTAGATGATGTATTTGCTTTGAGAGTAATAGGACATAATCAACAAACACAAACCACAATACAAGAAAGATATAATGCCTCAGGAGCAGTAGTTAAAGGAATAAGTCTTACAGCAAAAATGTCTTATAAAGATATAATGACAATATCTGCTGCATATACCTTACAATCGAGCAGATATAAAGAAACAGAATATTGGTCAGAAGATGAAAATGTAGCAGGTACCGATAAATTACTAAGAAGCCCTGATGATTATGGTTATATAAGTTTAGATTATACTCCAATTAAGAGATTAGGTTTTAATCTTTCAGGAACATATACAGGAAAAATGCAAGTACCTCACTATGCTGGCTACATAGAACAAGACCGTATGGAAACAACTCCAAGATTTTTCGATTTGAATTGTGCGATTAACTACGATTTTCAATTAACAAAAAGCAATACACTTCAAGTAAAATTAGGAGTAAACAACATATTTAATTCATTCCAAAAAGACTTTGATCAAGGAATTGATAGAGATTCAGGATACATATATGGTCCTACACAACCAAGAACCTTTTACTTGGGTTTAAAACTAAAAATTTAGCCACATTCTAAAAAAAATGAAAAAGAGATGTCTTTATTAGCATCTCTTTTTTCTTTATGTTTTCTAATTATCTCAAAGAGAAATTTTTTAAATTCAATGAAATGATTTTTGCTATTTTTGTTATTTTTGCAAAAAAATAGTGAAATGAAGAAATTATTGTTGATTTTATTGGTTTGTGTTTTTGTTTCTGCTTGTTCAAAAGAGGATAGAGATGAGGAATTGATTGAAAAAACTATTGAAAATTATTATGAGAGTTTAAATAAGCGTGATTTTAAAACCTTAGAGACTCTTCTTTCAACAAGAATGAATAAAAAAATTGCATATTCCAAAGATTTGTTAGAGGAATTGGTCGTTTACAAAAATGTAAAAGTTGATAATGTTGTGATAAATGGTAATTTAGCTTTTGTAGAGGTTGAATGTATTGATGAGTTTGGTAATAAAATTGAGTGTAATTGGAATTTGTTAAAAGTGAATGAAGAATGGAAGATAGATATGATTGATGTATCGGCCTCGGAAATTTAACTTTGTTTTTTATATGATAAAAAAGATTTTATATATTGTTAATTTATTTTTTGTACTCTTGCTTTTAGGAGTTTATATTGGGCTAAGAGTCAGTCCAGAGTTTATTCCAGAATTATCTTTGTTCTCTTACATTTATCCTCTTTTGCTTGTGGTGAATGTTTTATTTTGTTTGTTTTGGCTTTTCTTTAAAAGGAAATATATTTTTGTGCCCTTGGCAGTTATTTTGATAGGTAGTAGTTATACACCTCGCTTTATTGGTTTTAATTCTCAAGCATCTAATTATGATAAAGAAAAGTCTTTTAGTATTATGACTTTCAATGTAAAGAGTTTTCAATATAAAGCAGAAGAAGATA
This sequence comes from uncultured Bacteroidales bacterium, assembly GCA_937876865.1. Classification (GTDB taxonomy): domain Bacteria; phylum Bacteroidota; class Bacteroidia; order Bacteroidales; family P3; genus Onthomorpha. Next base: position 8,933 of record CALEFF010000049.1, on the reverse strand, counting down.
AAACAATAGCAATAGCCAATAAAGATTCTATTTTATCACTAATAAAGACTTATTCGCCAGATATAGTGTGTTTGCAAGAGTATTCTTCGGTTAAAAAATCTGAGTCTTCGTTCCACTATGTTATGACAAAGAATTTGGGGTATGAACATTTCTTTGCACCAACAAATTCTTCAAATTATGTACGAGGAAGTGTGATTTATTCAAAGTATCCAATCACTCGTTCAGGTGCTCTTTTCCCTTTGAAAAAGAATTTTTACTCTAAAACTTACGCCGATGTAGTTTTGAAAAACAATAAAGTGAGAGTTTACAATGTTCATTTGGATTCTTATCGTCTTTCAGAGGAAGAAAAAAGTGAAGTGAATAAAATAAAGGATGCAGAATTGATTTCGGAAGAGACAAGCAAGAGTATTATCACTAAACTATTAGAAACAAATCAGGAACAAGCAAAAGAAGTTAGGGAATTAAAGAATATATTGGAACAAACAGAGGAAAAATATTTGTTGGTAGGGGATTTTAATGCCACACCTTATTCCTATACATATCAAATCTTACAAAAAGATTTAAAAGATAGTTTTGTAGAAAGAGCAAGTGGCTTTTCGGGAACTTACAATGATTTACTTGTTAAATTTAGAATAGATTATATTTTTTCAAGTCAAGCAATTGATTTTCTCTCTTATGAACAAAATGTTTACAACTATTCAGACCATAACCCTGTTTTTGCAAGATTTGAATTGAAATAAAGATTAGAATATGAGAAAGCAAGAACGTTATGCTTTAACTATTGAAAAACTAAAAGAGATGTTTCCAAATGCAGATACGGAACTGCACTATGAAACACCTTTTCAACTTTTGGTTGCAGTAATTCTTTCAGCACAATGTACTGATAAAAGAGTTAATATTGTAACTCCTGCATTGTTTGAAAGATATTCAAGTGTGAAGTCAATGGCAGAGAGTTCGCAAGAAGAAATTTATTCATACATAAAAAGTATTTCATATCCTAACTCTAAAAGTCGTAATTTAAAGAAAATGGCTGAACGTTTGCACGAGGTATATCACGATAATATTCCGGATAACCCCCAAGAACTACAAACGCTTGCAGGAGTTGGTAGAAAAACAGCAATGGTTATTTTAGCCGTTCTTTATAAAAGGGCAGTAATGCCGGTAGATACTCACGTGCATAGAGTTTCTGCTCGAATAGGCCTTACACTTAAAGCAAAAAATGTGTTGGAAACCGAAAGACAACTTCTTTCTAATCTAACAAATGCAGAAGATATGTCTTTGATTCACCATCAACTAATTCTTTTAGGGCGTTACATTTGTAAGGCACGTAAACCTATGTGCGAGGAATGCACATTGAGGGAATTTTGTAAATATTTTAAATCAAAAAAATAAATAATTTATTATGAGAAATCTTAAAAAACTATTTTTATTTCTAACAATCGGTTTATTCTTTGCTTGTGGCGGGAAAGAAGATAATATTAAATTTGAAGAAATGTCTGAAAGTGAAAAAATATCCTACTTAAATGCAAAGATAAGAAAAGAACCAAATAATGCAGATTTATTCTTTAAACGCTCGGAAACTCTTTTTAAAAAAGGAGAACTTACAGAGGCTTATTCAGATATTGAAAAGGCTATATTGATAGATAAGAAAAAAGTAGAATATCACGTGCTTAAAGCAGATATTCTTTTTACGCAAGGAGATACTGACCTTGCCTTTTCGGCACTTCAAACAGCAAAGGAAGTAGATGGTAAGTATATTGAGGCATATCTTAAATCCGCTGAATTAAGTCTTTATTTAAAAGATTATGAGAAAACGATGTTTGATGTAAAACAAGCAATTATTTTAGATAAATTAAATCCTACTGCATATTTTCTTAGAGGATGGGCTTTGAAAGAACAAGGTGATACAATCAATGCAGTAAAAGATTATCAAAAGGCAATAGAATTGAAATCTGATTATGAACAAGCCTATGAGGAATTAGGAATATTGTATGCTCAAAAAGGAGATGCACTTGCGATAGAGTACCTTAATAGTACGATAAATATCAATCCGAAAAATTATTCGGCGATGTATATTTTGGCTTTATTCTATCAAGAACATAATGCAATAGCACAAGCCTTGGATACTTATCAAAAATTATTGGAAGTCAAACCAGATCACGCCGATGCTTTACATAATGTTGGTTACATCAATCTTGTAGAAAAGCAAGATTATGATATAGCAATAGAATGTTTTAATTCAGCAATCAAAGTTGATACACTATTTTGGCAAGCCTATCTAAGCCGAGCAGAAGCTTATGAGAAAAAAGGCGAAACTGCAAAAGCAAAGGCTGATTTTCAAAAAGCAGAGGAATTAAAAGAAAAAATGTAAAGATTTTTTTGTTGTTCTCAAAAAAAAGTTTTATTTTTGCGGAAACAATTTTAGAGAAAGAAATGAGATATTCAATGTTTGTTGGCGTGTGTAGAGGAAAGAGTATATGCTCTTTGAATGAATATTTTAAGAAATAACAAAAAACGACTTTCATTTTTTGAAAGTCGTTTTTTTTATGTAAGAATGAATATTTTATTGTAAAAAACAAATTATAAATATTATGGCAAACTTAAAAGGAAAAAACTTAATCTCTATTACAGATTACACAAAGGAGGAATATTTACAAATATTGGAGTTAGCCTCTGAGTTTGAAAAACAACCAAAACAACCTATTTTAAGCGATAAAGTAGTAGCTTCTATCTTTTTTGAGCCTTCTACAAGAACACGTCTAAGTTTTGAAAGTGCAGCTAATATGTTAGGTGCAAGGGTTATTGGTTTTAGCAATCCAGCAGCAACAAGTCTGCAAAAGGGAGAAAGTCTTCATGATACCATTCAAATGGTTAGTAGTTATTCTGACTTAATTGTTATGCGACATCCAAGAGATGGAGCAGCTCGTTATGCTTCTGAGGTTGCAAGTGTGCCTGTTATTAACGCAGGTGACGGAGCTAATCAACACCCTACGCAGTGTATGTTGGATTTATATTCAATTCAAAAAACGCAAGGAGGGTTAGATAACTTGAATATTACTATGGTAGGGGATTTAAAGTATGGAAGAACTGTGCATTCCTTAGTTCAAGCAATGTGTAACTTTAATGCAACATTCCATTTTGTTTCTCCTGAGGAATTAAAAATGCCTTCTTCTGTGAAAATGCACATAAAAAATATGGGATTGGAGTATCATCAATATACAAAATTAGAAGATGTGATTCCTTTTTCTGATATTATTTATATGACAAGAATACAAAGAGAACGTTTTTCTGATCCTTTGGAATATGAAAGAGTGAAAGATTGTTATATTTTAGAGGCTGCAACTCTTAAAGGTTGTAAACCAAATATGAAAGTGTTGCACCCATTGCCAAGAGTAAACGAAATTGCAACTGATGTGGATAAAACTCCATACGCTTATTATTTCCAACAAGCCCAAAACGGAGTTTATGTTCGTCAAGCCTTAATGGCAGCAATTTTAGGAGTAAAATAATAATTTAATAAATAGATTAGATATGTCAAACGAAAGAAAAAAAGAACTTGTTGTTTCAGCAATTGATAACGGAACTGTAATTGATCATATTCCTGCAAATGAAATATATAAGGTTGTAAAGATTCTTAATTTGGATAGTTATAATGACGAGGTTTTAATAGGAACAAATCTTTCAAGTAAGAAGTTTGGTAAAAAAGGAATTATAAAAGTAAAAAATAAGTTCTTTGAAGAAACTGAGGTAAATAAAATCTCTTTGGTTGCTCCAAACGCAACTCTTATTGTAATAAAGGATTATGAAGTTGTTGAAAAGATACAATTAAATATTCCGAAGGAAATAAAGAAGTTTGTAAAGTGTATCAATCCTAATTGTATAACAAATATTGAGGATATTGAGACTTATTTTAAGGTTGTGGAGAATGAACCTTTGAAATTGCAATGTCATTATTGCGAAAAAACTATGATAAATATTCGTTTTGAAGAATAAGAAAAATAAAGCAAAGAATTTTTAAATTTTTTCAAAGAATTATTTAATTATTTCTTTGCTTTTTTTAATTTTTTCTTAGGTTTTTTTCTTAAACTCTTGTTCAATTTAAAGAAAAATCGTACCTTTGCAAACTCTTAAAAGCATATAGAAGGTTAGGAAGATGAGTAAGAAATATGTTTTAAAGTTTAGTGGATTGAAAAATGGCATTCACGAATTTGAATATACAATTGATAAAAAATTGTTTGAAGAATTTGATTGTGAGGAAGTTCTTGGTGCTAATTTGTCTATGAAAGTAAACTTGGATAAGAGCGAAAAACAATTGAAGTTGGATTTTCATATTCAGGGAACATTGCAAGTGATTTGCGATAGATGCGGAGATGAAATGGATTTGAATATGAATTTTAATAGAGTGTTGTATGTGGAATTCGGACAACAATTTGAAGAGCAAGATGTTGACTTGTATGTAATTCCGTTTAATGAAAGTTCGTTGGATTTGACTCCATTCGTTTACGAATATGTAACATTGGAAAAACCAATGCGTTGTGTGCACGGAGAAACCGAAGGAAACACTCAATTTTGTAATAAAGAGGTAATAGAAATATTAGAAAAACCAATAGAAGAAGTAGAAAAAGAAACCGATTCACGTTGGGACGCTTTAAAGAATTTAAAATTTTGAAACAAATAAATTTAATTTAATATGCCACATCCAAAACACAGATTCTCTCAAACGAGAACAGCAAAAAGAAGAACTCACGATAAAGTTGAAGGAGTTCAATTAACAACATGTAGCAACTGCGGTGCACCTGTTTTAATGCACAGAGTGTGTCCTGAATGCGGATTTTATAGAGGAAAAGAAGCTATAAAGAAAGAAGCAGAAGCCTAATTCATTTTAGCAAATTATGAGAATAGGGCTTGATGCTATGGGTGGCGATTACGCACCCAAGGCAGTAGTTGAAGGTGCAATATTAGCTCAAAAAGAATTATCAAAAGAAGATAAGATAGTTCTTTTTGGGCGAAGTGTTGATATACTTCAAATTTTAAAAGATAATGGAGTAGATTCCTCTTTGTTTGAAATAGTTGAAGCAAGCCAAGTAATAGATATGCACGACAAGCCAGCAAAGGCATTTGTCAAGAAACCCGATTCAAGTATGGGAAAAGGATTCCAATATTTGAAAGAAGGAAAAATTGATAGTTTTGCAAGTGCAGGGAATACAGGTGCAATGCTTGTTGGAACGATGTATTCTGTTGGAGTAATCAACGGAATAATGCGTCCATGCCTTGCTGCACTTGTGCCAAAGGTAGATGGAGGGGTTACACTCTTGACAGACGTTGGTGTAAATCCAGATGCAAAACCAGAAATGTTGGTTCAATTTGCTGTTTTAGGAAGTGTTTATGCTAAAACAGCATTAGGAATGCAAAATCCTAAGGTTGGATTGGCAAATATCGGCGAAGAAGAAGAAAAAGGTAATGCACAAACTCAAGCAGCACACGCATTGATGAAAGAAAACAAGAGTTTTGAGTTTTTTGGCAATGCAGAACCTGTTGAAATCTTCAAAAACAATGTAGATGTTGTGGTTTGTGATGGTTTTGTTGGAAATATGTTGATGAAACACACCGAAGCATTGGCAAGAGTCTTTGCAAAAAGAGGACTTGTTGATGAATATGTAGCACGATTCAACTACGAAATATATGGAGGTCTACCGTTACTTGGAGCAAACTCTATTGTATTGATAGGACATGGAATATCAAATGCAAAAGCGATTAAAAGCATGATATTTCAATCAAAGAATATATACGAAACTAATCTAATAGGGCAATTAAAGGAAACTTTGTCCGTTAATTAATTCGTATTACAAAAAAGAAATAAGAAAATGTCAAAGTTAAAAGCTGCAATAACTGCGGTAGAGGGATATGTACCAGATTATATCCTTACTAACGATGAGCTTAGTCAAATGGTAGATACTAGTGATGAGTGGATAATGACTCGAATTGGTATCAAGGAACGTCATATCTTAAAAGGAGAAAAAGGACCTTCTGATATGGCGGAAATTGTTGTGAAAAGAATATTGGAGAAAAAGAATATATCTCCTGATGAAATAGAATTAGTAATTTGTTGTACGGTTACACCTGATATGGTCTTTCCTGCAACTGCAAATGTCATTGCACACAAATGTGGAATCAAACATGGATTTGGTTTTGATATAAATGCAGGTTGCTCAGGCTTTATTAACGGATTGACAACTGCTACAAAATACATAGAATCTGGCTTTGTGAAAAAAGCAATCGTGATTGGAGCAGAAAAAATGTCGGCAATAGTAAATTATCAAGACAGATCAACATGTCCAATCTTTGGAGATGGAGCGGCAGCCGTACTTTTAGAAGCGACAGAAGGCGAATACGGAATAATAGATGAAGTATTGTATGCAGATGGTGAAGGAGTAAAACACTTACATCAAGTTGCGGGCGGTTCAGTCAAACCAGCATCTCACGAAACCGTTGATGCAAGAGAACATTTCATTTATCAAGAAGGACAAGCCGTATTCAAATGGGCTGTTGTTAAGATGGCAGAAGCGACAGAAGAGATTTTGAGAAGAAATAATATGACTTCACAAGAAATAAACTATCTATTGCCTCATCAAGCCAATATGAGAATAATTTCAGCGACAGGAAAACGTTTAGAACTCGATAACGAAAAAGTTTTAGTCAATATAGAAAAATACGGAAATACGACATCTGCAACCATACCAATGCTAATGTTTGAAAATCAACATAAGTTCAAAAAAGGAGACAATCTTATTTTGACAGCATTTGGGGCAGGATTTACTTGGGGTGCAGTATTAGTTAAATGGGCTATTTAAATATAGTTTTTTTAGGAACAGGAACCTCGCAAGGCGTACCAGTTATAGGGTGCGATTGCGAGGTTTGTCTTTCTAATGATAGTAAAGACAAAAGATTGCGTTCGTCTATTTTGATAACATCCGACAAAGGGACACAAATAACAATAGATGCAGGGCCCGATTTTAGAACGCAAATGCTAAATGAAAGAGTTAAATATTTAGATGCAATATTGGTAACTCATGCACATAGAGATCACGTTTCGGGGCTTGATGATGTGCGTTCATATAACTACCTTCAACAAAGTCCTATGCCAATTTTTGCAAATAAACCTGCAATAAAAAGCATAAAAAACGAATTTTCCTACGCATTTGCACAAACTAAATACCCAGGACTTCCAGAATTTGATTTGCAAGAAGTAGATGTAGAAAATCCAACCACAATAAAAATCAAAGAATTAGACATAATCCCAATAGAAGTGATGCACTTCAAACTCCCAATCTTAGCATATAGAATAGGGGACTTTGCATACATAACCGATGCTAAAACAATAAGCGAAAAAGAAAAACAAAAACTAAAAGGAGTGAAGCATTTAGTGGTAAATGCCCTAAGAAAAGAAGAACATTTCTCTCACTTCTCACTAAGCGAAGCCTTAAATCTCATAGCAGAGCTACAACCCGAAAAAGCATACCTTACACATATCAGTCATTTCTTAGGAAAAGAGAAAGAAATATCAAAAGAATTGCCAGAAAACGTGCAATTAGCATACGATGGACTTAAAATAAGGATAGAAAAATGATAGAAATACTTGCCGCAATAATAGGAACGATATACATAATCTTAGAATACAAAGCCTCACCTTGGTTATGGCCCTTTAATATACTTATGGCATTGATGTATGTCTATGTATTTTTTGACAATGGAGTATATGCACAAATGCTAATCCAAGTTTACTACGTATTTATTGGCATTTACGGTTGGTTAGAATGGAAAGGAATGTTGAAAAACGGTAAAAAAGAAGAAAAACCAATAACCTCACTACCAAAAAAACTTTATTTACCGGTAATAATAATAACAATAGCACTTTCAATCGCAATTTCCCTAATCTTAAAACAAATACCAGACAATCAAGTTTGGCTTTTAGACGGCGTTTCCACAGCATTAAGCGTAGTAGCAATGTGGTTATTGGCCAAAAAGTACTATCAACAATGGATATTTTGGATAATAGTAGAGCCAATCATTATTTTAATGTCTTTACAAACAGAGATGTACGCAACAGCCGTGCTTTATCTAATCTATACCATAATAGCAATAATGGGATACTTTAAATGGAAAAAACAATTAATACATTAAATATAGAAAACATAGAAGTTGTTGTATTGGCCAACGGAGAATTTCCAATAAATCAAATACCTCTTTCGCTATTACAAAGACCTATTCCCGTTGTGTGTTGCGATGGAGCGATAGAGGCTTTGGATAAATTTGGCAAAACGCCCTTAGCACTAATAGGAGATGGCGATTCGGTAAGCGAAGAATTGAAAAACAAATACTTAGATAGGTGGCATTTTATCGCAGACCAAGAAACAAACGACTTAACCAAAGCAATGAATTTCTGCATTGAAAAAGGATTTAAAGAAGTTGCAATACTTGGAGCGACAGGCAAAAGAGAAGACCACACATTAGCCAATATCTCACTACTTATCGAATATTCAAAACAAGTAAACGTAAGAATGTTTACCGATTATGGCGTTTTTGTTCCAATTTCCCAAACAACAACCCTTTCTTCATTTGCAAAACAACAAGTATCTATTTTTTCGCTTGATGCAAACAATCCCCTAACATCAAAAAACCTACGTTACCCGATAGAAAACCGTAAATTCAAATATTGGTGGGAAGCAAGCCTAAACGAAGCCATAGAAGAAAACTTCATTCTCTTTACTGAAAGTGAAGTAATTATATTTCAAACCTACGAAGTCAAAAATTAAGCTTTTTCTTTCTTTGTTTTTTTCAAAAAAATCAAAGAAAATTTTTTTTAATTCAAAGAAAAAAAATATTTTTGCAAAGAAAAATTTTTGCAAATCATTATGAGCATTATCTATATCCAA
>CALEFF010000048.1 GCA_937876865.1 uncultured Bacteroidales bacterium | reverse complement strand
CCAAAACGAAGTAAAAAATTTGGACGATATTTCAAAAAATCATACCTTTGCAAACTGAAAATTTAACGACGTAAAAAAGCGTTTTTGCTTATTTTTGGTTTATTGAAATCTCGACAATTTCAAATCGTTTACCAATAATATAAGTAGAAAACGCTCACGAGTATATCGTGGGCTTTTCTTATTTTGGTAAACAGGTAGTCGAGAACCTCAATAAACAGTAAGACTAAGTCCACGTCTTTTTTAATATCTTTTTATTGAAATAAAAATTTAATTTAATAACCAAAAAAATAAAAAAGATGAATATTACAAAAAAAATCTTACTGATTACAATTCTTGCGACATTGTTTGCAAGTTGTGGAAACTCAACAGGCGGTGGAGGAAATACCAATAAAAAAACAGAATCTTCTGCAAAAGTAGATTACACAAAGTTTACCTGCCTTAAAACCTTGGAGGGACATTCAAATGATGTCAATTCTGTAGCATATAGTCCAGATGGCACAAAAATTGTCAGCGGTTCAGATGATGAATCCATTAAGATATGGGATGCAAACACAGGAGAATGCCTTAAAACCTTGGAGGGACATTCAGGAGATGTCTTTTCCGTAGCATATAGTCCTGATGGCACAAAAATTATCAGTGGTTCATCGGATGATAAGATTAAGATATGGCACGCAAACTTAGGGACTTGTCTTCAAACCTTGGAGGGACATTCAAGTATGGTCAATTCCGTAGCATATAGTCCTGATGGAAAAAGAATTGTCAGCGGTTCAAGTGATGAGACAATTAAGATTTGGGGAGAGGAATAGTGCTTTTTTTATATTAATCTTTTGGTTTTATAAAGTTAAACAATACAAATAATTATGGATATGAAGAAAATAAAAATTTTAACATTGATTGCAGTCTTTATTGCTTTGTTTGCAAGTTGCGAAGAAACGTATGAAGGAGGCGGAAACGGTGGAAACGGCGGAAACGGTAGTTTTTTCTCAAACGATTGCTACTGTACGGTTTCGTCAGATATGATTAATTGTCCACTTTATACAGAAAGTGAACCTACAATAGAAGATTTTGAAGGAGATTGTGCTGATGCAACTTGGTCAGACTTACCATTAGAACTTCAATCAGCGTGGTTAGATGAAAATGGAGACGCTGCTGGTCTTATTATTACTTGTTGGTAAAAATTATTAACTAAATAAAAATTAAACAAAATGAAAAGACAAATTAAAAAAATCGCATTGCTTATTATAGCAATCTTAGGAGTAAATTATGTAAATGCACAAACAGATTTCTCATTGCATTTAGGTATGCTTTTCCCACAAGGGAATTTTGCAGAAAGTCGTATGGATAATCAAAATGTTGCTTGGCTAACTAAATCAAATCGTGCCGGTGCAGGATTAGGTTTTAATGCCGGAATGAAATTTCGCTTTAATGTTCCTTCTGTAAAAGGATTAGGAATTATTGCAACTGCGGATTTCTTCTTGAATATGCCAAATGATGATGTAAAAAGTTGGAAAGAAGATATTGTTGATTCATATTATGAATATAGTGATTTAGATGAAATTACAATATCTTTACCTCATTATATCAATATTCCTATTATGGTTGGTGTAAACTATGAATATGCAATCAAAAATAATATTAAAGTTTGGGCAGAAGCTGGATTAGGTCTTAATATTGGAACACTGACAGATTTTAAAATGTTAGCAGAATTTTCTGATGGAGGAGATTATCTTGAAGAAAAATTAGAAGGTTCTTACCAAGTAAATACAAGTATGGCTTTTCAAGTAGGAGCAGGAATTATGTTTAATAGTAAATATAGTTTTGGAGTTCATTATTATGAATTAGGTTCTCAAAAAATAAAAGGAAAGCAGTTCGAAGATGAAATATATAACGGAGAAAGTATTAATTATGATGAATGGAGATTTACAGGTAAGAGTATAGTTCCGGGGATGCTTACAATAAGACTTGGTTATCACTTCTAAAAATAAATAACTCAAATAAAAACGCTCGTGAGTCTTTAAAATATTTTGACAAACGAGCGTTTTGTTTTTTTATTCCATTGTATAGCGAGAGAATACGTTTTCTTGGGTTATTTTTATTGGGTTTTCTTTCTTCCATTTTAGGAATGAATCCCATTTGCCTTTATTTTCTTTTACCCATTTGTTTGCTTGTGCGTTGTTGCCGTATGCAAATAGCCAATAGTTGTAAGCTTCAAAGTGCCCTGCTTCTATTATCTTTTTGTGATAGTCAAACAAAACGTTGTTAAAGTCGGAGAAATTTGCATAAAACTCGTTTATAAATTTCTTTCTTATTTGAACAAGGGTGTTTAGGTCAAGAAATCAAAGGAGAATGAGAAATGTATCAATTTCCTATGAATGAGATGCCTGATTTTGCTAAGTTGGGAAGCAGAAATGTGTTAAAGAATGGTAGTTCGCAAGCAAATCGTTTAAAAGATTGTCCTGTTTTCTATGAAGGTAGTTTTACCCTTGATGAAATCGGTGATACTTTTATTGATATGGAAGGTTGGGGAAAAGGTATTGTCTTTATAAATGGACACAATATTGGTCGTTATTGGAAAGTAGGTCCACAACAAACTCTTTATATTCCTGGCGTTTGGTTGAAGAAAGGAGAAAATAGAATTGTGATTTTTGAGCAACTAAACGAAAATCCTATGATGGAAATAAAAACTGTTAAAACTCCTGTATTGAAAAATTTGAAATAAAAAAAGCGAAGAAAAAATTCTTCGCTTTTTTATTATTTTTTATCGCAAACTGAATATAATTGGTATACTAATTTGCGTCCTTACTACTTTTCCTTTGTTTTTTCCTGGAGTCCATTTAGGCATTGATTTTATTATTCTAACAGCTTCCTCTCCGCAATTACCACCTATGTCTTTTGCAACTTTTATGTTTGTTAAAGAACCATCTTTTTCAATAACAAAAGAAACAATAACTCTACCTTGTATTCCTATTTCTTTTGCAATTTGAGGATATATTAGGTTTTTGCTAATATATTTCATCATTTCAGCTTGACCTCCTGGAAAGATTGGCTTCTCTTCTACAATTTTGAAAATTAAATCTTCATCTTTTATCTCAACGTTGTTTTCTGTTTCACTTCCTATTTCTTTTAACACAAAGTTATAATCTGCTATTTTATTTTCTTCTATTGTGATTTCGGATTCAAAATTTTTGTATCCTTGTTTTTGTAATTTTATGTTATGGTTGCCAATTAAAATTTGAGTAATTATCATTGGTGTCTTACCAATATGTTCTCCATCAATGTAGATATTTGCATCGTCAGGAGTACTATTTAAGTTTAGTTTTCCATATATGGCTTCAAGTTTCGCAATATGTTCCGTAAAGTTTTGTGATTTTGTTATAGTAAAACTTTTTGAGAAAGTGAGATGATTAGCTTTTTTTACTTCTAATCGGTGCATACCTTCTTTTAATTGTCCTTTAAACTCTCCTTCCCCTCTACGTGTTCCATCAATGTAAATTTCTGCATCTTTATCTTGGCAAGTTATTTCTACTATTGAGGAGTTTGAAACAAGGTTTATATTTATTTCAGTGGTCTTTCCATCTTCTACTTTTACGCTTATTGGCTGGGATTCAAACATTGATTTAAAGGCTTGTACTGTATAGGTACCACTTTTGAGTTTTTTACTTGTTAAAGGAGTTTTGTCTTCTTGTAATTCTCCATTTATTTCTATTTCTGCATCATTTTCTGGTGTTGTATTTATTTTTAAATATCCAAATGCAGGCTCTAAATCTATATTTAGAGTAGTTTTTTCACTTTCATTAAGTTTTACTTTTCCGCTTTTGGTGTGATATAAAGCCGATTCTATTCTATAAGAATGTTCTTGTGAGATGGGAAGAAATTTTGAGACTCTATTTCTTCCTACATATTCATCATTGATATATATTTTTGCATCTGGGGTTTGGCTTTCAATAATTAGATATTGTTCTGTGATACGCTCTTCTATTACTTGTTTTATTCTTGCTGTGCTTAGTTTCATTTCATAAGTTGTTCCAGATTTTATGCTTTGAGGAAAAGGATAATTCCTTATTGTTCCAAATTCTCGATGTTTTATTGTGATAAATTTCACACCTGGCGAAACGAATATCCAAATCTCTCCTGTTTTTTGTTCTGTTTTTTCAATGTTGCAACTGCTAAATTCAAAGCCTTGCTCAATAGTGTTGAGAATAATTAATGCACATAATTCTCCGTTAATATCTTCAATTTTTGCAACTCTTGCATTTATATCGTTTTCAATACACCTAAACGATTCAATTGACATATTTTGTGAAGATGCAAAATAACCAATTAATATTGCAAAAAATAAAATCAATATCTTTTTCATAGAAAATAAAATAATAGTTATGAACTGCAAAGTTAAAACATTTTTGCGTTTGGATTACAAAAATGTTATGTTTTGTTTAGCAAAAATATTTTTAAAATTTAATTTTCTAAGATTTTAATTTGTTTTTTCTTAAAAAAGTAATAATTTTGCCGCGTATTTAGAGAGGATAAATAAATATATTGTAAAATATTAAAAAGGAGGTTATAAATTAAGGAGAAAAAGAAAAGTGATTTTTTTGCAAAAAATATAGACGGATAAAAGCGTTTTTACTTATATTGACAGGTCTGAAATCCGCAAAATTTCAACAAACATATCATCAGTAAAACGATAAGCGTTCACAGATATTACATATTCGTGAGATTTTTTTGTTTGACTGATATGGTTGTTAAAACCTTGAAGAAACAATAAGAAAAAAGTCTCACGTTTTTATTTCGTCTCTAATCTAAACGAAAAAAACATATCGCCATTTGAGACTTAGGCAAATAAAATTAAAAAATTAACAAATGAAAAAAGTATTGTCTTTTTTTTGCACAATATTATGTGCAACTGCACTTTTAGCACAATCGGATGGTAAAGAGTTAACATCTTCTGTTCAAACAAGTATGAATCGTGCTTATATTCGTCCAACTATTACACGTATTTATATTACAGATAATAGTCAATATGCGAATTCTTTTGCTCAACAGTTTGCTACGGCTGAGCCTTCTAAGTTTAATACCATAGAAGCAAAAAATAAATTTTTTCATATATCAAAAATTCCAACAACTAAAAAAGAACAAGATAGTTGTGTACATGCAAATTTAGATAAGATTTTTAATCAAGAGAAAGTGTCAAATCAAATTATGCATGCTTGGTTTCCAGAATTTGATGATACGAGAGGAGCATATACTACAAAGGTGTTGTTAGAAAAAGGAAGATATGCAATGACAGACGAAGATGTTGCAACTGCAAATAGTAGTTCTCGTAGTATGGAAACATTTGCAACTACGTTTGGACGAAATTTAATAGATCGTTCTTATGTTGTATGTTTTTTAATAACAGAAAATGTAAATGCAGAAACTAAAAAATCAGAAAGTGTAAACATTACTCCATACGTTTACAAGCTTGATTACGGAGCAAAGGTAGCAACAAATTTCCAACGTAATTATTTTAAAAAAGCAAATGGTATAGATGAATGTCAGTTTCCTTTAATACACGTTTTAGATGGGAAGAGAAAATATACTGCTTCTATACCAGAAGAACCAACGAATTTAGATTGGGAAGAAAATTTTGACAATTCTATGGTTCTTGTTAATGAAATTTCCGATTTTCAGGTTAAAGCCACTGTGTTAAGTGCATTTCCTATAACTGCAAAGATTGGAACAAAAGAAGGTTTGTATGTAGATCAACGTTTTAATGTTGTTCGTCTTGAAGAAGAATTTGTTACAGATGATCAAGGTAATACAACCACCCAACAAGTTGCAAATCGTAGAGCAACTGTACGTGTGAAAAAGGTTGTCGATAACAAAAGTGTGGCAACAGGAGAAACAGAAGGTGTATCGAAATTTTATAAAACACGAGGCTATATGATTCGTGAAGGATATACATTAGTAGAAAATAAAGATATGGGATTAGGAGTTGCTTTTGAACTTTCGTATGCACATCCAAATATAACAATTGATTACCGTTTAGGACGATTTACAAATATTCCAGGATTACTTGCTTTTGTCAGAGTAGGATTAAATTTAGATCTTTCTTCTCAATATAATTGGAACTATTATTTTTTAAATACATCAATTGGTGTTGCAAAAGAAATAAACTTTGCTCCATTTACATTAACACCAAGTATTGAAGTTGGTAAATTAATGGCCACATCTACTGAAACAGACACCGAAATAGATTTGGGCTATTTTGCAGCATTAAATGCCAAACTTGGTTTTTATGTAACTCAAGCCTCTCAAGTTTATTTTACATTAGGCTATAATTTATTTTTAAGTAACCCAGCATTCCCATTAAATGTAGGTATAGGATTTAAATATGGTTTTTAATTTAAAATAATAGAAATATGAGAAAGTATTTGATATTATTATTAGTGGTTCTTTTAGGAATAGGAGAGCTGTCTGCTCAAAGTAAAAAGAAAGAATATCGTTATGAAGTAGCTCCAGTTTCAGTCGGAGCTCAAGGTACGTATTTAATTAAAGTATTTTCTTATGCAAAATCCAAAAAGAAAGCATTAAATTTAGTAAAAGAAAATGCTATTCATGCTGTTTTATTTTCTGGATTTACAGGAGGTAATGGCATTGCAACACAAAAACCATTGGTAAGTAATAAAATTAAATCTGAAAACGAAGAATTTTTTGAAAAATTCTTTGAAAATAAAGAGTATGAACGTTTTGTTAATCTTTCCACCGATTCAACTGTAAAACCAGGAGATATGATAAAAGTGGGAAAACTTTATAAGATAGGTTTTGTAGTGTCTGTTAACAAAGATGGGTTAAGAGAATATCTTGAATCTCAGGGAATCTTAAAAAGTTTAGGTGGAATGTTTTAGTTTATTGAATGAATATGAAAAAGGTATTGTTTATTTGCGTTAGTATATTACTAATGTGTTCAAGTTTAATAAATGCACAAAGCATGAAAAAACCCCACCTAATGGTTATTCCTTCACGTGCATTGATGCATCAAATGAATTTATTAAAAGTTGATGAGTCTATGGGAATGCGTATAGAGATACCTGATTATAATACAGCATTCTTAAATACTGAATTTAAAGGTTGTATTGCAAAAATTTCAGAGTTGTTTGCAGATCGTGATTTCCCATTAGAAATGTTAGAACAAAAATTAATTGCAGGACAAAATGATTTAAAACCTTTTACTGTTGATTTAAAAATAGAACTGAATTATAAACTCGTAGGAGATGGTTTGGAAGATGCTGTTTATTTTGAATTGACAGCTATTGATGCTTATAGTAATAAGCAAGTTGCTGCATCAAGTGGCCAAGGGCCGAAAGCAGTCGGTGCAACTACGATAGAATTATTACATGAGGCTGTTTTAAATCATATTGACAAGTTTGCAGGTGATGTGCAAAGATATTTTGAAAATATGTATGATAAAGGACGTGAATCAGAACTTCTTGTAATATCAGAAGAGTTTTCTTTAGATGAAGAAATAGATGGAGTATCTACTTCTGATTTCATAGATGAGTGGTTATCTAATAATTGTGTTGGAGGATCTTATTCAATAGATAGTCAAGATGAAATGTCATTTAGTGTAAGTCAATCTATGATACCGTTGTTTAATGATAAAGGGCGTTCAATAGTTGCTTATAATTTCTATCAACCTTTAAAGAAAGCACTTGATGCAAGATTGTTGAATGCAGGTTATAAAACAAAAATTACAAGAGGAGCGGTAGGAGATAAAGCAGGAACGAAAGCCTTAGGTATGGCCACTATCACGATAATATCGCTTTAATTTGTGAAATGTAAATAAAAAGGTTATGAAATTAAAAGTTTTTTGTATTATAATTTCTACTATATTTACAGTAGGATTATTTGCTCAAACATTTACAGTAGCACCTGCTCATCTCGTTTCTGACTATAATTTATCAGAAAAGTTAGATTCACAAGTACAACAAAAGTTGCAAAAAGCATTAACAAAAAATGGAATAGGATCTCTTCCTCACATTTCTCGTTTTGCAGTTGTCCCTACGGTTATTATCACAAATGAAGTAGTAACAGCAACAGTGCCTCAATTTTTTGATGTTGAATTTGAGTTAGTCTTTAATATGTGTGATATACAAACAGGTAAAGTTTTCGGTTCAACTTCAATTGAAACAAAAACAAGAGGTTCTAGTAGAGAAAATGCTTTAACAAAAGGAATTTCTTCAATGAAGTATGATAAAGATCCTGCATTTGTAAATTTTATCGCTCAATCAAAAAAAGCAATATTTGACTACTATGAACAAAACTTATCTGCAATATTAAGTAAAGCGGAACAAGCTGCAATGAATAATGATTATGCTCAGGCGAATTTTATAATCTCTGAAATACCATTAGAAATACCTTCTTATGAAACGATGGTACAACCAGTTCTTTTTGTTTATGCTCAAAAAGCAATAGATATGGTAGTAGAGCCATTGTTAAATCAAGCTAAAGCGGCTTGGGCAGCTAATCCGAACTCAGAAGGTGCAGAAAAGGTCGCACAAATATTGATGAAGGCGCCAGCAGGAAGTTCTTTTTCAGAAGAGATTAATAATCTTATCATAAAAATTGAAACAGATGTTAAAAGTATTGATCAACGAGAATGGAATTTAAAGGTGCAACAATTAAACAATGAACATATTGAACGAATGGATCAAATAAAAGCAGCTCGTGATGTGGCAATATCTTGGGCTGAAAATCAACCAAAGGTTGTAAACAAGATATATTTGTGGTAAATATTCATTGTGCTAATTAAAAAAATGGGCGAAAATATTTTTAAAAAAGTTTTCGCCCATTTTCTATTAGTATGCTTTTGCAAATATTACTCTTTTGTTTGAAGGTTTTCCTGTTAGGATACATTTGCCTTCTTCTTCTACGGCGTCAAATGGTATGCAACGTATTGTGGCTTTTGTTAGTTCTTTGATTTTTTCTTCTGTTTCTGGTGTGCCGTCCCAGTGTGCTGAGATAAAGCCTCCTTCGTTTTCCAATATATTTACAAATTCTTCCCAAGTGTCTGCCTTTCTTGTGTTTTCTTCTCTAAATGTTTTTGCTTTTAAGAAAAGGTTTGCTTGGATTTCTTCTAAGAGTCTTTCTATTGTTGCTACTGCATCTTCTACTGCAATGGTTTGTTTTTCCAAGGTATTGCGGCGTGCGATTTCGCATTTGCCTTCTGCTAAATCTCTTGCTCCCATTGTTAAGCGTACGGGTACGCCTTTGAATTCGTATTCGCTGAATTTCCAACCTGGTTTGTATTCTCTTCTATCGTCAAACTTAACGCTGATGCCTTTTGCTTTGAGTTCTGATTGGATTCTTGCTACTTCGGCGTTTATTTTTTCGCATTCTTCTTCTGTTTTGAAGATAGGAACGATTGCTACTTGGATTGGTGCAAGTTTTGGTGGAAGTACTAATCCGTTGTCATCGGAATGCGACATGATTAAGGCTCCCATAAGTCTTGTACTTACGCCCCAAGAGGTTGCCCAAACGTATTCTAATTTGTTTTCTTTTGATAGGAATTTTACGTCAAAGGCTTTTGCGAAGTTTTGTCCAAGAAAGTGTGAGGTTCCTGCTTGTAGGGCTTTTTTGTCTTGCATCATTGCTTCTATACAATAGGTGTCGATTGCTCCGGCAAAGCGTTCGTTTGGTGATTTCACGCCTTTCAATACTGGCATCGCCATATAGTTTTCTGCAAAGTTGGCATAGACTTCTAACATTTGTTTTGTTTCTGCTACTGCTTCTTCTTCTGTTGCGTGTGCTGTGTGTCCTTCTTGCCAAAGGAATTCAGCTGTTCTTAAAAACATTCTTGTACGCATTTCCCAACGTACTACGTTTGCCCATTGATTGCAAAGGATTGGTAGGTCGCGGTAAGATTTTATCCAACCTTTGTATGTGTCCCAAATAATGGTTTCTGAGGTTGGTCTTACTATTAGTTCTTCTTCTAATCTTGCGTCTGGATCTGGTTCTAAGCCTTTTGAACCGTCTTTTTTAGGTTTTAGACGGTGGTGTGTTACAACTGCACATTCTTTTGCAAAGCCTTCTACGTGTTCTGCTTCTTTTTCAAAGAATGATTTCGGAATAAAAAGTGGGAAGTATGCGTTTTGGTGTCCTGTTTCTTTGAACATTCTATCTAATTCATCTCTCATCTTTTCCCATATTGCGTATCCGTATGGTTTTATTACCATACAACCTCTTACAGATGAGTTTTCTGCTAAATCTGCTCGAACTACTAATTCATTATACCATTCTGAGTAGTTTTCAGAGCGTTTTACAAAATCTTTTGCCATATTTATACAACTTTTTATCTCTGTTTATCGTTTAATTATTTGCAAGACAAAAAAATCTTCGTATTTTTGTCTCTTCAAATGTGTTGCAAAGATACAAATATTTTATAAACATTTTTTAGAAAAGGAGTGTATTATGAAGAATAATAGTTTAATTGGTAAGTTAAGAATAGGATTTTGTGGCTTGATACTATTGTTTGTTTTCAATGGTTGTGGACTTTCTGTTCCTACAATAGGTTATGATGATGTATATGCTACAAATCTAAAAGAACATGAACCGTTTATTGCAGCGGATAGCGATAATGCTATATATCAAGATAGTTCTTACACAAAGCAAAAACGACATTATAGAGAGATAATTGCAGTTGAGGATAGTGTCTCTGATCAAGAAAACTTTAATGCAGAAGAATTGCAAGGAGAATATGATGTGAATTATGCGGAATTTGATGAAGAGGATTATTATGATTATGCTTATAGTGCTCGATTAAGAAGATTTTATCACCCCGTTGTTTACAGAGATTATTATGCTGATTATTATACTAATTTATATTGGTACACATACGATCCTTTCTGTTGGGGTACTTCAATTTATTTAGGTTATAGTTGGTGGTATCCTTCTTATTACTCTTCTTTGTATTGGGATCCTTTCTATAATCCTTATTGGCACCATCATCATTTTCATCATCACCATCATCATCATCCACATTATGATGTGTGTTACTTCAATTCTATGGACTACAATTCAAATATATATAGAGGCAGTTCCATAGGTGGAAGTATAAAAAGGGCTGGTAATGTTAGTGGAAGCTCAATAAAGAAAGAAATAACAAGAAAAACTAACAATATAAAGCCTCAACCAACTAATAACAAAGTTGTTTATGGTAATAATTCGAAGAAATATAATAAACCAACTCGTTCTACTTCTAACATAAAGCCAGGCACAAATAGAGGAGGAAAGGTTTCTACAATCAATAGACAAACTAATAAGAATACGAATTTATTTAATAGAAATAATTCAAGAAATAGTAATAGTAGTAAATCGTACAATAGAGGTAGTGGTTCTTCAATCAATAGAAGTAGTGGAACACGTTCTTCTGGCTCTTCATTTGGTGGAGGTTCAAGAGGAGGCTCTCGTAGTGGCGGTTCAATAAGAAGATAATATTTTAGTAATAAAGATAAATACGTAATAATATGAAAAAAATTGTTGTGTTTATATTAAGCGTTTGTGCTTTTGTGGGAGCGAAAGCTCAAAGTGAAGATTTCCCTTTATTTTTTAGTCAATTGGGATTGGAGGGAACGGCTAATTATATGAGTAGAGCAGGTGCTATTGGAGCAATTGGAGGAGATATAATGTCGGCTAATTATAACCCTGCAGGATTAGGTATTTACAGAGTTGCAGAAATGACTTTTTCGGCAGGATTAAATTTTGCCAATGCTTCTGCTTTTACGAACGATCTGGGTTTAAAAGATGATAAAACTAAACTTACCTTTGGTAATTTTGGAATAGTTTTGCCTATAAAGGTTGATGATTCTTGGTTAAAGTATGTTCAATTTTCTGTTGGAATAAATAGATTAAAGACCTTCTCAAATAATATTGCTATGAGCAGGGATATCTTGAATAATTCTTTTGTTGACCAAGTAGTAATGAATGATATAATAGAATATCAAGATATAGAAAATGAATTTATCAGAGCAGGAGTTGTAGATTTAGACACAAATACAATGACAATCTCTTCTTTGTTTGAAGCAGGTACTTTTAATCAATTCCAAAGAATACAATATAGTGGTTCGGTTAATGAATTTTCTCTTTCTTGGTCAGCAAACATAAGAGATATCTTATATTTTGGGGTAACAACAGGCATTCCTTTTGCTGATATGACCACATTGACAACCTTAACTGAAAGTAAAATTGGTTCAAATGATGAAACAATAGCATCTTATTTACATACAAAACAACAAGATTTAACCTCTGTGGGAATAAACCTAAAATTAGGAGCTATATTTAAGCCAATTTCTCCACTTAGATTAGGCGTTGCCGTCCATACTCCTACATATTACTCTGTTACAGATGATTTTTCTGCAATAGTTCAATATGATAACACAGCAGGCTCTATTGCTCCAACATTCTTTTATGGAATACAAACTCCATTCCGCTTTTTAGCAAATGCAGCTGTTGTATTAGGAGATATTTCTTCTTCAATAGTTGGTTCAATTAGTGCTGATTATGAATATGCGGACTATTCTCTAATGAGATTTGATTTTACAGAAGATGTAGTTGGTGAGTATAATTTCAATACAAGTATAGAAAATATTTTCCGTCCTGCACATACACTTAGATTAGGAGGAGAAGTAAAATTTGGTCCTTTTGCTCTTAGAGCAGGTTATGCAATGCAAGGCAATCCTTATGTAGAGGTACAGAACGATGCTTCAACAAATTATGCTACATTTGGATTTGGATATAGAAAAAATAAAGTTGGATTTGATTTAGCATACGTTCATTCAATGGGAGATTCAAAATATTATTGGTATGACGGAACTGAAACAAATATGACAGAAATTCATAATATTATTCAAGCAACATTAGTTTTGAAATTCTAAACAATAAAAATAAATTATAATTATGGCATTACAAATTACAGACGCTACATATGATGAAATGGTAGCACAATCAGACAAATTAGTAGTTATTGACTTTTGGGCAGAATGGTGCGGACCTTGTCGCAAAGTTGCTCCAATTATTGACGAACTTTCAGGAGAATATGAAGGAAAAGCAGTTATAGGAAAATGTGATGTTGATGGCAATAGTGAAATAACATCAAAATTCGGTATTAGAAATATTCCTACTGTTATATTCTTGAAAAACGGAGAAGTAGTTGATAAACTTGTAGGTGCACAAACAAAAGCAGCATTCGTTGAAAAAATAGAAAAATACTTATAATTTCTATTTTTTATGTCAGAGGAATTAAGAGATAAATCTCTGTATAATTCTATTGATTTCAAGACTACTCAAATAGTAGAAGGATTTATGACGGGCTTTCACAAAAGCCCGTTTCATGGTTTTTCAGTAGAGTTTGCCGAACATCGTTTGTACAATACAGGGGAAAGTACAAAATATATAGATTGGCGTTTATATGCTCGTACTGATAAATTATTTGTTAAAAGATTTGAAGAAGAAACAAATTTACGTGCGATGTTTGTTCTTGATACTTCTTCCTCAATGTTTTTCCCTTATAATAAAACTCAAAAGGAAGAGAAAAATAATAAATTTTCTTTTTCTGTTTATGCTTGTGGAGTAATTATGCAAATACTCTATAAACAGCGTGATGCTTTTGGACTATCTTTTATCTCCAAAGAAATAGATTATATTTCGCCTATAAAAACTAATCTTGCCCATAAACAATATCTTTTTACGCTTTTAGAGAATAAGATAAAGACAAAAGAAAATCTTTCGCAAATTACTTGTATAAATAAAGCTTTACATTCGCTTTCCGAACAAATTCATAGACGTTCTTTGTTTATTATTTTTACTGATTTATTTTCCGATAGTTTTTCTGCCGAGGAACTAATAGATTCATTAAGACACCTAAAACATAATAAACACGAAGTAATACTTTTTCATGTTTTTGACAATCAAAAGGAAGTAAACTTTGATTATAAGATGGGTTATTATCGATTTATTGATGTTGAAAGTGGAGAAGAATTAAAAATTAATCCAGAAGAAATTCGCAATCAATACACAGATGCAATCAAACAACGATTAGATTTGATTAGAAGCGAATGCAATAAACTGAAAATAGACTTTGTCCAAGCCGATATTAACAAAGGTTTTGATCAAATCTTATTTCCATTTTTGATAAAACGCTCAAAATTAAAATAAACAATTATGAATATAAAGCAAACCCTACAAAATATTTGGGCAATAGAAGATAATAGAAATATTATTAAAGACGGTCTTATATTTGGGATTGTTACGATAATTTTTCATTTCTTGTATTGGAATACGAATATGAATTCTTGGTTGTTTGGGCCATTTACAACCGAAATATTTGACTTTTTTACTCGTCTTGCATACAATGGAACTCATATACTTTTAAATCTTTTTTCTTCTTATTCTTTTGTGGCGGAGGGGATGAGCTTTAATTTTTATGATGATTTAGGAACCTATGCTACAATAACCATCATACACGATTGTTCTGCAATAAAACAATGTATGCAGTTTCTTTTAGTCATGATTTTCTGTCCAAATAAATGGTATAAAAAATTATTATATTTTTTAATAGGTTCTATAATAATTCTTCTTTGTAATATATTAAGATGCTACTTACTTTCAGAGGTCTTAGCTAGTGGTGGAGATTTTCAATATGTACATGATTGGATTGCACGTCCATTAATGTATGTAGTCATTTTTGTATTGTGGTTTGTGTGGATAGAGTTTTTTGCACGAAAGAAAAAAAACTAAGAACGAGAGCGTTCAAGACACACACTAACACTTCGCATTTGTCCTCCAAGCGGAGGATTCATTTTATGAACTCTTACCTTACATCTACTTACTTGTGGATAATTATTAAGAATAACATCAATTATTCTTTTCGCAACGTGTTCTAAAAGATGCGAAGGAATTTCCATTTCTTTTTTTATTAACTGATAAACATCAAGATAATTAACTGTATCATCTATATTATCACTTTCTTCTGCTAAAGAAGTATCTGCATCCAATTCACAATCAACTTGGAAATTAGTTCCTATTTTTCTTTCTTCCTCAAAACAACCATGATGAGCGAAAAAAGACATTTTATTTATACGAATTTCTGCCATAATTACATAAAAATAGCAACGAAATTATTTTTTTTGGAAACATTTCGTTGCTATATCTTTAATTATTAAAAATTTTGTTTGAATTGATTAAGGAATCTTACATCATTCTCAAAATACATTCTTAAATCATTTACTCCGTATTTAAGCATAGCGATTCTTTCTACACCCATACCAAAAGCAAATCCAGAATAAACTTTACTATCTATGTTAGAAGCTTCCAAAACATTAGGGTCAATCATTCCACAGCCCATAATCTCTAACCAACCTGTTCCTTTACAAACATTGCAACCCTTTCCACCACATAAATTACAAGAAACGTCCATTTCTGCACTAGGTTCTGTGAAAGGGAAATAAGAAGGACGAAGTCTTATCTTTGTATCTGCTCCAAACATTTGTTGAGCAAAATAAAGTAAACTTTGTTTAAGGTCTGCAAACGATACATTTTTATCAATATATAAACCTTCTATTTGATGAAATATGCAATGAGCTCTTGCAGATATTGCTTCATTTCTGAAAACTCTTCCCGGAGCAATAATTCTTATAGGAGGTTGTTGAGTTTCCATTGTTCTAACTTGAATAGAAGAGGTGTGCGTTCTTAATACAGCGTGATTTGCATCTTCTCTATTTTCAATAAAGAACGTATCTTGCATATCTCTTGCAGGGTGTTCAGCAGGGAAATTTAAAGCTGAAAATACATGCCAATCATCTTCTATTTCAGGACCCTCAGCTACACTATATCCAATTTGAGAGAAAATATCAATAATTTCTGCCCTTACAAGAGAAATCGGATGTCTTGAACCTGTTTTTTCTAATAAAGCAGGCTTTGTTAAATCATCTATTTGAATTTTTGCCTCGTTTTTATTTTCTATAATTTCTCTTAGACTTTCAATTTTATTTTGAATAGCTGTTTTCAACTCATTAAGCATTGCACCCATTTCTTTCTTTTCTTCATTAGGCACACTTTTAAATTGAGCAAACAACTCATTCATCAACCCTTTTTTACCAAGATATTGTATTCTTAGTTGTTCTAATTCCTCAGCAGTGTTTACACTTAACTGCTTTAAATTTTCAATTGCTTGTTTTAATCTTTGTTTCATAATACTTATTCAACAATGCTTATTGTCATTTTAACATCTTCAACAGGGCGATCATAGCGGTCTTTTTGCACCTTTGCTATTTTGTCAATTACCTCTAAACCTTCTATTACTTGACCAAACACTGTGTATTCATAATCCAAGAAAGGAACACCACCTTCATTAACATAAGCATCTTTTTGTGTTTGATTGAATTGTTTTCCCATTCTTGCTTGTAACATATTCAACTCCTCAGAAGTGTAACGTTTACCTTGTGCAATGTAGAATTGACTTCCTGATGATGCTTTTTGAGGATTTACATTATCACCCATTCTTGCAGCAGCCAAAGCTCCTTTTTTATGAATCAATTCTTGCTTAAACTCTGCTGGAATAGTATATCCTGGACCACCTTGACCTAACATTTGTTTTGGTTTAGCTGTTTTAGAATCAGGATCACCTCCTTGTATCATAAAACCATCGATAACTCTATGGAAAAGTGTTCCATCATAATACCCTTCTTTGACTAATTTTATGAAATTGTCTCTATGCAAAGGGGTTTCGTTGTAAAGAATGGCTTTCATATCGCCATAATTTGTGCTAATCAATACCATAGTTGTAATTTCTTTTGTTTCTTCTTTATTTTCTTGAGGTGTTGTGGCTTCAACTTTTGCCATTTTACTTGAACAAGCACCCATAAAAATACCCATTAAAAGGATTAAAAATAGATTTTTCTTTGTGTTCATACTTTTTTTTATTAGTTTTGCACTCTGTAATTAAGAATTAAAATGCAATACTACAAAAAAAAACTGTTATGAGAAAGAATATGATAAGATTTTTTTTAATCACAATCTGTGCAGTGTTGATTTCTCCACTATTTTCTTCTTGTTCAGAAGACGAATTAGACGGTTGTGGATTAACTGTTGTGGTTAAAGATGCGAAAAACCCATCAAAGAAATATGGTAATGCAACTGTGAACATTAGTAAAGAGTCTGGAAGTGTTAAACGAACAGGAAAAACTGAAGCTAATGGAGAAGCGTATTTCTTTTTTGACAATGAGGCAATATTAGACATCTTTGTAACCCATAAAGACACTATTAGTGTTGAGCCTCTATCAATTGTAACAAGAGCAGGAAAAAGTACAGTAAGGTTAAAACATGGGGAAGTAGTAGTTAAAGACGTTTTGATTCAGTTATAATCAAACGATTCTTTCAAAGCGAAATCCCTTTTTGCTGTAAAAAGACAAAACTCTTTCAAGGCAATAAAGCATATTACGTTCTGCTTTCGGATTGTCGTGAAATAGAATTATATCACCAGCTTTTAGTTTGAGTGAATTTTTCAAACAAAGAGCTGGTGTATTTTTTTGATTGTAGTCAAAACTTATTACGGTCCATAGAATGATACGATAACCTTTGCTTTTTACAAATTGAAATTGTTTTTTTGTAATTCTGCCGTAAGGAGGTCGAAAAAGATTTGTTTTACAAAACTCTTCGCATTCTTCAACGCTTACCTTGTAATCTTCAAACCTAGTTATAGGTCCGTTAGAGTGATACATAGTGTGATTTCCTACCGAATGACCTTCGCTTAACAAAGATTGATAACATTCAGGGTGTTTTCTAATATTATCACCTACACAAAAGAAAGTTGCTTTTGCATTGTAGCGTCTAAGAATCTTTAAAACCTTATTTGTAACCTCAGGCACAGGTCCGTCATCGAAAGTAAGAAAAATTACTTTTTCTTTTGTCTTGATTCTAAACTCAACGCTTTTTGAAAATAATTGTTGAAGAAATTTTGGTATTTTAGAAATCATATTCCTTGTCTTTAATAGCTTCTACAATATCATTATATGCAAACCCTTTTCCTAAGAGATACTCAAAAGATTTCTTTGTTTTAATTTTTTTATCCTTTGAAATAGAAAAATATTTCTTTGAAAAAATTTCCTCAATCAAAGAAATATATTCGTTATAATCAATAGCCTCTAAACCTTTTTTTATACAAGGTTCGCTAATTCGTTTTTGCTTTAAATAATACGCAATTTTAATCTTACCCCACTTATTTTGATGAAATTTACTCACAGCAAATAATTCGGCATACCTTTGCTCATTGACATAACCTTGACAAATCAATTCTGCAACACAGTCTTCGCTTTCTTGTTTTGTAAGACCTAAACTCATCAATTTTTCAATAACCTGGCTTTGACAACGTTCCTCTTTCGCACAATACTCTTTTGCATACTCTAACCCCTGAGAAAAAGTATATAATCTTTTTTTTGTCATAGATTTTTTTGCAAAGATAACAATAATATTAAACACGAAGCAATACAATAAAGTATAAAGAACGTTAAAAAAAATATTAGCAAGTTGAATTAAAAAAAGTGCTTTAATTTTTTGGAGAACTGAAAATAATTTTTATCTTTGCCCTATTCAAAACAATTAAATAATTTAAACTAATAAATATAGTTATGAAGATTTATCATACCTCAGAAATTAAAAACATAGCCCTATTAGGAGGAGCTAAGTCAGGAAAAACCACATTGGCAGAAGCCATGTCATTTGAATCAGGAATCGTTACACGAAAAGGTGCAATAGAAGACAAAAATACACTATCGGATTACAGAGATATAGAAATAGAAAGAAAATCTTCTGTTGTATCAAGTCTTTTGTACGCAGAATACAACAATAAGAAAATAAACATAATAGATGTTCCAGGATACGCAGACTATCAAGGGGAATTAGTAGCAGCACTTCACGCAGTAGAAACAGCAGTAGTGGTAATAAACTCACAAATCGGAGTAGAAGTAGGAACAGAAATAGCATTTCGTCATACAAAAAGGCTATCAATTCCTTTAATGATAGCAATGAATCAATTAGATCACGAAAAAGCTAATTTTGACGAACAAATCAAAGAATTAAAAGAATTCTTTGGAGACAAAATCACAGTAGTACAATATCCAATCAATGCAGGCGTAGGATTCGATAGCTTTATTGACCTAATAATGCAAAAGATGTACAAATATCCAAAAGGAGGCGGAAAACCAGAAATATTAGAAATTCCAGAAAGTGAAAAAGAAAGAGCAGAAGAACTAAGACTTGCATTAGTAGAAAATGCAGCTGCAGGTTCAGATGAGTTAATGGAAAAATATTTTGACGAAGGCGACCTTGCGATAGATGAAGTTAGAAAAGGATTACGCTTAGGAATGGCAGCAAGAAACGTATTCCCTGTAACATGTATTTCAGCAAAAGAAAACATAGGAGTAGGAAGATTGATGGAATTCATAACATTCAACGTTCCTTCTCCAACAGAAGCACTTCACACTAAGACATTAGTATCTGGAGAAAAAATTACTTACGATGAAGCAGCACCAACAACATTGTTTGTATTCAAAACAGCAAACGAAACACACGTTGGAAATATCTCTTATATGAAAGTAATGAGCGGAGAAGTAACAGAAGGAATGGATGTTGTCAATTCATCAAACGAAAGCAAAGAAAGAATAGCACAAATTTTTGTAAACTCAGGTAAAAACCGTACAAAAATTGAAAAAGCATGTGCAGGAGATATTGTTTCTACAATAAAATTAAAAGATGTTGCAACAAACGCTACATTAACCTCAGCAAAAAATGTAGGAGACAAATTAAACGCAATTCAATTCCCTGAACCAATCTACACAACCGCAATAAAAGCAGTAGACAGTGGCGATGATGAAAAACTTGGAGCAGCACTTAATGAATATTCTTCACACGATTGCTCACTAAGAGTAGAGATTGCAAGAGAATTAAAGCAAACAATCGTAAAAGGAATGGGAGAATATCACATCAATACATTGAAATGGTATTTAGATAACGTATATAAAATTCCAGTAGAGTTCTCTGCACCAAAAATTCCTTACAGAGAAACAATCACAAAGAGTGCAGAAGCATCATATCGTCATAAAAAACAATCAGGAGGAGCAGGACAATTTGGAGAAGTCTTTATGATGATTGAACCATACTACGAAGGAATGCCACAACAAAAGAAATATCCAATCCGTAACACAGAAGAAACAACTCTACCTTGGGGCGGAAAATTGATATTCAATACATGTATCGTAGGAGGAGCAATTGACGCAAGATTTATGCCAGCAATCCTAAAAGGAATCATGGAAAAAATGGAAGAAGGTCCACTTACAGGCTCATACGCAAGAGATATAGTAGTAAATATCTTTGACGGAAAGATGCACCCTGTTGATAGTAATGAAATGGCATTTAAACTTGCAGGACGTAATGCCTTCAAAGAAGCCTTCAAATCAGCAGGTCCAAAAATCCTTGAACCAATTTACGACATGGAAGTAACAGTTCCTTCAGAATTAATGGGAGGCGTTATGACAGACCTTCAATCAAGAAGAGCAATAGTAATGGGAATGGATTCAGAAGGAATGAATTCTATAGTAAAAGCAAAAGTTCCGTTAGCAGAAATGTATCGTTACTCAACAGCACTTTCATCTTTAACATCAGGAAGAGGAACATACACAATGAGTTTTGCAGAATACGAAGCAGTTCCAACAGATGTTCAATCAAAACTATTGAAAGCATACGAAGAACAAACAAAAGACGAAGAATAGTCTTAAAAATAACAAACCCAAAAAGGCGATTGAATTTTCTCAATCGCCTTTTTTTATTTTTTTTCTTAGCTTTAAAAAAATAAATCAAAGAAAAAAATAATTTTTTCTTTGAAATATTTTAAAAAATCTTAGAAATTAATTCTTAATCCAAGATTGAAATTTGTCATTTTAATATAATTTCTTTCGCTTGAAGAGTATTCTTTAATCAACAAAATATCTGATTCTGGAAATTTTGCAAGTTTTGGTTTTGCAGTAATGCTTGAAAACTCTGAAACAAAGGAAAGATTTTTGTTTATTTCATAAGAAAGAGATAAACCTAAACTTGAACCAATTGTATTTGAATTAAAACCATATTCATTGTTGTTAAGTGTTATATTATTCCAAATACTCATTAACCCAATACCAGCAGTTGGGTGAATAGTTAGCCTATTTACTTTAAAATTCCAACCAACTGCTATTTCAGAATATAGTATTGATGCTTGCTCTTTTAATTTTATTGCATTATTGAAGTCTTGTTTAAAATCTACTCCTGTTAAAAGAAGGTTCAATTTAATAAACGCATTTAGTTTTGTGTTATATCCAAAAGAGAATTTTGTGTTTATAGCATTGTAATTCTTCATTTGGTTTTGATTTTCGTTGAGAGATAACCCTGAATTAGAGAGAAAATCTGTTTTTCCGTAATCTAATCCCACAAAGAAACCACTATTCTTTTCTTGACCAACAAGATTCGCCGTGAAAACTAAGCACAGCAATACTGAAATTACTTTTTTCATACTTAGATTAATTTAGATCCTTTTTGCAAAAGTAATAAAAATAGTAAAAGATACAAAAGGTATGTATATTTTTTTTGTTTTTTGTTGGTATAATTTTTTTTATTAACTTTGTGCCGTGAAATATATTTTACATTTATTATTTATTAATTAAAAAGAGGTTTACCTCTCCTTTTTTTGTAAGTTATGAAAAAGATATTCAATATAATATTTATTGTATTAATTGTAAGTTTTTGTGTTGCGTGTAATGATGATGTTGTGAAAAATCCTGATGAATTTTTAAAAGAGAAGGAAGCTTTACCGTGGTTGCCAGCACTTAGTGATATTTGTAATATTAAAGGAAAAGAAGGTGTTGTATTTGTAGCGAATAATGGGTATTCAATATGTTTTTTTGACATTGAAAAAAAAAGGATAGATACACTAATCTCAAAGACGTTATCTCGTGTTAGTAACTTTTGTTATAATTCAAATAATGAAACAATTTGGATGCAATTAGATGATAAAGATTTGAATCTTTGGAATTCAAAGATAGGTTCGGAAGTCGCTTGCCCTTTTGTAAAGCATTATGAGGAACAAATTGTGTGGTTGTGTGGTGGTAATCATCCATTTTTTTCTTGTGGTGATATTGTTTATACAGGGTTTATTCCAATAAAATCATTAACAGGTGAGTTTAAGGATTATGCAAAATTTCGTGCAAAATCAAATCTTATTGTTGCATGGGATGTAAGTAATACGGATAGTGTAAAGTGTGTAAGTTTGTTTGGTGAACGACCTTCTGATCAGCCAAAAGAAATGTTTATAGATGATAGTTATACTGTTGCATTTAATGTTGAGGATTCAATAATTATAGCAGGAACGGAATTGTCTCAAAATGTAATAGTAATGACAATGACAGGTGAAAAAATAAAAGAAAAGAAGCTTACATCAAAGTTTTATGTTCAGCCAGAAAAAAGAGATTTTTCTCAAGAAAATTCTACAACAGAGAAAATAAAATATTGGGAAAACAACATGCTTTTTAGAGGTTTATACTATGATAAACATAGAAAGTTATATTATAGAGTTTTGGATATGGGAAAACGTAGTGATGATGAAACTTTTATGAAGCAGAAATCTGATTGGGCTTTAATTGTTACAGATTCGGAACTTGATAAAAAGTATGAAGTTATATTTGATGGAGATAATTATAGACCTGTAATATTTATAGGAAAGAAAGGAGTGTATGTACGTACAACTAAAAATAAAACAATGGATTTGTTTGTGTTTGATTAGTTATATAATGTTCTTGACTGCTTGTTCAGAAAATAAACTCAGCGATAAGGAAGTTTTTCTTTCGTATATAGAAGAACTTGATTTTAAACTTTCAAAAGGTGAACAAACTGTCATTATAGTGCCAGCTTTATCTTGTGTTGGGTGTCGTAAAGTAGCGGTTGAATATGGTGAAATAAAAGATAATGTTACTGTGATAGTATCTGGTAGGATTGCTTCTGAATTTAAAAATAAAGATGTAATAGTAGATACTAACTCTATTTGTGATATTCTTAATTGGGAGCATTTTAATATTATAGAAATAACAGCTCTCAATGGGGAAATAGAAACTATAAAAAGTTATGATGCAAAGGAAATTATAAAACGCTTTACGAGTGTTGATACTTGTAATTTATAATAGATGAATTATTATTTTGTCCTAAAACAAGAAAGGCGATTGAATTTTCTCAATCGCCTTTCTTTATTTTTTTTCTTAGCTTTAAAAAAATAAATTAAAGAAAAAAATAATTTTTTCTTTAATTTATTTTAAAAAATCTTAGAAATTAATTCTTAATCCAAGATTGAAATTTGTCATTTTAATATAATTTCTTTCGCTTGAAGAGTATTCTTTAATCAACAAAATATCTGATTCTGGAAATTTTGCAAGTTTTGGTTTTGCAGTAATGCTTGAAAACTCTGAAACAAAGGAAAGATTTTTGTTTATTTCATAAGAAAGAGATAAACCTAAACTTGAACCAATTGTATTTGAATTAAAACCATATTCATTGTTGTTAAGTGTTATATTATTCCAAATACTCATTAACCCAATACCAGCAGTTGGGTGAATAGTTAGCCTATTTACTTTAAAATTCCAACCAACTGCTATTTCAGAATATAGTATTGATGCTTGCTCTTTTAATTTTATTGCATTATTGAAGTCTTGTTTAAAATCTACTCCTGTTAAAAGAAGGTTCAATTTAATAAACGCATTTAGTTTTGTGTTATATCCAAAAGAGAATTTTGTGTTTATAGCATTGTAATTCTTCATTTGGTTTTGATTTTCGTTGAGAGATAACCCTGAATTAGAGAGAAAATCTGTTTTTCCGTAATCTAATCCCACAAAGAAACCACTATTCTTTTCTTGACCAACAAGATTCGCCGTGAAAACTAAGCACAGCAATACTGAAATTACTTTTTTCATACTTATATTAGTTTAAATTATTCCTCTAACGTCCCAAATGTGAGAAATATTGTGGCGATCAAGGTATTCTTTCATGCCCTCTATTACTTCTAATCCAACGCTTGGGTTTACGAAGTTTTGAGTTCCAATTTGTATTGCACTTGCTCCTGCGAGTATATATTCTATTGCATCTGTTGCATTAGTGATTCCGCCCAAGCCTATAATTGGAATTTTTACTGCTTTGGAGGTTTGGTAAACGCATCGTAAGCCTATTGGTTTTATTGCAGGGCCTGACAAACCTGCTGTTATGGTTGAAAGCAATGGTTTGCGTTTTTCAGCATCTATTGCCATACCTAAAACTGTGTTTATCATTGAAACGCTATCGGCTCCTGCACTTTCAACGGCTTTTGCTATCTCTGCAATAGATGTAACGTTAGGAGAAAGTTTTACAATTAAGTGTTTTTTATAAATTTTCCTTACTGCATCTACTACTTCAAACGCCATTTTAGGATCTGTTCCAAATCCCATTCCACCTTTCTTTACGTTAGGGCAAGATATGTTTAATTCTATTGCTGGAATGTGTTCTAATTCATTTATTTTCTCTGCTACTTTTACGTATTCTTCTATTGAAGAGCCTGAAACGTTTACAATTACATTGGTTTTGTAGTGCTTGATTTCGTGATATGTATGTTCACAAAAATAATCTACACCTTTGTTTTGCAAACCTACTGCGTTAATCATTCCCATTGGGGTTTCGCACATACGAGGAGCAGGATTACCTTCTCTTTTTTCTCCTGTTGTACCTTTAACTATTATTGCTCCAAGTTTTTGTACATCAAAAAAATCTTCATATTCTAATCCAAAACCAAATGTTCCTGAGGCTGTCATTACAGGGTTTTGAAATTCTAAATTGCCTATTTGTATTTTTAATTTTTCCATTGCTTTTGATTTTACCAAATTATGTCTTTTACATTAAATACAGGGCCTTCTGTGCAGGTACATTTGTGTCCTTGGGTTGTATTTTGAACACAGCATAAGCATGCACCTATTCCGCAAGCCATTTTATTTTCTAATGAAGCGTAACATTCAGTGTTATTTTTCAAAGCGTGTTCTGCTATTGCTTTCATCATAGGTGTTGGACCGCAAGTGTAGATTACATCGTGTGATGTTGAGAATATTTTGTTTTCTGTTACTAATCCTTTTTCTCCAATGCTACCATCTTGTGTGGATATATAAAGATTTGAGTATTTTTCAAATTCATCTAATGCAATCATTTGTTCTTTGCTTCTAAAACCTAATAGAACATCAGGTTTTATTCCTTTTGCGTGGAATTGTTTTGCTAAATAAAGAAGTGGAGCTATGCCTACTCCTCCTCCGACTAAGATAGGACTTTTCCCTTCTAATTTAAAACCATTGCCTAATGGATAAATTAAGCTTACTTCTTCTCCTTCTGAAATTTTTGCTAATTCTTTTGTTCCTTGTCCTACGGTTTGGATTATTAGACTTAATTCATTTGTGGTATAGTCTACATCATTTATTGAAATTGGACGGCGTAATAATACCTTACTGTCAGAATTTACTTGTACTTCTACAAACTGTCCTGGATTTATTTCAGGAAGTGTATTTTTTGATTTTAATTTTAGCTTGAAAAAACTTGTATTGAGAAATTTTTTCTCGCTTACAAGAAAATTGTCGCAATGTTTCATAGTTATTTTTCATATATTTGGTTAATTATTGGCTTACAAAAATACAAGAAAATCTTTAATTTGTGAATTTATAGTTATCTTTGCAACCGAATTTTTTAAAAAATAATAAGAAATGAAGCTATTTTTTGAACGTGTATTTGCTTTTGTGTGCATTTTATGCGTGTTTACTTCTTGCGAAGTAGAGTTTGATCCAAATGAAGAATGGAAAGCTGTAACTGTTATTTATGGTTTGCTTGACCAAGATGAAGATACAACTTTTGTAAGAGTGCAAAAGGGATTTTTGGGTAGTGGTAATTATTTGGATTTTTCGAAAGAGAAAGATTCTATCTATTATAATCCTGAGGATATTGATGTTTTTATGGTTTCTCATTATTTTTGGGAAAGCGATGATATTGTAAGAGATACTTTTTGGTTTAATTATACTGAATCTTATCAAAAGGAAGATGGTGATTTCTATTCTGGAAATACACCTTTGTATTATTGTGTAACAAAAGGTCGTTTAAATCATACAGAGGCAATGAAGCAAACTTATAAGATTGTGGTAAGGAATAAGAAAACAGGGGCAGAAACAACTGCTTCTACTCGTTTGATAGGTGATTATGATATTGTAACTCCTGGAAGTTATATGCAGTTTCAAAATCGTGCAGGAAAACAAATATTAAATTGTCAATGGTATAATATAAATTCTTATGCAGCTTCAAATAATCAAGGAATTGTTGCAAAAATGTATCAACCTGTAATAAGATTTTATTATAAGAACAATGGAAAAGAAACTTTTGCAGATATTGCTTTTGCAACGCAATTATGTGAAAATAGTTACCCTGGAATATTGATGAGTTTTAATTTAGAATTAGACTTTTTACTTGATGGTTTAAAGAAAGAATTAGCTGGAAAAAACTGTTCTAAAACAGATAGAGCTTCATGGTTTGAACTTTATATTTTGTCTTGTGATTTGAATCTATACGAATATTATAGCTATTCTCGTCAAGAGTCTATGCAACTTGTAGATAAGCCTATTTATACTAATGTTAATAATGGTTATGGATTGTTTGCTGCACGTAGGCAATCAATAAAAATGCGTTTCACATATATTGATGAGAAGGTAGTGTTAGCATTAAATGAATTCTTTGATGAATAAAAATTTACTCATTTAGAGATAAATTCTTAACTTTGCAAATTCAATTCTGATAATAAATGGTATAATATATAATATATTTAAGGTATAAGTATGAATGTAACAAAGGAAATGACAGGTGATTTAACAGCTGTCTTAAAGGTTGAAGTAAATGCTGCGGATTATATGCCTGCGGTTGAAAAAGAATTAAAACAATATCGTAAAAAAGCGAATATTCCAGGATTTAGACCTGGTCAAGTTCCAATGGGTATGATTAAAAAAATGTATGAAAGACCTGTTAGAGCAGAAGAAGTGCAAAAAGCTATGTCTGATGCAATGTATCAATTTGTTGATGATAATAAACTTGACCTTTTAGGAAGTCCTATGTCAAATGATGAAAAAACAGGAGAAATTGATTGGGATAATCAACAAGATTTTGTTTTCTATTTTGATATAGCATTACAACCAGAAGTGAAATTGGAGTTAGAAAAACAAAAAGCAACATATTACAAAATCACTCCTGATGAAGAAACAATAAATAAACAAATAGAAGATATTCAACGTAGATTTGGAAACTTTGAAACACCTGAAACAATAGAAGAAACTGATTTGGTTTATGGCCAAATTAAAGAACTTGACCAAGATGGTAATGTTAAAGAAGGCGGGGTTCAAACCGTAACTTCTATTGCTGTTGATAAAATAGGAATGGCCACAATAAAGAAAAAATTTATTGGTGCTAAAAAAGATGAAGCAATCGTGTTTAATTTAGCAAAGGCTTTCAAAAATGTTACTGAAATTTCAGCAATGTTGAGAATAGATAAGGAAGTTGCTAAGGAATTTAAATCTGATGTTCAATTTACAGTTCATTCTATTAGTAGAGTAACTCCTCATGAAGTTAATGAAGATCTTTATACAAAGGCTTATCCTACAAAAGAAATAAAAACCGATGCTGATTTTAAAGCTGCAATAAAAGAAGATATGGAAAAGGCGTATGCTCAACAAGCAGATCGTCATTTCTTAAATGAAGTAAGCAAACAATTGGTTGAAACTTCTACTTTTGGATTGCCAGATGAATTTTTGAAACGTTGGTTAATTCAAACTAATACAGGAAAAGTTGAAGATAAAGAAATAATTGATAACTACACAATGTATAGAGATTCTATCAAATGGCAATTGATTGAAAGCAAATTGATGGAACAATATAAATTGGAAGTTTCTAAGGATGAAATAAAAACATATTATAAAGAAGCCTTAATTTCTAATTATTTCCCTAAAGCAGAAAACGAAACCGAAGAACAAGCAAAAGAAAGAGAAGAAGCTATTGAAAAAATAGCAACTAATATGCTTGAAAATAAAGAACAAGGAAAGCAAATTTACGAATTCTTATTTGATCAAAAATTAACTCAAACATTGAAAGAAAACGTAAAATGCGAAAATAAAGAAATTTCTTTGGACGATTTCTCTAAATTACTTAATAAATAAGAAATGGCTTTGAAATGTGGAATAGTAGGTTTGCCTAATGTAGGCAAATCTACTATGTTTAATTGTTTATCTAACGCAAAAGCTCAAGCAGCAAATTTCCCCTTTTGTACAATTGAACCAAATGTAGGCGTTATTTCTGTGCCTGATGAAAGATTAAATGTTTTGGCAGGATTGATAAATCCAGAAAGAATCGTTCCTACAACGGTAGAAATTGTTGATATTGCAGGATTGGTGAAGGGTGCAAGCAAAGGCGAAGGCTTGGGTAATAAATTTTTAGCAAATATTCGTGAATGTGATGCAATATTGCATTTATTAAGATGTTTTGATGATGATAATGTTGTTCATGTTGATGGAAGTGTTAATCCTATAAGAGATAAGGAAA
The DNA here is from genome assembly GCA_937876865.1 of uncultured Bacteroidales bacterium. GTDB lineage: Bacteria > Bacteroidota > Bacteroidia > Bacteroidales > P3 > Onthomorpha. The sequence goes on along the minus strand of CALEFF010000048.1, from coordinate 1,954 downwards.
TTATTGATACAGAGCTTCAATTAAAAGATCTTGAAACTATAGAAACACGTTTGCCAAAAGTGGAAAAAGCAGCAAAGTCTGGCGGAGATAGAGAAGCTAAGGCTATGTTGGAAATCCTAAAAAAGTATAAAGCTGTATTAGAACAAGGGAAAAGTGCAAGAACAGTAACTTTTGAAAGCAAAGATGATATAAAACTTGCAAAAGAACTTTGTCTTTTAACAGCAAAACCTGTTTTGTATGTTTGTAATGTTGATGAAAAAAGTGCAGTAAACGGAAATAAATACACAGAACAAGTAGAAAAAATAGCAAAAGAAGAAGGTGCAGAAATATTGATAGTGGCAGCAAAAATAGAATCGGATATAGCAGAATTTGAAACTTTAGAAGAAAAACAAATGTTTTTAGAAGAATTAGGCTTAGAAGAATCAGGTGTTGCTCGATTGATAAAAAAAGCATATCATTTGTTAAACCTTCAAACATATCTAACAGCAGGAGTGCAAGAAGTAAGAGCTTGGACTTTTACAAAAGGTTGGAAAGCTCCACAATGTGCGGGTGTAATACATACAGATTTTGAAAAAGGATTCATTAGAGCAGAAGTAATAAAATATGAAAATTTTGTAGCTCTAAAAAGTGAATCTGCATGTAAAGAAGCTGGTAAAATGAGTGTAGAAGGTAAGGAATATGTAGTGCAAGATGGGGATATTATGCATTTTAGATTTAATGTATAACAAATATTTATAAACATTAAATTGTTGATAAACAGAGATGAAATTAAAACAATAATAATTTTTCTTATAAAATATTTTGCAGGTAATCAATAAATGTCTATCTTTGCAATTCGTTTCAGAAAGGAAATTTAAATAAAAATTAAAATGTACGCAATAGTAAAAATAGCAGGACAGCAATTCAAGGTACAAAAAGATCAAAAGATATTTGTACACCGTCTTAAAAATGAAGAAGGTGCAGAGATTGCTTTTGACACCGTGATGCTAAAAGATGTAGATGGAAACATCACAGTTGGTGCTCCATGTATAGAAGGAGCTATGGTAAAAGCTCAAGTGATAAAACACATAAAAGGCGAAAAGGTTTTGGTTTTCCATAAGAAAAGAAGAAAAGGATACCAAAAAAGAATCGGCTCTTACCACCTTTGTTATGACAATAGGCACGGTTTTGGGTGTGGCATTGGCGTTGGTTTTGTTTTTGGGAGTACCGCGCTACGCTGTAGAAGGACTTGAATGGCTCTTTAGAACAACCTTTACCAAGGTTGTGCGTTCGGGCATAGAACAGTTAATAAAGCTTGGGGTGTTGGTGCTTTATATGTGGGGAATATCCTTTATGAAGGATATACGACGCGTATTTGGTTATCACGGCGCCGAGCACAAAACAATATTCTGCTATGAAGCAGGTCTTGACCTTACGGTAGAAAACGTAAAAAAACAAAAGCGCTTTCACCCCCGTTGCGGAACATCGTTTTTAATACTTATGATACTTGTAAGTATGATAGTATCAACCGGTGTACAAATGATTTTCCCAACCCTTTACGATACCGGTTGGCTCTGGGTGGTAGCAAAAATCTTAATGTTACCCATAATTTGCGGATTGGGCTATGAAGTTTTAAAAATTTGCGGCAGATACGACAATATCATTACAAAAATTATATCTGCACCGGGTATGTGGCTACAACGTATTACCACAAAAGAGCCCGAGGACGATATGATGGAAATCGCAATAGCGGCGCTTAAGGCTTGTGATGAAATAGAAGACGAACAACCGCAAGAAGAAGAAAAAGAAGAACAAGAAAATGACGATATTTGAAGCATATAACGATTGCAAAAAACAGTTGCAGATAGCCGGCATAGAGGATTACGTGTTTGAAGCAAAGCAAATAATAAAGCACGTAACAGGCTACACCAACACACAAATACTTACAAAATACACACAATCTTTAAATCAATTT